>NZ_JBVVPC010000071.1:0-20449 GCF_055807355.1 Bradyrhizobium sp. Ken01
GCGACGAAGCGGAGCCAGAGGCCCGGAGAGAACCCCATCAAACCGGGCCTTTGCGCTGTCCCTTGAGCGAAGCGCATCGGCGCACCATGTGGCATCGCCTGATCCCTCCGAGAACGACTGCAATGGGCCAGAGGCGGCGGTGAACTTAAAGCGGGCTCGGCGTCTGGTTTGCCTCTGACAACCGACGTGACACGTCTCCACCCGCATTTCGGCTTAGGGCCAGAAGAGGTCCTTCATGACGCCTGTGCTAAACCTGCGCTTTCGCTTCTTCATCCGGGCGGTTTTGACCCAGACGCGGCTCCACTCCTGCAAAAAGCCTCTGGATGTTCGCACGATGGCGGATGATCGGGTGCACTCCGGGGGGTGTAGGCCGAGATTTGATTCGAGCAGGTACTAGTGCCGGTTATTGGGTCATTTCCCCGCAGACATCGAGGCGAAATGCCCAGCGGGGCTTCCCCGGGGGCGGAATGTTGGGATCGGAATGGTCAGAGGTAACACCCGCTTATGATTGCTGGTAGCTGCCGAAGTCACCCTGACCTTGATCTTCGCCAATTCAGCGGCTTGGTGCGTTCAGGTCGGCGGCATTGACGGCTGCCCGGCAACGCTTTTTCGTGAGGCCTGGCGGCTGTCACACCATGCCTTGGTTCACGTACCAACCGGCCTTGTCGTGATGGCGTTGCGAAACGCGAGCGGCGCCGTGATGGTGGTAATGGTTCGCGTGCCTTCGCCGACACCCTGAATGGTGAGGTCGCCGTAGTCCATGAAGCGGCCAAGAATGCTCTGTTTGACATCGACACTCTCAACTTTGTCGAGGCTCATCTCAAAGGTGTCCCGCTTGATGAAACCTGTCTTGTGGACAACCCGCATGTTGGTCACGTCGGTCTCGGTGGTCCAGCGGTGAAACCATGCCGTCGCCGTCCAGTACAAAGCCGCAAGCCCAGCTACCGCCGCGAAGGCCAAGCAAACCGAAGCCAGCACGTCGGAAGTAAAGAAGCGCCACAGCACCAAAAATGCGACCACCACGATCCACGCAGCGATTGCGGGCAGAAAGTACATCCAGTGTTCGTTGGTCGAATACAGCAACCGTTCGCCGGGCTGTATAATCTTGTCGATATACCGCGCCATAACGGACCCTGAGTTAACCCACCACCGCATCATCTTGCGCCCTTTGAGCCAATCGGGACCTTGATTTATCTCAAGCCTTCGATCGACCGCGCCCGGAAGCTGCGGTTCATACGAGAGCCGCAACGATCCCCCTCTAAAAGGGCCGGAGCGAGCTGAGGGTTGATTGCTATTCGTTTGGATTGCCGATGGCGGTAGCGGTTATCAGGGTTTTCTCCCGATTCCTTCGCCTGGCTGGGAGGCAAGGCACTTGTTTGATTGGTGGCAACCCAGAAAGCGGCTCAGGGAACATTCCGAGTACAAAGCGGGCGGTCACCGCTTCTTCGGACCGCACGTTATCCTCGATGAATTGCGCCGCCACGTTCCTCGATATCTCGATGAGGTCGATCAGGGCGAACTGATCTATCCAGCGTGCAAGCGGGCATTATCGGATTTGAACGGTGATGTTCGCTCGGTTTGGGATCACACCCGGCTGGAAGCGATGCGCTATGTAATGATGGTGCCAAGGGCCGACTTTGACTTACTAAACGATGCAGACCGGCAAATCGAAATGATAGACGCTTACCTCCTCCAGCGTCCTCACGACGAGACCGTGGTCGATTTCACGGGAACGGCGGCGACTGATTTTTCGATTGCTATCTTGGCTGGTCTCAATTGGCTAACACATTGCGCCAAATTGGCCGGCGTTCAGCCAAGTAAGCAGTTGGGCACTATTCGTCACTTCAGAAGTCTCGTCACGCTTGCTCACAGGTGGTGGTTAACTGAGGGTGCTGGCGAACGCTCCAGTCAACTGTTGGCGAATGGAGAGCAGCCACCACTCATGTTCTACTTGATATGGTCCGACTACACGAGGCTCGCAAAGCACATCGCTGCCGCCACAGTTTTCGGATCGTCGATCAACCGTGCAGCAAAACTGGTAGCGTTGCCTGCCGATCTTATTCCCCGCTTTGAGGCTGCGCGGGATCCCCTCGAATTGGATGCCGACATAGCGCAACCCCGCTAGCGTTTTGCGCTACGATCCTGTTCAGAGCGATGGCAGCCCACCAAGAGTTCGCTTGGACTGAACTGTTGCAGGCACCGGGTAAACGGTTGTTTGATTGTCGCAGATCGAACATCTAAAGCGCCGGAACGAATTAAACTATCGGATTTTCGCTGCAACGCCAGCGTGTGCGGTTCGTGCGTTTCGGACGACGGGCGGGACCTCTCCGGGGCGGTTGGCCGGGATTGATTTCGGTCAGGTACTGGTACCAGTTATTGCCTCACAGGATCCAAATCAACGATGCCCGCGCGACGGCCGCCAAAGAAAGGCGCATGCGAAACATCGTGGACGAAGCTGGCGAGATCGGTGCGATAGCATCGGATGAGCATACGCTGATCGGCGGTCACCACCGCCTCGCGGTGGCGGCGAGCGCCGGTAAACAACTGTACTGGAAAGATACCGGGGAACCCGTGAAACTTGATCCGTTTTTCAAGGGAAGGTCTCGTCGACATACAGCCTGATGCGCAGGGAGCCGTGACGCGTATAGTCGAGGCAATCATCACGTCGGCGCTGCCTTTCGTGCGTCTGATAAGCGTGAGCCGGTCTAGCGCACTTTTCCTCGCGCTCTCGGCGCACCGCTCCGCTCGCGGTCTTTTTTGGATTTGAGCCATCTCTTCGATCCTCCGCCGCGGTTCGCGGCGGGTCATTAGCCGGTGCAGGGGACAGAGCTAACCGAGGGCTCGATTGCGGGTGGCGGGTCTGAGGACTTTTAGATTGTACCCTCCAACAAAAAGGCCGGCATTTCTGCCGACCTTCGTTTGCTGGAGAAGTCAAAACAACGCGAGATCAGTACTTCGCGACGACCGGGCTGCCGTAATTGCCGAAGCGGTAGTTCACGCGCACCGTGAGCATGTCCACGTCCTGCGTGATCCGGTCGTTCACAAATCCAGCAAGAGCGGGAGGGGCCGTGAACGAATTATTGCGGTGCCCCATGAACAGATGGTCGTACTCAATACCGGCTGACCAATTCGGCGCGAAGCCATACTCCCAACCAACACCCACGGTGCCACCCCAGCGGGTCGCGCTTTGCGCCACGAGTTCAGTGCCGAAAGCGTTTTCGAGGACGCTGAAGCGGTTATCCGTCACCGCCGCGCCGCCCTTCACGTAAAACAGTGACGCATTCCAAGCATAGCCGATCTGACCGGTGAAGAGGCCGATGGCACTGGTCTTGGTACGAGTTGAGAGCGCAGGATTGAGAAGGCTGACGCGCTGGTTGCTGAGATCCGCCCAGTCACCCTGCGCTTCCAGACCAAATACCCACTGGCTGGATTGCCAGCGGTAACCGAGCTGGCCACCAATGACGCCACCGGACCGATCGCGGCAGCCGGAAGCGAAGGCTACGCCAGCCGCGTTAAGAAAATCCACGCAATTGTGGTTCTGCGCCCAGCCTCCATTGCCGCCGATATAGAAGCCGGTCCAGTTGTAGATGGGGGCAACGTAGGGAGCCGGCGCAGCCTTCATTGGCATGTCGGCAGCCGAGGCCGGCACAGCCATTCCGAGCGCAAGCACTCCTACCGTCCCTAGTAAAAACTTCTTCATCACTGAATCCCCACTTGTTATGCGCTTCGGGCGAAGCGGTCAGTTTGGCAAGACTGCCGGTCGATCTACGAGGGACGATAGGCGCAAATCTCCCAAAGGCCTGTATCCGATTGACAACACTCAAGGCCAAAATGAACAGACGCCTAAGTTGATGATTTTTTTAGCTTTTTAGAAAGGCAAATTCATCCGGCGGAAATCGCGGCGCTATCCGGCCCTTCATCTCCGTCCCGGCACTATCGAATGACCTCTGCCGAAACGGCTGATCGGAATGTGTTTCGAAAAAATACTGATCACCCTTGTTTTCTCGTCGGATGATTGATCGAACAGTGCCGACGCTATGGCTTCGATTAGCACGCGATGGGCCTTGAATTCAGCAAGCAAGTCCCCTTTCGAGCCTCTCCGGCGATCAGCCAAGTCGCTAAGCGCGGCAGTGCTAATTTGGCATTGCACAATTTGCTGTCCATTCCTCATCGTAAACTTGAACGCCATCAGGTCGGCATCATACCCAGTGACCATTCCTCTCCTCAGCGGCATGAACCCCGTCCCCTTTTCCCAACGACCCGTGAAGCGGACCGCGCGGTGGGCTGCCAGGTGAGCATCTATAAGGCGCGGCAACTGACCTTCTTGAAGCAACGGAGCAAAGCATGTCCTCAGCGGTTTGCAAATTCGAGACCTGCTGGGATCGCGGATGACGTCACCGAAATCGACCCGGTCTTGGTATTGCAGCGCAGTACGCCTTCCGTTGGCGTCCTTCACGCGGAAACATTGCTCCTCCTCCAACTGGCAAGAAGTCGGAGAATACTTGGTTCACTGGCCGGCGGCGGAGTGGGCATATGACGGCGCGCTTGTACAGCCGACTCCTATCTCACTGGATCGTTGATATCGGACTGGATCCGCACCTGTTCGGGACGCATTCGCTTTGCCGGACCAAGGCAACCTTGATCTATCGCCGACCGGCAACCTGCGAGCCCGTACAGCTCCTGCTGGGGCATACCAAGATCGAGAGCACCGTTCGATACCTAGGCATCGAGGTCGACGACGCTCTCGCGATAGCAGAACAGGTTGACGCCTGACTTCGGGGGCAGAGCAGACGTGCTCTGCCCTGCCTCACAGTCGGCTGCGGCCCAGCAACCGAAGTCAGGCGCGCCCCGCCGCCTGCTCGGACTTTCTTAATTGCCTAAAAGCGACAGCCCCTTTTACGGTTCGTTCTTTCATTACCCGTAAGTTAAGCAAAGCAAACACTTTTGCTGTTTTAAAGCGACCTTTTTTAGAGGTTCAATCATGGGTTTTTTCACGCTCCGTTTGAGTCATAAAATCCTTATGATTGGGCTCATCGGTTTGCTCGGGCTCGCGGTATTCGGCGGCATCTATTTGACGGGCGCGGCATCGCAAGAGGGATCGCGCAAAGTGGCAGAAGAGGCTCGGCTTCTATCGAACCTCAACGAGAAGCTCGCGCGTGACATGCTGGACGCTCGCCGGGCCGAGAAGGATTTTCTGCTGCGACGGGATGAAGCTTCCATGAAACGCCATGCGGCAGTCAGTGCGACGATCACGGCGGAGATGGACCGGCTTGGCACGATGATCCGAACGAGCGGGTTTAGTGGGCTTTCGGAGAAGGTCGACAGCCTTGCCAAGGGTTTCAATGAATATCAGAAGCAATTTGCCGCCTTGGAGCAAACAGAGATCAGGCTCGGTTTGAACGAGAAGCTTGGATTAAGCGGATCGTTGCGCGGGTCGGTGCATGACATCGAAGCCCGACTGAAGGATACGGGAAGCCAGACGCTCACGAGCGGCATGCTGACGATGCGACGGCATGAGAAAGATTTCATGCTTCGCCGAGACCCGAGCTACGTAGAGTCGTTCCAGAAGAGCGCGGACGACTTTGCCAAGACGGTCGCAGCTTCTGATCTTGTTACCGCTGTGAAGACCGAGATCGCAGCCAAGCTGCAGAGCTACAGAAACGACTTTGCATCGTGGGCAGAGGCCGCTCAACGGGCCAAGGCCGACGCTTCGGCATTGTCGAAGGCATATGCCAACATCGAGCCCATCTTCGAGTCCATCGAACAGGATGTTCGGCAGCGCCACGATGACGCCCAGGCGCGAGAGTCGGACACGCTGGCCGCCGTGAAACGCTGGATGCTGATTGCATTGGTGCTCGCAATTGTCGTTGTTTCAGCAATCTCGCTGACCATCGCTCGTTCTGTTACGAAGGCCATTGCCTCCATGGTGCAAGCCATGGTCCGTCTAGCCAGAGGCGACATGACCATGGCAGTCCCCGGCAGCGGACGACATGACGAAATCGGCGAGATGGCCGGCGCGGTCGACGTTTTTAAGACGAACATGATCGAGGCCGAGCGCCTCCGTGCCGAACAGGTCGAGGTCGAAAAACGTCAGGCCGAACAGCGGAAGACCGACATGCATCGCCTGGCCGGCGAGTTCGAAGCCGCCGTTGGCGAGATTGTGGACACCGTTTCGTCGGCTTCGACCGAACTCGAAGCATCCGCAGGGACGCTCACGAGAACGGCCGAACACGCCCAGCAACTCGCAACCACCGTTGCTTCGGCCTCGGAGGAAGCATCCACCAATGTACAATCAGTCGCTTCCGCAACCGAGGAACTGTCGTCGTCCGTGACCGAGATCAGCCGGCAAGTCCAGGCTTCGGCCCGGATGGCTTCCCAGGCTGTCGATCAGGCAAGAACGACCACAGAAAAGGTCGGCGCGTTGTCCAAGGCCGCGGCCAGGATCGGTGACGTCGTCGAACTCATCAATACGATTGCCGGCCAGACCAACTTGCTGGCTCTTAATGCCACCATTGAAGCTGCGCGCGCGGGCGAGGCAGGCCGTGGGTTTGCGGTAGTCGCCTCCGAGGTCAAGGCACTGGCTGAGCAAACCGCCAAGGCCACAGGTGAAATCGGTCAGCAGATATCCGGGATTCAGACCGCGACCGAGGAGTCGGTCCATGCGATCAATGCGATTTCGGGAACTATCGAGCAGCTCTCGGAAGTCTCTTCTACCATCGCCGCCGCCGTCGAGGAGCAGGGCGCGGCCACTCAGGAGATCTCGCGCAATATTCAGCAGGCGGCGCAGGGCACCGAGTTGGTCTCTTCGAACATCAGCGACGTTCAGCGGGGGGCAAGCGAAACGGGCTCAGCTTCGACGCAGGTGCTTTCCGCCGCTCAGTCCCTATCGCTGGAAAGCAATCGACTGAAGCAGCAAGTAGACCGGTTCCTTGTGACAGTCCGCGCGGCCTAGTCATTCGCATGGGATGGATTCCGAATTGGCTGCGACGAGCAGATGTCAGGCTGCGGCCTAGGGCCGGCGCTCAGGTCGACTTACAACCGCTGTCGGAGCGCAGCGGCAGGTGGCTGAAGGCGAACTTGTTTCGCTTCCCGGGCGCGGTGTGGTCGCGAAAGCGGGGCTGTGTGGAACTGGCAGAGGGCGACGTGATCGCGCTGCATCTTGTTGTCGAGCGGATCACGGAAGCCGGGCTGAAGGTGCGGCTGTCGGGGCGCCTTCGCGGCTGGGACGGTGCGTCGCCTGTTTGGACTTTGCTGGTGCGCAAGCGTTAGCGGATCGGGCTACTCCTGATGCGCAGGGGGACGAACGAGGCCTGGGTTAGACCGGTCGGTTCGGCAGCGCGCGCGGTGTCCGGTCTGCATTGGCAACCGGAATTGCGCCATCCACGGTCTGCACGTCAGCTACAGGTCAAAAGCAGCGATAGACGCGATGCGGATTGTCGGCGGGGTTCTTATTGGCCCACGATAGAAGGTCATGCGCCTTGAACGGATCGGCCTAGCGGCGTCGGTGATGGCGCGGCGCAGGAGCCATCGCCATCGACGATCCGAACGTGCCCAACGGACCCATGCCGTCCTGCATCGGTTGGAAGAACCCCGGCATTGCCGCCGCAGCGACGGGACGTTGGCGACTACGGCTCGCGACCAACGTCCCACCGGATCCCATTTGGACAATCGTCGCGGTCACGCTGCGATGGGTGCAGCGACAGCCGAGCGCACTCGCAGCCGCAGGCGATAGATCAAGGAACGCGCCGGTGAATGGACCCCGATCGGTTACCGTGACTTGGATCGAGCGGCCGCCGCTCTGAACCATCAGGACGGTGCCGAATGCAGCGTCCGGTGGGCGGCCGTCATTGCAGCGCAGTTGAGTACGCCCCCGGAGGCTGTTCGGCGACCGCACAGGCGGTCACTCCCGCCGTAGTAGGTGGCGGTCCCCGAGAGACGATGGGCCTCAGCAACGGAGCAAAGCGAGAGCAGGACGATGCTAGTGGCGACAACGATTTCCATGCTGGATCCTCGGCCGTTGTGAATACCCAACCGCTGCGCCATGGCGCCACCACGAGGTGGTCTCGGCTTTCACCAAATGCGATTGCCAAACCAGCCGAATGGCATTTGCCGCTCTGCCAGGCGTGCAGGCGGTGCGACGCGTCTCTTTGCAATTTTGTGGTGACGTTGCACTTTCGGTTCTATCATTTTAGCGTCGGATAGCCGGCTGGACGGTTGCAGTTGCGCAAATGCCTCCCGCCCTATGGTCGACGCGATTATTTCGGGGGCCGCAACATTGGCCTCGATGTTTGCGATCTGTGTGGGAACGACGGTCGGGAGGCTCGTATCGTAAACAATGCGCTCCGGCCATTTCTGGTCGGAACGAATGTGAATGTTGACGGAATGAGAATTTCCCCAATCAGTGTTCGGCATTTTCGGAAGGTAGGGATCCGAAATGAAGAGCAGCGCGAGCAATGCTCCGCCAACGTATAGAAGATATCGCGCGAGGGGCATTCCTCACTCCATTTGTCCCCGCCCGCAACATCGATCGAGCCGCCAGCAACCGCCGAACGTGCTTGAAAGTTCCCACACGTCAACCTTACGTCAAGGGCCGTTCTCGGGGCTATTGCCCCAACGGTCATTGTCCCGATGGCCATGGGATATTGACTTCAACCAAGCGGCGCGCTGATCGCTTCAGGAGCCCTATGGTGCGCTGCGGGCCGCTATCTGGGGGGCGCGGGGAGTAAATTAACGCACAGGCGACTCGCCCTGAGTCGACGCGGACGGCCCTGATCAAAACGGTCCAGGCGATCCCGGAGACTGATCGCGAGCCTGCGTTGGGTGGGCGTCACGATCGCTAATAAATTCAAAGTACGAAATTTTTGGCGGGAAGGTATGCGACCGCCGTCTCCTGTGCATTTGGGGGGCGCCAGGGGGCGGGTCGGCGGTTCTGTGGTCTTATGTCGAGTCAGGAGTTACAAGGCGAAACAAGCATGAGGCGCCTACGTGATGACGACACGAAGTGATCAGCAGCTGCTGCGTGACACGGTCTACGATCGTCACCAACTTTCAAAAACTCTACTTTCTGGAAGATCGAAATTACCCTTGCTTTATCACGCTTTTTAGATTCCAAAAGTGTCTCTTTCAAAATGGGGACAGAAATGAAAATTGGATATGCGCGAGTGAGTTCGGGTACGCAGGATCACGGTGCGCAGATCGAGGCCCTGAAGGCCGTCGGATGCGAACGCATTTTCAGTGAGAAAGTTTCTGGCAGGTCGATTAACGGGCGGCCAGAGTTCGCCAGGCTGATGAAGATCATCACACAAGGCGACGTGCTGGTCGTCTCGAAACTGGATCGCTTGGCACGGTCAAGCCGCGATTTGCAAAACATTCTGCATGAGCTCCAGGAGATAGGGTGCGGCTTTGTTTCGCTCTGCGAGAGCTGGTGCGACACCACGACCGATGTGGGTCGGCTGGTCATGACGATCATGGGCGGCATTGCCGAATTCGAGCGCAGCCTGATCCGCAAGCGGTGTGAAGAAGGTATTCAGCGGGCACGGCGTAAAGGCACGAAGTTCGGTCGGCCCCCTGCTCTTGATCACGGTCAGCGCCGAAGACTGGCTGAGCGGTACGCTGCCGGCGAAACGATGGCGGAGTTGGCCCGCGAGTATGAGTGCGGCGAAAGCACAATCTGGCGGGCGCTCCAATAAGCGTAACAGCCTCTCCGGGCCGCTGACACGGTCGAGGAGCAGCCCATTTCTTCACTGGTGTTGGGGACTCGAAGCCATCAAGAGCGCATCAGCGCCCCCCGTGGAGTCGTGGCGAGCCATTCCGGGCCGTGATCAAACCCCGAGGCGATTAGTCCATGATGCCAGCGGCGATTAGCCGCCGATAGAGTTCATTGTAGATCTCGCCCCGGTCTCGGGACGGAGCCGTACGGTCTGCTAACACCTCCAAGACGCTTTTCACGAACCTTCGCGCCGCACTGGCTTCTTGCGGGTTTAGGGCGCCGAGCCACGCCTCAACGGCCAGCCACTCAATGCCGCATGCCTCCAGCTCGTAAATTCCCTGGCGATCCAGCTCACTAATCCACTGGGTCGTTGCTATCGTAGCCTTCATTTGCCTTCGGGCGCGTCCAATCCGGTCGGTTCTGTCTCGGCTCCGCTTCACCACAGCGGGTTGCCAAAGCTTTGGCCGAACTACCGGCACAAAACGCCCACGTTCATCCCTGATGATCGACGGCACGGTTTGCCTCCAATATCCGATTGCGCAATCGCGCAAGTTTCACACTCAAATCGCCCTCACTGAACAGGGCGCGCGACATTCGTGCCCAAATCCACCGGAGCGCATCAGAGAAGGCTGGTAAGTCACGGTCGAGGAGATCGAGCTGAAAGCCCTGCCGTGCTGCCCATGCTTGGCAAAATGCTTCGTCAGAGGGGACCAGCATGATCGTCTTGCCCGGCTCGCGCGGATCGCAGCGCCAGACAACGCAGAGCCGGTTCCGTTCTGCCCGCATCTCTGCGCGTTGGATGCGGTCCAGGTCTCCAGAAAGGCGTGCGGCTACAAGTCGTGACCGCTTGGCCGCAGCGTTGTGGCGAAAGCAGGTTTGTTGGTTCTGCATTCGTGCTGCTCTACACGGCTGACCCAGCCGAGTTAGCGCGGCGCAACGTGGCATCTCGCGGTTCGGCCCATTACAGCACCGCGCGCGGCCGATCATGAAGTTCTGGCGCTGCGTCTCAGATTGAAATCCGCGAACGCGGCCGCTCTTTGGGTCTCGCCCGCCTCGGCGTACGTCCATGACATATCTTCTCACGGCGGTTATCGGTCCAATTATAGCATGATGCCGCCGCATCGCAGATGGCCAATCTTTGAGACGCGAGGCATTGTTTTGTACGGTCGCAGCCGCCGTGCGGGTCCTAGCTGTCCCTAGGCCCGTGCAATGCCAACGTCTTCCAGCGGATCGTTGAGGCTTGCACCGTCGCGGATGGCATCGAGCGGATCGTAAATGCTTTTGCTGACTTTGGTGACCTCGGCACCGGGGAAGGTAAGTTTTGCCTTGGCGATGTCGGGATACGCGGACAGGAGACGCGCGATTTCGTCGAGCGTGTAGACGGCCATAGCGCGTCCCTCGGCGATGACAGCGCGAGCATCGTCCCTGCTAGGAACGATGGCAGCGACAGTGCCATCTGCGAGCGCCACCTCCCAAACCAGCGGAGAAATGGCCGTCTTGCCTGCCGCCGTGGCGGCCTTGTCGAGCGCTAGCCACGCGGTGATCATGCGCTTGGCTTCGCGACGAACGGCATCGAGGTTGCCGTGCCAGATGGCGGCGTTGAAGAAGTACCGTTGCCTGTCGAATTTCTTTCGCATTTCCGGCGAGGCCAGCAGGCGCAATCGTCCGGCTCCCCACCGCGTTTCCATCTGCGCCGCCGTCAGGTCCGCCTCATCGATATAGGCGCGGCCGGCGAGGTAGGAGCCATGTGTACGCGACCACGAGGTCGGGTCGCCCAGAGGGCGGGTGTCAATCTCCTTGATCTTGCCCATGACAATTTTCTTTCCTTTTCTGCTGGTGAACCCGGCGGATCTTCCTGTCGAGCAGATCAACCCGCCGCGTCAGGCTTGCCCGCCGCTGTTTGGGGTGCGGGTCGCTCGACCTTTTGAACGTTCCCATAATCTCCCTCATCATGGCCTTCCGCTTGGCCTTCAAGGTCTCAACCTCGTCTGTCATCCGGCCCCTCCAAACAGTCAAAATTCAGCGACGCTAACGCTACGCTAACGCTCCGAACGAACGCTCCTCCACCGGTGTGGAGCATTCGTCGGCGAGCCATTCAGGCGTGAACGATTGCATTTCAATGGGTTGTCTCCAGTTCGATCGCATCGTTCAGACTATCGTTCACCCCGAACGAACGGCCCGTTTTTCGACCGTTCCTCGTTCAGAGGAACGTTCAGGCCCATGCATGTACGAAGCTGTCAATCACCGTCGTCCTTCCAGCCAATCTCCCGTTTGCCCTTCGGTGTGATCCGGTACTTGCTGCCACGGCGCTCCAGCAGCTTCTCCTCAATCAGACGACCGCACATGGCGTGCACCTTGGATTTTTGCGGCTGGCCGGTCGCGCCAACGAACCCACACATTGTGGCAAGGTTTGCAATCGAGCTGTTCCGGTTGGCGGCAATGGCGCGCATGAGCATGTTTTCTTGGCTCTCCTGCTTGCCCTCATCTATTTGCAACTTGAATTCCGAGACTGGCTTCGCAACGACGGAAGGCATTAACCGCCCCTCTGCGTCGATCACTCTTGTGCTGTCGGCCACCTCGAGCTCGAACGTCATGGGCTCGAATTCAGGCCCGCGGAACTTCCCCTGCCAGTGCAGGGTCGTCTGTCGCTCGGCCGTCGTCCAAAGCGTCAGATTGCCGTCGACTTCATTCAGGAAGGCGCTGCCGCCCATCGGCAGCAGGTTGTCGCGGGAGGCGTTCTTGACCGGATGACAGTTGACCAGCACTGCGGGCTTGCCGGGCAGGAAGGTTAGTTGCCGCAGTAGCCGGGCATACGCGCCCTGCTGAGAATTGCTGTTGCTTTCATCGCCCGGAAAGTAGGCCGCTGCTGTGTCCACAATGACCAGAACCAGATCGCTGATCGTTTCCGCTTCAGCTCTGATCTCCGGCATTTTGGCGGCAATGTCGATCACTCCAGCCACAAACCGCATCTTGAGGTCTTCGGCCTTGAAACCATAGGCATCGGCCAGGACCAGGAACCGCGCTCTGATGTCGTCAGGATTTTCGCCGGCCAGTAAGAGCACCGTTCCCGCCTTGACCGCTCTGCCATGCATGGGAAGGTCACGGGCGATCGATTGCGCGATGTACAAGGCGACGGCCGTCTTGCCGTGCCCTGTTCGCGCAGTGAGCGCGTAAAGATAGCCGCGCTGCACGACGCCATCGACCAAGTAGGCAGGTGGTGAGAAACCCGCCACGAACTGCTCCGCATTCAGCAGCAGCGGCAGCGGTTGGCCAGTCTTGGGATCGATCCTGGGTTCTTCCAACGGCGACTGATCGGAGTTTGGGTTCGGCTTGGCCGCCTCCTCCACCATCTTGGTGCTGCCCCATTTCGCCATTTCCCGGCGCCACTTCTCCCAGAATGCGGCCCGTCCCCGGCCCTCGCGCTCCAGCAGTGCCGTCTTGTCGACTCCCTCAAGCCGGCTTTTGACCTTACGCTCGTAGATCTGATAGGCGGCTTCGGCACGCGTCTCCCATTCGGTCTCCGCAGGCTTGATCGGAGATTCCCGATACCATTCCAACACGGCGCGCCAGACCACGTCGCGCATCTCCTCTTCGCGACCGTCGATGCGATTGCCGAAGGCATCATAGTCGCCGCCGGGAGACCCAGTATGCTCACCGCGACCATGCCCCTGGTCGCCGCCATGCTGCGCGACCAGCGACTCCAAAGCAGCCAGTAGCCATTCCGGTGCGATGGCGATCTCGATCTCGTAGGGCGCGCACCCCGGCGCCCACGCGTATCGCCGCCCGCTCTCGTGCACGGACGACGGCAGCACTGCAAACCCGCCTTGCCCACGGATATCCACGCCTATGGGCGTCCTGTTGGTCGGGACGCGCCACTCGGGCGGGGCCCGAAACAGGATTTGGCGACCGCCGCCCCCGGTCTGCTGACGCCAGGTTTCGGGCTCGATGCCGCTGTTGTGCACGGCGAGAATACCGCGCCACCACTCACCAGCAGCGGGACCCTTCTGATCGTCCAAATCGATCACGAAGGCATTGCCGCTGGCTTGGCCGGTCAGGATCCCCATGTTGTCGCGAGCCGAGTGTTCGCCAGCGACTCCATACCAGCGCGCAAAGACTACATCCGGGACGAGAGTTTCTTGGAATTCCGTCCACTCCGACAGCTTGGGACGCTTCCATGAGGTGCCTCTCGCCACCTCCGACGGTGAATAGCACGGGATCACCTGCAGACCGCGTGCGCGATACATGGCGGCCCATTCCGCCGGACCGGCGAAGTCAGGATCGAAATCTTCGATCGATGCCGTGCTCGTCATTTCCGTGCCGTCGAGCGTTGCGCCTTGCGAAGGATTTTTTCTACGATCACGTGCTGCTTGGTGCTCAGTTCGTAGTCCCGCGAGTAGCGCGCGGAGACATCGACGGCGAACTGGAATTCCCATTCGGTCAAAATGACTTCGTACCGGTCCGGGTTATCGGAAATTTTAGCCAGTCGCTTGAGCATGGTATCTGGTACCGGCCTGGCGCGCAGATCATCGTTCGGCGGCTCAGGTCCAGGGCTCTGCCGAGGGTGTAGGCGCTGCTCCTGTCCACCGGCGCCGTAGATCAACTCGACGATGGTCAGACCGTGCTTCTCTGCCATCGCCGAAATCACGCGCGCTGCGTTCGCGCGCTCGCCGTCAAATGACGAGCCCAGCATGCCCAAAAGTTTTTCAAGTCGGGCATTTTCGGGTATGTCCAAGACGCACCTCGAATGCAGCAGGTCCTCGAAGGCTCAAGCGTGACGTGGTGCGGGGTCAGGTCGGTTGCCGCCAACCTGACCCCCACGGTTTCAGTCAACCGAAATCCGCGTCCATCCCTTCCTCCTGCGGCGGAGGCTCGGCGCGGGTCGAGCCGGTGGACGGCGGAGTGGGACCCTGAGGCGGCGGCTGCGGTGCGGGTGAATTGGGTGACGTACCCTTGGGCACGAACGTCAAATCGCCACGAGAGGCCCAGCTAACGATGCGCAACGTCGGCTGAAAGTTGGTGCTGCTCTTCGCGCCGCTGCCCGTCTTGATGGGCGTGACCTTCTCAAGCTCGACGACCGGAAGCTTGCCGGGATTGGCAGCCTTCTTCTGCAAGTAATCCAGATAGAGCGCCTCGATGCCGGACAGGAATGCCTTGCTGGTGCCAGCAAGCTCCCGGACAAGGGGAGACCCGCCGGCGCAGTCCTTCGAAAGCTTCAACATCAAGCGAATGCCGTTCTTGTGCTTCGCACTCGGCTTGTCGGGAAGTTCCTTTCCGATCGGCACCAGCTTAAAGTCCGGCGGGGAGCCGGGAAGGAAATCGAACCACCCCGTTTCGACGTTCTCGAGGTCGATAATCGCCTTGAAGTTGGCAGTGATATCGACCGGCTTGCTTTCAAAGCCGTTGCCGGTATCGACGCGGTCCAGTCGATAGAAGCGGCCAGCGCGGGCGTCATACTTCACGATCGGCAAAAAGTCGCCGCCAGTAGATGGCGCTGTAGAAAAGCCGAACACATTGCTCATGTGACTCTACTCCTGTCTTGCTGCTTCGATCAGGCTCGAAGCCCGCCAATCCCGATCGCTGCGGGAATTCAGATATGCCAGTGCTCGTAGGCGAGTTGCCTCGCCGGCCCGCCCCAATAGAAGCTTTCCAAATCGGGGGCAGTGATGCTCTTGAAGAATTCAGGGTCATCCGAGAGCGCGAGCAAATTCTCGATCCTCACCGCAATTTGGCGCAACGCCTCACGATGCTCTCGGATGTTTTCGAGTTCGTACGTCTCGCACTTCTTCGGCGTGACGTAGGTGATCCGCGCGGCCATGTTGTCGGACGCGGCATAAAAAGACGCCTGCCTAGCGTGCGACACCTTGATCTGCGAAGGCATCTTTTCCGTCGTTTTCAGATCGATGATCACACCATGCTGCGCCCACTCGAAGTCAAAATAGCCAATGATGGGCAGACGCAGACCTTTCGGCTGCCATTGAACAAGGCCTTGCGTGCGCGATGGCACGCCATAGCGGCGCAGTTCGTCCAGCGCCAACCTCACCATGTCTTCGATAGTGTCGCGATACTTCTCGCGGCGGGTATCGGGCGACAGCGCCATGAGCGTGTCGTATGCGACCATCGCGACCTTGACGCACTCGGACACCGGTGCATCAAGTTTCATGAGGCCATGCATGACGCCATTTTCGACCGCAACACCGCGGTGCGCCGGCGCACCAATCGGCTGTCGCAAACCAAGCAATTTCTCCAACACCCACATCGGCGTGCTAGCGCAAAAAAGGTTGAGAGAGTGCGGCGAGTGATGGTCGTAATCGTTTGCGCTCATGTGCGCCCCACTCTTTATGCAGAAGGGCGCGATGCGGTGTGCTGAGCCCTGCGCCCCGCCATTTCGCGCTCGCGACGCCAAGCTGCCGCGGCCTCAACGCTGATCAGGGTGCGCGCACCGACCTTCATCCTCACCGGCCCGGAGGCCGCCCGCTGCATGCGGAAATAAGTATCAAGGCTGATGCTGTGTGCCTCGCAAAACTGCTTGATCGAGTAAGCCTTCGGTTCGATCGGCAGTGACTTAAGATCGACGCGAGGGTTGCGGCCGACTTTCCCGCACTTGATCATCACTTTGCTCCGTAGTGCCGTTATATAGCTGGAGCATGCGCAAACTTGGCGCTCTGCGCAAAGCGAGTGAACATTCACCTTAGGTGCGCAAATCCGATGGATAGAGCGAAAAAGCCAGTGTTGTCCTCGCTACCTCCCTTGAACTAAAAGTTAGCTTGAGCAGCCCCTTCAACAAAACTTGATCAGGTCCGTCAATTCGCCAGTGATCTGCGGGCCAGCTTCAGCGACCGCGTAACGCGCACGTCGGGATAGAATCGATTTTCGAGAGAGGGATCTCGAGCCGCTTCATAGTATCGTGCAATGCCTCCGATCTTTCCCGCTTCCGATTGCCAGGATGAGACGATAGCGAGATCGGGACATCGTTGGATTAAGCTTTTGCTTCAAGTGGCGGGATCTTGAAGCTTTACTTCAATCTGGAAGCAGTCACCAAACGTCTGCTACAACAGCGGAGTTGTCGCAACATCGAGCGCGACCGTGTTGTTTCGAGAACGGGACAGAAAGGCGCCGCAATGCCCGAGAACTCCGCGCAGCGTCGTGGACGTATTATCAACGAGAAAGAAGTTTTGGAAATCATTCGACTTAGCCGCACAACTCTTTACCGGCTGGTGAAGGCCGGAAAATTTCCGCAGCCCACATACATCAGTGAGAACCGGAAGACCTGGCGGGATCACGATGTCTACTCGTGGTGGGAAACGGTCGATGCCCGCAATCCCAATCGCGGGCGCGGCAAAGGGCGTCGCCCTCGAAATGTCTAGCGTCCGACGCGCAGGCTAGAAAGGAATGCCGACAAGATCCAAACAGCCTCGAAGCCTCTGAAGACATCGCCCTTCGATCCGACGGGGTTTGCTGACCGCACATCATCGGCAAAAAACGCGCGGTCTCGACGTGACTGCACCTCGGATTTCTAGCAGCATTCTTCTCGACAAGTCACGGTGGCGCGGTCCCCGCAGAAACTACGCCCTCCGAAGGACCCCCAGGGGGCCAAGCCGCGCAATCGGGCGTCGCTCGGATCAATAGGCGCAGATATAGTTGCCGTACACATCGTAGCAACTGCGGCGATACGCAGCAGCGCCAACGGCAGCCGCGCCTACCGCTGCCGCTCCGACACCATAGCCGCGGTAGCCGTAGCCGCGATAGGCCCCACCACGATAGGCGTAGCGCCCGCCGCGCACTGCCACGGCTCCCCCGCCCCGCGGCCCTCGAACTGCGACCGCACCGCCGCGATAGCCGCCGCCACCCCGATAGGCGCCACCGCCGCGAGCGCGAGCATCGGCGTCGTCGGGAGTGAAGGTGACTAGCAGCATGGCTGCAGCAGCCGATGCGATGAGAATTCGACGCAACATTGGGCGTACTCCTTCATTCAGACTGGAAGCCGCGGAATCTCAGTATCCCGCTGAACCGCGGTCCTGTCCGAATCCTCGGGCGCGGGAGCTACGCGCCCTTGACTTGGATCAACCCTCCACGTTCATCTACGTGAACGGAACTGCGCATGACGCTCCGTCGTGAGAAGCCGGCAATCGTTACGCGTGTTGGCCCGGCTCGCTGCCAGCAGGCGCTTTATCTCTGGGTTCGACTCTACTTCGCTTTTCGATCGTCTTAAGGCACCGCCTCGAATGCTTCCGGTGCCGTTTCAAACGTAGGTACTCCAAGATCGAACATCTGGCGGAGGTCAAGCGCAAACTGACGCACGCTTTTCGTCGCGATGAAGCCCAAGGTGATCATCTGTCTCGAATTTGAAAGCTGGGTCGACCCAACCCAAGCCGGCGGCTTCCAGAACCCGCGAGCGAATTTGTAAAGATTTGCATGGAGCTTCCGGCCGTCTGGATCGCGCTGCGGAATAATCTCGGCAACGGATGTGCGCATGCCTGCGCCTCTCGCCGCTGTTTCCGCATTCGGTTCATCAATTGGAATTATCACCCACAGGTGACCATCACTCCCGATGTCCGGAGCCTAATTGGGTTGATCCATAGCTTGCGGGAATTGGGTCTGTTAACCATCCCCAATCTCGTAGGTCACTGGCTGAAGCCTGTCGTTGCTTACTGAATAGTTGTTCAACCGTCGTCCTCATTTTGAAGCGCCGCCAAAACCACGTAGACATGATCATGCTGCCGCTGTCCGATCCTCTTTATCGGTCCCGCGCATGACGATCTTGAGCGCGTCATCCGGCAGTGGTCGCTGCAACACCTTTGCTTCGTCCCACGGCGCACGCATCCACACGTCGCGCTCTTCGTCGGTGGTCAGGATCACCGGCATCGCCTTTGGATGGATCGGCTCGACCACCGCGTTGGGCGATGTCGTCAGGAAGCCGTAGACCTGATGCGGCCCCTGCACCGGCTTGGACTTAGTGCCGCGATCACCGTTGAACATGGTCCAGATGCCAGCGAAGGCGGTCAGCGGCCGCTCATCGTTGAGTGCGAACCAGACGACGTCCTTTTTCTTGGTGTCTGGGTTCGGCTCCGGCGCGTATTCTGCGAAGCTGTTGAACGGCACCAAACAGCGGTTCTCCGGCTTGAGCCAGCGGCGCCAATGCGGCGACGTCGTGTTGCGGATGTTGGTGACCGGCGGCCCGCCTGTGCGAAGCGGCGGCGGCATACCCCAGCGCATCATGGCCAGCTCGCGCCCGGTCTCGGTGTTGCGGATCACCGGAGCCGGATAATCCGGAAACACGCCCGGCATCGGTGCGAGGTTGCCGACATAGCGGTTGACGACGCGGAAGAGCGCCGCGATGGCGGCTTGGTTGGTGGTGATCGAGTAAAGGTTGCACATTGGCGGGCCGCGTTACTCCTTGCGCAGATTTTTCCAAGGCGTGCGTGACACCGGCCCCATGAAATACCCGTCCCGCATACAAGAAGCACCCGCAGCTTGGCACTTACCATCGATGTTAGGCTTGCCGGCCCCGGTTTTCTTACAATTCGCAGTCGCCTGCGTGCAGGTGGTTGCGCTCGCCGATGTGACGAAAACGGTCATGAGGACAGAAAAGACTATCAGTATTCGCACGGCATAATTCTCCGGTGCCGAGCCGCAAGGTCGTATACACCGCCGATCCTACTGGCATTGCCTCAGCCGCAAGGGCTGCTGTCACGCAAGCAAACGAACGCAAATGGCGGGCTACCGCTCGCCCGGCCACCACGTCGAGGGCGGGTCGCTGGCTGAAATCTTGTAAGGTCAGCGTGCGACCAGATGAGCGCTTGTAGGGATAGCCGCGAAGTTCGGAGCACTGGCGGCAGCCGATTGTAGCGTTCGACTTCCTGGACCGGCCTTGTCGGTCACCGCACCTGATTGGGACGGTGCCGAGCGCGGCGACTTGATTGCGCTAAGCTTCAGGCCGCAGCGGGCCTCCGTCGTTGAGCTTTATGATCTACCAGTCGAACGACATTGGCCGGAAGGTCAGTCGTTTCGCAAAGAACCGGCTCCGGCAGCGCGACTGGCGTGAGCGCCGGTTCGGCCAATGGCGCTTCAATTGAGATGAGAAATTCACGGCCTTTCGCCGTGATCTGCCATCCGCTGGGCTCTCGTAGCACGTAGCCGCTGGTGAAAATGTCCAATCCCGGCGCACGTGCAGCGAGCCGCTTCATTCTTTGAGACCAGTCGGGCCCGCTACAAGTCAGGACCGCGAGATACTGCTTCAGGTCTGCAAGCGATGCATGGCCCTGAGGGTGGCCCGCCAAAACTTTCAAAACTGTGATCTGAATACTCACGCGAACCCCGCTGCCGCAACAGGAACGCAAGCAACTATGTCAGTAAAGCTATTACCGGGATGAATTCGGGTCCACCTCACGCAAGTGCAAAATGGTACGACATCGCTGATTCCAGCCATTCGTGCTAAATTTACAACAGGGGCGCACGGGCTCCCGTTCGTTAGTCAAGCGGCGGCTCATCCTGTTCGTCTGCCAGCTTGGTGAGGCCTCGGCAATGTCGGTGCGCAACTCGCGCAATATGGCTCGGCGCAATCACTGGGAGGTATCATATGAGACAACCCGCCATTGTTAGCTCCGCGCCGGCAGCGCTCTTGCGGCGGGCCATTGCCTGGTGGCTCACACAGGTGAAGCATGCGCTTCCGCCGACAATCTTCTTCTTCGTCGGCTTCAACCTGATCCTGTACACTAAACGCCTGATCCTGCAGGAGCACGG
>NZ_JBVVPC010000072.1:0-19871 GCF_055807355.1 Bradyrhizobium sp. Ken01
CGGGGTGCTCTGATGACGACGCTTCTGATTGCCGAACACGACAATGCGTCGCTCAAGGATGCGACCAACAAGGCCCTGACCGCGGCGGCCGCGCTCGGCGCGGACGTCGAGGTTCTGGTGGCCGGTGAGAACGCCAAGGCCGCAGCGGACGCGGCCGCAAAGCTTGCCGGTGTGAAGAAGGTGCTGCTCGCCGACGGCGCGCTTTACGCGCACGATCTGGCCGAGCCACTGGCCGCGCTGATCGTCTCGCTGGCTCCCGGCTACGACGCCATCGTCGCGCCCGCGACCTCGCGCTTCAAGAATGTGATGCCGCGCGTCGCGGCCCTGCTCGACGTCATGCAGGTCTCAGAGATCACCAAGGTGGTCGCCCCCGACACCTATGAGCGTCCGATCTACGCCGGCAACGCCATCCAGACGGTGAAGTCGAAGGACGCCAAGAAGGTCATTACGGTGCGCACCTCCACCTTCGCCGCAGCGGGTGAAGGCGGCAGCGCGTCGGTCGAGAGCGTCGCGGCGGCGGCCGATCCGGGCCTGTCGTCCTTTGTCGGCGAGGAGGTCGCGAAGAGTGACCGTCCCGAGCTGACCTCGGCCAAGATCATCGTCTCCGGTGGCCGCGCCATGCAGAGCCGCGAGAACTTCGCAAAGTACATCGAGCCGCTCGCCGACAAGCTCGGGGCTGGCGTCGGAGCTTCGCGCGCGGCGGTGGATGCGGGCTATGCGCCGAACGACTGGCAGGTCGGCCAGACCGGCAAGGTCGTGGCCCCCGAGCTCTATGTCGCGGTCGGCATTTCCGGCGCGATCCAGCATCTGGCCGGCATGAAGGACTCCAAAGTGATCGTCGCGATCAACAAGGACGAGGACGCGCCGATCTTCCAGGTCGCTGATTACGGCCTGGTCGCCGACCTCTACCAGGCGGTTCCGGAGCTGACCGCCGAACTCGGCAAGTAAAACGCGCTAAAACACCGGCCGTAGCTATAAAACTCCGGCCGGTGTTGCTTTTTGAGGCGTTTTCTTTGGCGTGGGACACGCGGAAGGCCAGGCGTGATTCCGCGTCATCAAAGCCTCGCAAGCATTCTTTCCTATCTTTTCTTCTCCTACGCCAGAGTACGAACCGGCTAACGCTCTTGTTGCGATTACCTCGGTTCTGCTTTTTCTACTTGTCCCTACGCAAGGCCGCTGATGTTCAGCGACCTCAAGCACGGGGGCAGTCGTGGCAATCCATTCATTTCATTCGGAAGCCGAGCTGCGCGGGGCACGCATGCTTCGTACAGCGCTCGGAGCCGCGATCGCAGGCTTTCTTGAAGATCCCTCCGTCGTCGAGGTGATGCTTAACCCCGACGGCCGGCTGTGGGTCGACCGGCTGTCGAGTGGCCTTAGTAATACCGGCGAGAGTCTATCCGCGGCTGACGGCGAGAGAATTGTCCGGCTGGTCGCGCACTACGTGGGGGCGGAAGTTCATCCCGGCTCGCCGCGGATCTCGGCCGAGCTGCCGGAGACCGGGGAACGCTTCGAAGGCGTGCTGCCGCCGGTGGTTGCAGCGCCCGCCTTCGCGATCCGCAAACCCGCGGTCGCTGTCTTCGGCCTGGACGACTATGTCGCTGCCGGCATCATGGACTCGGCGCAGGCGAACGCGCTACGTGACGCGGTTGCCGCGCGAAAGAACATCCTGGTCGCCGGCGGCACCTCAACTGGCAAGACGACGCTGACGAATGCGCTTCTGGCGGAAGTGGCTAAAGGTTCGGATCGCGTCGTTCTCATTGAAGATACGCGGGAGCTTCAGTGCAGGGCACCGAACTTCGTGGCGCTACGGACCAAGGATGGTGTCATCTCGCTGTCCGAACTTGTGCGCTCGTCACTTCGTCTGCGCCCTGATCGTATCCCGATTGGCGAGGTGCGCGGGGCCGAGGCGCTCGACCTGCTCAAGGCCTGGGGGACGGGACATCCCGGCGGAATCGGCACGATCCACGCCGGCACCGCGCTTGGCGCGCTCCGCCGGCTCGAGCAGCTCACCCAGGAGGCCGTCGTCACGGTCCCGCGCGCACTGATCGCCGAGACCGTCAACGTCATCGCCGTGCTCTCTGGCCGTGGTGCCGAACGACGTTTGAGCGAACTCGCTTCTGTCACCGGGCTTGGACCATCAGGCGACTACAGCCTTTCGAA
The DNA here is from genome assembly GCF_055807355.1 of Bradyrhizobium sp. Ken01. Lineage (NCBI taxonomy): Bacteria > Pseudomonadati > Pseudomonadota > Alphaproteobacteria > Hyphomicrobiales > Nitrobacteraceae > Bradyrhizobium > Bradyrhizobium sp. Ken01. Next base: position 2,161 of record NZ_JBVVPC010000072.1, read on the forward strand.
AATCGGAGATCAGTCATGAACGCACCATCCTCTCTCGGGCGAGGTTTCACGTCAGTCGCGGCATTCGCTTGTCTGTATCTGGCCAGCGTGCCGGCCTGGGCCGCCGGCTCGAACATGCCCTGGGAGCAGCCCCTCAACCAGATCCTGCAATCGGTCGAAGGACCCGTGGCCAAGATCATCGCGGTCATCATCATTATTGTGACCGGTCTCTCGCTCGCATTCGGTGACACGTCGGGCGGCTTCCGGCGGCTGATCCAGATCGTGTTTGGTCTGTCGATCGCATTTGCCGCCTCCAGCTTCTTCCTGTCGTTCTTCTCGTTCGGCGGCGGGGTGGTGATCTGATGGATGAGCCAGTCCCGGGCTTTGTCGCCCCTGTCCACCGTGCGCTGACCGAGCCGATCCTGATGGGCGGGGCACCGCGATCGGTTGCCATTCTCAACGGCACATTGGCTGCAGCACTCGGCCTCGGTCTGCGCTTGTGGCTGGCCGGCCTTCTGCTGGCGTTCATCGGCCACATGGCCGCGGTCTGGGCCGCAAAACGCGATCCGGAATTCGTCGAAGTCGGGCGCCGGCACGTTCGTGTTCCTGGTCACCTCAGCGCTTGAGAATAGTCCCATGATGAATCTTGCCGAATACCGCCGCTCGAATACGCGCCTTGCCGACTTCCTCCCCTGGGCCGCGCTCGTAGACGAGGGAATTGTATTGAACAAGGATGGCTCGTTTCAGCGGACGGCGCGGTTTAGAGGGCCGGATCTTGATAGTTCCGTGCCGGCTGAGCTTGTTGCGGTCGCAAGCCGGCTGAACAACGCGCTCCGGCGTCTCGGATCGGGCTGGGCCATCTTCGTCGAGGCGCAACGGCATTCGGCAGGGCGCTATCCGCCCGACACATTCCCGGATGTCGCATCCGCCTTGGTGGACGCCGAGCGCAAAGCGCAATTCGAGGAGGCCGGCAGCCATTATGAATCGAGCTACTACCTGAGCTTCCTTTATCTGCCGCCGGCAGAAAGTGCAGCTGTGGCCGAGCGTCTCCTGTACGAGGGCAGCCATCGCGGCCCCGGGGCGGATGCGCGCGAGGTGCTGAGTGGCTTCATCGACCGGACCAACCGCGTGCTGCAGCTCGTTGAGTGCTTTATGCCGGAATGCGGCTGGCTCGATGACGAGGCAACACTCACCTACCTGCACTCGACGGTCTCGACCAAGCGGCATCGCGTTCGGGTGCCGGAAATCCCGATGTATCTCGACGCGCTGCTTGCCGATCAGCCGCTGACAGGCGGGCTTGAGCCGATGCTGGGTGACGCGCATGTGCGTGTCCTGACCGTCGTGGGGTTCCCGACGGCGACGACGCCCGGGATCCTCGATGATCTGAACCGGCTGGCGTTCCCGTACCGCTGGTCGACCCGGGCGATCATGCTCGACAAGACCGATGCCCTAAAGCTCCTGACCAAGATCAGGCGGCAGTGGTTTGCCAAGCGCAAGTCGATTGCGGCGATCCTGAAGGAGGTGATGACGAACGAGGCGTCCACGCTTCTGGACACCGACGCCCACAACAAGGCGATGGATGCAGATCACGCGCTCCAGGAGCTCGGCTCGGATCAGATTGGAGAGGGCTTTGTGACGGCAACCGTCACGGTCTGGGACAGGGATCCGCAGGCGGCGGACGAAAAGCTCCGCCTGGTCGAAAAGGTGATCCAGGGCCGGGACTTCACCTGCATGGTCGAGACGGTGAATGCCGTCGAAGCCTGGCTCGGCAGCCTGCCGGGACAAACCTACGCCAATGTCCGCCAGCCTCCGGTCTCGACGTTGAACCTCGCCCACATGATCCCGCTCTCTGCGGTCTGGGCGGGAGAGGCGAGGGATCACCATCTCAAGGCGCCTCCGCTGTTCTTCGGCAAGACGGAAGGATCGACCCCTTTCCGGTTCTCGCTGCATGTCGGCGATGTCGGACACACTCTGATCGTTGGCCCGACCGGCGCCGGAAAATCGGTGCTGCTCGCGCTGATGGCGCTGCAGTTCCGGCGATATCCGGAAGCCCAGATCTTTGCCTTTGATTTCGGTGGGTCGATCCGTGCGGCGGCGATCGCCATGGGTGGCGACTGGCATGATCTCGGCGGCGCCGTTGGTGGAGACTCGGCAGAATTCGTGGCGCTCCAGCCGCTTGCGCGGATCGAGGAGACCGGTGAACGCGGTTGGGCAGCCGATTGGATCGCATCGATCCTTGCGCGCGAGCGCATCGAGGTCACGCCCGAGACCAAGGATCATGTCTGGTCGGCCTTGACCTCGCTCGCCTCGGCGCCAGTTGGGGAGCGGACGCTCACTGGCTTGTCCGTTCTTCTGCAATCCAATGCGTTGAAGCGCGCGCTGCAACCCTATTGCCTCGGCGGTCCATTTGAGCGGCTGCTGGATGCGGAAGGTGAGCGGCTGGGAGAGGGCTCCGTCCAGGTTTTTGAGACCGACGGGTTGATCGGGACCGGTGTCGCGCCGGCGGTTCTTTCCTATTTGTTCCACCGGATTGAGGATCGGTTCGACGGCCGTCCGACCCTGCTCATCATCGATGAGGGCTGGCTTGCGCTGGACGATGCCGATTTTGCCGGCAAACTCCGCGAATGGCTGAAGACGCTGCGCAAGAAGAACGTCTCCGTCGTGTTTGCGACCCAGTCGCTGGCCGATATCGACGGTTCCGCAATCGCGTCCGCCATCATCGAGAGCTGTCCAACCCGGATCCTTCTTCCCAATGACCGCGCCATCGAGCCGCAGATCTTAGGCATCTACCGGCGCTTTGGACTAAATGACCGGCAGATCGAGATTCTCGCCCGCGCGACGCCAAAGCGCGACTACTACTGCCAGTCGCGCCGGGGCAACCGGCTATTCGAGCTCGGCCTTGGTGAGATCGCGCTGGCTTTTGCGGCCGCGTCTTCCAAGACCGACCAGGCTCTCATCGAGCGGGTTCTTGAGGAGCACGGGCTAGACGATTTCGTCGCCGGCTGGCTCAAGGCGCGCGACCTCGGCTGGGCCTGCAATCTCATTCCGCAGCTTGCCAAGGGAGGAGGCTTGTCATGAACCGTCTCCGTCCGCTCCTCGTAGCGAGTGTCATCGCCATTGCCGTGGCGCAAAGGGCCCGGGAAGGGAAGGCACAGTGGATCGTGTTCGATCCTAACAACTACGTGCAGAATGTGCTGACGGCCGCGCGCGAGCTGCAGCAGATCAACAACCAGATCACCTCGCTGCAAAACGAAGCGCAGATGTTGATCAATCAGGCGAAGAACCTGGCGAGCCTGCCGTACTCGTCCTTGCAGCAGCTCGAGCAATCGATTCAGCGCACCCAGCAGCTGCTCAGTCAAGCGCAGCGCATTTCCTACGATGTCCAGCAGATCGATCGCGCGTTCTCAACAACTTATGCGCCGACATCCGCGAGCATGTCCAATGGGCTTCTCGTCGCCAATGCCCAGACACGCTGGCAGAATGCGGTTGCCGGCCTGCAGGACGCCATGCGGGTGCAGGCGACCGTCGTCGGCAATCTCGATACCAACCGCACCCAGATGTCGGCCCTGGTCACGGCGAGCCAGGGCGCGTCTGGTGCTCTGCAGGCACGTCAGGCCGGCAACCAGCTCCTTGCACTGCAAGCTCAGCAGCTTGCTGATCTCACCGCGACCGTGGCCGCGCAGGGGCGCGCACAAACGCTCGAAGCTGCGCAAAGAGCAAGTGCCCAGGATCAGGGGAGAGAGCAGTTGCGGCGCTTTCTGACCCAAGGTCAGGGCTATCAATCGACAACCGTGCAGATGTTCCACTGATGATGAAGAGCAGATTTGAACGGCTGCCGATGGCGGTGGCACTTGGCCTCACAGTCCTGGTCGTCGCCGCCTGCGCCATTCGCCTGCGCGGCGACGAAAGCGCGACCCAATCTTCCGCCTCGCACGCTGCGAAGCCCGATCCGACGGCGGCAAAGCTCGAGCAATGCCGCACCGTCATCTACGAGCAGCGAGAGGCTCTGCTCGAATGCCAGAGGATCTGGGCGGAACGGCGCAGCCAGTTCTTGGGGAAAAGCGGATCGGTAAACGGTTTGAGCGTGGTGGGCACGGCGCCATCTTCCTCGCCTGTGCCGCGTAAGGACGAAAGCCGCCTCCCCTCTCTCTCACCCTCCATTCCAAGCCAAAGCGAGTGAGCAATGGGCGGCACCTCCGTCATCGACCAGTTTCTGGAAACCTTCACCCGCTACATCGATTCCGGATTTGGCCTGGTCGGGGGCGAAGTCGGCTATCTCGCCACGACGTTAGCTGCAATCGACCTCACGCTTGCGGGCCTGTTCTGGTCCCTCGGAAGTGATGAGGAGATTCTTGCCCGGCTGGTCAAGAAAACCTTGTTTGTCGGTGTCTTTGCCTACCTGATCGGCAATTGGAACAGCCTCGCGCGCATCGTCTTCGAGAGCTTTGCTGGTCTTGGCCTCAAGGCCTCGGGCACGAGCCTTTCATCGGCAGATTTCTTGCGGCCAGGTCGAATCGCGCAAGTGGGGCTCGATGCCGGCCGTCCGATCCTTGACTCCGTCTCGGGGCTGATGGGCTATGTCAGCTTTTTCGAAAATTTCGTCCAGATCGCGGTCCTGCTGTTCGCCTGGATCGTGGTGCTGCTGGCCTTCTTTATTCTCGCCATCCAGCTCTTCGTCACGCTGATCGAGTTCAAGCTGACGACGCTTGCAGGTTTCGTCCTGATCCCCTTCGGTCTGTTCGGCAAGACCGCCTTTGCGGCCGAACGGGTGCTGGGCAACGTCATGTCCTCCGGCATCAAGGTTTTGGTCCTCGCCGTCATCGTCGGCATCGGATCGACCTTATTCTCGCAGTTCACGGCAGGTTTCGGCGGCAATCAGCCGACCATCGAGAACGCGATGGCGCTGGTGCTCGGCGCTCTCGCCTTGTTGGGCCTCGGCATTTTCGGACCTGGGATTGCCAATGGCATCGTCTCCGGAGGTCCGCAGCTCGGCGCAGGTAGCGCCGTCGGGACGGGACTTGCCGCCGGTGGAGTCGTTGCGGCTGGCGCTGGCCTTGCGGCCGGCGCTGCCGGCCTTGCCGGCGGAGCGATTGCAGGTGCCGCACGCGGTGGAAGCGCGATTGCAAGCGGCACCATGAGCGTGTTTCGCGCGGGGAGTCAGTCCGGCTCCGAGGCGAGCGCGTCCGGTGCTGCAAGTCCCTTGCGTTCGGTCGCAGCTGGTCTTGGTGGACCGGCGAGCGATGCCGGTAAGGGGGAAGGGGATTCCTCGAGAGCTTCCGACAGTGCGCCCGCCTGGGTTCGGCGCATGAAGAGGGCACAGACGATCAGTCATGGCGCATCAGCGGCAACCCACGCGATCCGTTCGGGTGATCACGGCGGTGGCGGCGGATCTGTCGACCTCTCGCAAGAGGATCACTGACGCCTCCTTTCTTTCTAATTCGGTTCCCCGCCATCTCTTGAGGTCAAACAATGTTCAAACGATCGGCCGTTCACTATGGCCGCACGCCGGAAGCCGTCACCCCCTATCAACGCGCATCTCAGGTCTGGGATGACCGCATTGGGTCTGCGCGCGTGCAGGCCAAGAACTGGCGCCTGATGGCCTTTGGCTCCCTCTTCTTATCCGCTGGTTTCGCCGGCGCCCTGGTCTGGCAATCCGCTCACGGGACGATCACGCCCTGGGTGGTTGAGGTTGATCAGTTGGGCGAAGCCAAGGCAGTTGCTCCGGCAAACGCCAGCTATCAACCGACCGACCCGCAAGTAGCCTTTCACCTGGCGCGCTTCATCGAGCATGTGCGCGGCCTGCCGATGGACGCCATCGTCCTTCGCGAAAACTGGCTCCGCGCCTACGACTTTACAACCGATCGCGGCGCGGCCGCACTGAATGACTACGCCCGCAACAACGATCCCTTCGCCAAGCTCGGCAAGACGCAAATTGCGATCGAGGTCTCGAGCGTCATTCGGGCGTCCCCTGAGAGCTTTCGCCTGGCCTGGGTGGAGCGGCGCTACGACAACGGTCAGCTGGCCGCAACCGAGCGGTGGAGCGCGATTGTCAGCATCATCGTTGAGATGCCTCGCGATCTCGATCGCCTGCGCAAGAATCCGCTTGGCATTTACGTCAACGCCATCAACTGGTCGAAGGAGCTGGGTTAGCAATGCCGTCAGGTCTCGTTATTGCGTCACAGAGGGGCCGCCCGAGCCTGGCTCTGGCTCTCGTTATTGGTGTGGCCACGCTTGGCGGGTGCACCACGTTCAAGCCGCCGCAAATCAGTTACGATAGCGATGTCCCGCCAGCTCCAGATCTGCCGGCGCTCGCCGACGATCGGCCGCGCCCGCTGCATGTCCCGCCGGCCTGGAAGGCGGCGCGCGGCGGCAGGAACGCGGAAGCCAAAGAACCCGTCGAACGGATTGAGATCGCGAATGACGCCGCACGTGTGCAGCCGCGAAAGGCTGGCTACTTCAATGCGGTACAGGTGTTTGCGTATAGTCCGGGCGCTCTTTATCAAATCTATGCCGCGCCGGGGCAGATCACGGACATTGCGCTGGAGCCCGGCGAGCAGCTGATCGGCTCGGGACCGGTCGCCGCCGGTGACACCGCCCGCTGGGTGGTCGGCGACACCGAGAGCGGCAGCGGCGACACGCGACGTGTGCACATCATGGTGAAGCCGACACGTCCGGCGATTGAGACCAATCTCGTCATCAACACCGATCGCCGCACTTACCTGATGGAACTGCGCTCCCGGGAAAAGCCCTACATGCCACAGGTCGCGTGGTTCTATCCGGAGGATCGGGCCGCGCGTGGTCGAGCTCTGCCGCCCACACCCGTCATCCCGGACCAGGCGCAGCGCCGTTACCGCTACGCCATCGAGGGAGACAGCCCGCCGTGGCGTCCTGTCAATGCCTATGACGATGGCCGCAAGGTCTACATCGAGTTTTCGCCCGGCGTCGGCCAGGGCGAGATGCCGCCGCTGTTCGTGATCGGGCTCGATGGCAAGACCGAGCTCGTCAACTATCGCGCTTACGGCAATGTGCTGATCGTCGACCGGCTGTTCGCGGCCGCGGAACTGAGGCTGGGCGAGGAGCACCAGCAGAAGGTCAGAATCGTCCGAACCGACGGGAGATCGCTGTGACAGAGACTGGCCGGCCGAATGACACACCCAAGGACGCTCCCCGGGTTAAGCCGCCGGAAGATATCGCCGAAACCCTTCGGCTCCGGCCGGAACGGACGCAAGTTACGCGCCTATCGCGCAAGGTGCTTGCGGGTGGCAGCGCCCTTTTTCTGGTGCTCATCTCTGGTGCGGTGTTCTGGGCTCTGCAGGAGAAGCGATCACGTGCCCCGGCCGCCGAGGAGCTTTACGCGACCGATCACCACAATGTCGCCGATCAGCTTGCAAACTTGCCGAAGGATTACACTGAGATCCCGAAGGAGGTGCCGCGTCTTGGACCACCTTTACCCGGCGATCTTGGTCGGCCGATCGTTGCAGCACAGGGCTCTTCGACGCCGAGCCCGCTCGGTGTTGACGCTGAACAGCAGCGGGTCAATCAGGAGAGCGAGGCGGCACGCACCAGCAAGGTGTTTGCCAGCACGAACGTCCGCGCACAGGCCCCTGTCACATCGCCAAGTGACGCCCCATCAAATGCAGCGCCATCATCTGACGAAGCATTTGCCCAGAATGGCCAGGATCGAAAACTTGCGTTCGTCAGTGCTTCCGTTGACCGTCGAACCACCAGCCCCGATCGCTTGGCAAGACCGGTCTCTCCCTTTGTGGTCCAGGCCGGAACGGTCATTCCGGCCGCTCTTATCACGGGGATTCGGTCCGATCTGCCTGGGCAGATCACGGCCCAAGTCACAGAAGCGGTATACGATTCCCCTACCGGGCGAGCTCGCCTTATTCCGCAAGGAGCCCGGCTGATCGGGACGTATGATAGCCAAGTCGCATTTGGCCAATCGCGCGTGCTCCTGGTGTGGACGCGCCTCATCATGCCAAATGGACGGTCGATCGTCCTGGAGCGGCAGCCGGGCGCGGACGTCGCGGGCTACTCTGGGCTTGAGGATGAGGTCGACAACCATTGGAAAGAGCTGTTGGGGGCCGCTGCGCTGTCGACGCTGCTCGCCGTCGGCACCGAGGTGAATTCCGGATCGGATACGGGTAGTACCAACAGCGACCTCATCGCTGCGCTCCGCCGCGGGGCGGGGGACTCGATGAACCAGACGGGCCAGCAGGTGGTCCGCCGCAATCTCAACATCCAGCCGACCTTGACGATTCGTCCGGGATTTCCCCTGCGGGTGATCGTCAACCGTGACCTGGTGCTCGAACCGTACAGAGGATGAGGACGATGTCAAAACTCAAACTCGGAGCCATCGAAGACGATAAACCCATCAAGGTGACACACGAACTACCTGCGAGCGTGCACCGCGATCTAGTGTCCTACGCTGAAATCCTCGCCCAGGAGACCGGCCAGCCAATCCAGGATCCATCCAAACTCATTGCACCCATGCTGGCGCGGTTCATGGCTGCGGACAGGAGCTTTCGGAAAGCTCGCCGAGCTCGTCAGCCTCCAATCGGAGGCGAACGGTAGCGCGCTGTGAGCAGCTTCAGGAATTCCCGCAGGGCCGGGTTTTCATTGTCGGGGCGCCAAGAGGCCGAAAAGTCGAAGCGGCTGGGCCCATCGCCATCGCGTAGCTCTCGGTACACAAGGCCCGCAGAATTTGCCCCCATATCGGACTCGAGCACCAGGCTTAAGCCCGTGCTCATGCTGATTAGACTCTTGATGATGCCACGACTGACGTCGTGGCGCTCGATCTTGGGGCGATCCTCGGGCGAGAGGAGCTTGGAAATCAGAAGATCTTCGAGCTCCTTTCCCGGGTCATAGTGGCTGAGTAGCACTGTTTCGCCGCGCAGCTCAGCCCAGCACACAGTCTCTCGCATGGCGAGCGGATGATCATGGGGCAAGGCCACCAGAACACGCTCGCTCCAAAGCGGCATTTCTTCGGTGTTCAACAATGGGAGCCTCCCTGTCACGATCAGCACATCGAGCGCGCCGTTTCGAAGCGCCGCGGCCAAACGCGTCCGTGATCGTTCGACCGTCACAAGTTCGATCTGCGGGAATCGCTCTTTGAACGCGAGTAGCGAGGTTTGCAGATTGCCTGCCGAAAGTGAGGTGCAGAAGCCGACGGTCAGACGGCCGGTTTCGCTGTTATGGACAGATATCGCGGTGGCGAGGAGCGCGTCGAATTCTTCCAGAATGCTCCTGGCCAGGCGAAGCACGTCGCGGCCGGCCTGCGTCGGTCGCACGCCTCCGCTATAGCGCTCGAAGATTGCGATGCCCAAGTGGTGCTCGATTTCATCGATTCTTCGGCTGAGACTCGATTGTTGCGACCTCAACAACTCCGCGGCTCCGCGGAAGCTGCCGCAATCGGCCGCAGCAACAGCCGATCTCAGGTGTTTCAGCTCGATCGCCTTGCTGGCATGAAGGGAGGGTCTTGATCGACGTGGTTTGTGCATCGTAAGTCTTAAGCAGATAGGTTTTCCGCTCCAATGTGCAGCGATGCCCCGATTGTACTTGCTTCCAGATCCTAGGCGGCCGCTCGGATGACTGGCGCCCAGAGCACCGGACCTGAGATGTGTCCCGCTTTGCGGATGCGATGCAACGCATCGGGCGAGACCTCGAGGTATCCAGCAATGGCCGTGGTGTTTCCGAGAGGACGAGCTTTTCCGATCGGGCGGAGGGGCCAGCCTGCGCGCCGAAGAATGCGCTCCATTCGGGCGTCGGTGACAGTGACGATTTCGGTCAACTCGATGGAAAGGCCGAACTCAATCATGCCCGCAAACAACTCGTAAGTGGCAGCAGCAAGTCCGCCCTTAGCCTTCGGTGCATCCGACGGAACATCGAGCGCAAATCGGCTGCTCTCCCAGATCCGATCGCCTCGTGGCGCGGGCTGCCCGTCCAGAAGGATTGGGAAGGTGTCTCTCAACATGGTTGGGCCGGTTGAAGGCAGAAGCCGGACGCAACCCTGAAGACATGCATTGCTTGAGCGGTTCAGTAGATGCACCGGCCGAAGGACATCAAACTCGTCGACCTCCATGTCGCCGCTGACCCCGACGTCCCATTCCAGGCGCTGTTTGAAAACACGATACCTCAGCCGATGCATCTCGGCGAGATCATCGAGGAACTCGCCGTAATAATCTGGGGTGATGAGCTGCATCATTCTTGCCTCCCTGCTTTGCTCGTCAAACGAAGCAGAGAAGTCGAGGCTGGCGCATCCTGTGCAGTCACACAGGTGTCTATGGCGAGGCGGCGCTCTATCTTCGAAACTTTGCCTCGGTCAATAGGACGACGGCTTGACGAAGCGAGCCAACGCCGAGCTTCGCTCGGGCGTTATCCAGGTGAAAGCACGCGGTACGCTCGGACATGCCGAGAATAATCCCGATGTCGCCAGCAGATTTGCCGCGCGAAGACCATTCAAGGCATTCGAGCTCTCGGGGAGACAGCACCACACCGCCAACCATGCGATCGGCGGTCCAGAAACGCCTTGCATGTGCATGGAAGAACGTAGCGATTAGTCGCAGGTTCTGGGCATGTTTGAGTACCGAGCGCTCAAAATTGGTGCGACGGTCGTCGGTCGCAAAGCTCAGCGCGGCGAGCGGACCGTTGTCATGGTGGATTGGAAGTGTGAATCCATAACGGATGCCGAATTTAGCAGCCTCTTCAAATAACTCGCGCTCCCGTTCCGATCGGATGGGCGGGCCAAATTCCAGCCCCCATTTAAATGGCTGACTATCTCGGATTGCCCGACGCACCACGGGATCAACGGATTCATACTTGTGTCGAAGGTAGTGTGCTGTCCACGATTGTGGATACGTCGAGATTAGGTTTGGAGGGCCGCCCGGCTTATCGGAGAGCACAAGATAGGCGAAGTAAGATAGATTCAGCGCCTCAGCGATATCTGCCATGCCCTGCTGGGCAGAGTCACGATCTGTGCTTTCGGCGAGCCGGTCGGCGAGTTTTTGAAAGGCTCGATGCAGCGCGGATGACCACACGGTGTCCTCGGTGATTGATAAGGCGAACGAACGCGTTCTGAGCGGGCTGCCCGGAAAACTTGCATCCAAGTATGCTGGGCCCAGGTTAGCTGCAACCTCGACAAGCCGGGGCTGGCCGGATTGATTCTGCGGTCTTTGCTAAGTTGTGAGGCTTTAGGCTTCCTCTAGATCTCAAACTTTTATCCGTTTGGAATCCTGCATGATTACCCGAAAGATTGGTGAATTTCCCTGAGATTTGGCCATCTACGTGGCAGGCCGAACTGCTTTTCCGATTAAAAGCAGCCTCAAGGAGATCGCAAATGAAGATCGGTGTTCCCAAGGAAATCAAGTCCCACGAATACCGCGTGGGTCTTACGCCGGGAGCCGTCCGCGAATACGTAGCCGCCGGCCACGGCGTGCTGGTCGAGACCAACGCCGGCGTTGGCATCGGCGCTACTGATGAAAATTATCGCAAGGCTGGCGCAACGATTGCAGGCTCTGCTCGCGAGGTGTTCACATGGAGCGAGATGATCATAAAGGTCAAGGAGCCCCAGCCTTCGGAATGGACGCAGCTCCGAGAGAACCAGATCCTCTTCACGTATCTTCATCTGGCGCCAGACCTGGAGCAGGCGAAGGGTCTTATGAAGTCTGGGTGCACCGCAATTGCCTACGAAACCGTTACTGATGCGCGTGGTGGGCTTCCGCTGCTTGCGCCGATGAGCGAGGTCGCGGGCAGGCTCGCGATTGAAGCAGCCGGTGCGGCGTTGAAACGTTATGCGGGCGGTCGGGGACTGTTGATCGGTGGGGTGCCCGGTGTCCAACCGGCTCGTATCGTGGTAGTCGGAGGCGGCGTTGTCGGCACGCACGCTGCACGGATGGCGGCGGGCTTGGGCGCCGACGTCACGATGCTCGACCGTTCGATACCCCGGCTTCGCGAGCTGGATGAACTGTTCGAGGGGCGGGTTCGTACCAGATTCTCGACAATTGACTCTGTTGAAGAGGAGGTATTCGCGGCGGACGTCGTCATTGGCGCGGTTCTCGTTCCTGGCGCGAGCGCGCCGAAACTTGTCAGTCGCGGCATGTTGAGCTCGATGCGCAAAGGCTCCGTGATCGTGGATGTAGCTATTGATCAGGGCGGATGCTTCGAGACTTCGCGTCCGACGACGCACGCGGCTCCAACTTACGAGGTAGATGGCGTCATTCATTACTGCGTCGCCAATATGCCTGGGGCTGTCCCGCTGACCTCAAGCCAAGCGCTGAATAACGCCACGCTTCCATTTGGCTTGGCCCTCGCTAACAAGGGATTTGCGGCTGTGCTCGAAAATCCGCATCTGCGCGCAGGTCTGAATGTCTATCGGGGACGGCTCACTTGTAAGGCCGTGGCCGAGAGCCTCGGCCTGCCATTCTCCCCGATCGAACAGGCTGCGGCCTGATCCCAGAGGGTCCCTAGGGCCTGACTTGAACGCTGCCCGGCGATACGAAAACGTAGCCGTCGGGCCGGTGAAGAAGGCGCGTTGGTCGCTTGCGGGTATGTTCACTTTAGCCATTTGGCAGCTATTCCGCCTTTCTTCTCCTATCTTAAAGGTGTGTAGCTTTTCTTGTGGTGGCAGGCCTGGTTAGGCAGCGCGGATGTGAAAAGGTTCAAGCCGATGAACGCACTCAGTACCAGCTTTCTATCGGATCCCGAGAGCGACGCGCTGATCGAGCTGCGGCATGCCATGCATAGCGAGCCTGAGTTGTCCAATGCAGAATGGAAGACCCAGCAGCGTATCCGAGACGTATTGCAACGCTTCGGACTCAATAGCGCCAAGGATTTCCACAGAACCGGGCTGTATTGCGACATCGAAGGCACCGGTTCGGGTCCCAAGCGGTCGATCGCGGTGCGGGGCGACATCGATGCGCTGCCAATCCAGGAGACGCGCGAAGACCTGCCGTATCGCTCGCGGGTCAACGGCGTCATGCATGCCTGCGGTCACGACATGCATGGTTCGATCGCGCTGGGCACTGCGCTTGCCTTCCACCGCATGCGTAACAATTTCGCGGGCAAGGTGCGCGTCTTCTTCCAGCCGGCCGAGGAAGCGGAGCCGCTCGGCGGACGCACAGTGATCGAGGAAAACTTGTTGGATGGCTTCCATCGCGCCGTCGGCTTCCACGTCAGTCCCGGAACACTTGCTGGCAAGTTTGGCGCTGCCGAAGGCGCGGTGACCCAATCCGCCGACCAGTTCAAGCTTACGATCGAGGGCAAGATGGCGCACGGCGCATCGCCGCACCAGGGCGTCGACGCCATCGCCATCGCCGGCGCCTTCATCAACGAGGTGCAGAAGGTGGTATCGCGCGAAATGCCACCCGATGACGCCGCAATTGTCACCATCGGCACTATCCAGGGCGGCATGGCCACCAACATCATCTGCCCATCGGTCGTGATGGAGGGGACGATCAGGACCCACAGCTCGGAACGCCGCGCGCTGCTGTGCCAGCGAGTGCGCGAAGTGGCGGAAGGCGTCACTGCAATGCACCGCGGTCGGGCCGAGTGTATCATTCACAAGGGCGAGCCCGCCATCACTAACGATGTTGAAATGGTAAAGCGGTTTCGGCGGGTTGTCCAGGAAATGACGGGCGACGACTCCTTCATTGAGATGAAGCGGGGAACGGGCAGCGACGATTTCGGCTTCTACTCGGCATGCGTGCCGTCGATCTACTTCATGTTTGGCAGTCGCGCACCGGGTAACGAGTCGCAACTGCATACGCCCACATTCGGAGCGTCCGATGAGGTCATCATCCCGACGACGAAGCTCACCGTCAGATACATCCTCGATCTGCTGAATTCATAATCGGGGGCTGGTCGTGGCGTGTTTTGGGGTATACTGGAACTCAAGGCGGCGCAGAATGCGTTTGGCTTAGGTGGTCGGGAAAGCTTGATAGAGGGCGCCGGCCAAGTGGGTCGACAGGTTGTCCTGCACGACGCGGATGCACTCGGCGTCGGGATAATGAACATCGACGAGTTCGCGCCTGCATCGGGCGAATCTTCGGCGGTGCGCCGCTCCGTGAGCTTGACCTTGCGCCACGGCTGATTGACGTCGACGAAGAGATTGACGGTAACGGTGCGGCGGTACTCGTAGTCGAAGCGTTCGAGTTGCCCCGGCTCGGGTGGGATGGGCTTGCGCACCTCGCCGATGAGCTGGACCCGGCTTTCATCGAAGCAAACCACCGGGCGCTTCGCATCAGGTATTTCGGGTCGAGACCGTCTTCGATGCAGGGGACATATTCGTCGTGTGACGCGGAATGCACCACATGTCCTTGCGCCAGGGCTTAAGGCCGCTTTCGGCTTGCCGTCGGCGAACGCTCTCGCCTGATAGGCTGGCGTGATTGGTAAGCGTGACCATGGCATCGGCCCGTAAGTCCAGGGTCCACCGCGCGCGGCCCTGCGGAGGGGGCGCGCAGGCCGTTGCCACCAGCAGGCCTTCCTCCTTGCCGGTGAGCTTGCGCTCAGCTCCAGGACGTGGCTCCTCGCTTAGCGCCCGTTCCAGATCGCCTTCCACGAAACGCCGCGTGGTCCGGTATACGGTGGAGCAGCTCACTGCCACCGGCCCAAGCAATCTCCTCGTCGCTGCGCCCGGCATTGGCCGTCAGCAGAATCTGCACCCGCTGAGCTTGCGAACGGCGCGCTTGGCTTTGCTCAACATCGCGGTGAGTTCATTCGCGTTCGGCTTGGCTCAACTCGGCCCGATACCGTACATTCATTGCAGCCTCCTTTGTCGGAAGCCCGGGCGGATCGGCAGATGAGTCAAAAATCAGGCGACGGCCGTCATACGGGCCGGCAAAGCTTCACCGACTAGCAAGGCCAGTATCTGGCTTGCATTTACGTCTATTCGCACATGGTCCGCCGGCCTCCAGCCGAAACCGACATGCAGCACCACTTCCGCGTCAGCCCGCCTTCGGTCAACCAGATGGTCGTCACCCTCGAACGAAATGGAATGATCCGACGTCAACCCGGAGTCGCTCGAAGTCACTGCGGCCCAACCATGGGTGCTCGCCCGCCTGATCCAGAACCACCGAACCGCACGGCTTCGGACCTTGGGAGAAAACTTGTTCGTCGTCTTGCTTGTCATGGCTTCATCCTCTCAGTAGTTGGACTCCGGCAAACCCGGGGCGGTTCAGTTTTTGCCGTTTCCGGGCGTCGAGCTGCTCTAGCTTTTGTCATTGAGCATGCAAGATTTAAAAGTCGATTGATCCCTGCCCCGTTCCAGGGCTTCCACTTGCTAACGAGCTCAGCAAGGACCCAGTCGAAGGTCGGGAACGCTTTGCTGCTTCGTTGAGACACTCGGACGGCCTACAGAAGGCTCAGAGCTTTTCCGCGGATTCGGGGACCATATTCTTCGTTCTGCGACGGTTGACGGTAATAGCTGACTCCCGCTCCTCTTCTGTCGCGCCAAACGTTCTATTCCCACGGCAGCATGCGACTACTCTGGACACTTTGCGTACTGTTCGTAGCTTTCTGTCTTTCCTATCTGAGAACGCGGGCAGCGTAGAGCACTCTAACTCTGTGATGGTCCCGTGGTTTCCCGGTTGGAGGCAGTCTCCTGCGCGAATGTGCTGCAGCGCGCCGGGACCACTCTCACGCGCTAGAGCCTGTTTTCAGCTGAGCAGGATGATAGTCGAGGCCAGGTGGACGCCACCGAGAAGATTTCTGGCGAGCTTGTCGTTAACGTGCTGCGACGTTTGTTGAAGAAGCGGTCGATGAGGTTGCGCTTGCAATAGAGGGCGAAATCACGCGGGGATGGAATGCGCCGTCGGGGTGGGACGGAATGACTGGGGTGATTTGCCTCTCGGCGAGTGCTTTGATGAAGACGTCAGCGTCTTAGGCCATGTCCGGATCGAAATTCTCAAGCCGAGGCTCTGCACAGGTGAGATCGCCGGCTTGTCCTGGCGAAAGCATCAACTCCACGGGATTGCCCAGCGCATCGACGAGGGCGTAAATTTTAGTGCTCAGTCCACGGCGCGACCGGCCGATCGCTTGGTCGCCGTTTTTTTTGCGCGCCGGCACTGTGTTGATGAGCACGCACGATCGTGGCGTCAATCATTATCCTATTCGTTGTCGTGATCACTCGCCAACAGCTTGATGCTCGAAAACGCCACTCTTCGCCCGTCGGCTGAAACGCGGATAGGCGACCTTCCAGTTCCCGAAAGGCTCTGGCAGATCGCGCCAAGGGATTCCAGCCAGGTATCGGTACAGAACTGCATCGACGAAGAATCGATTGTCGGCTGCGGTACCGCCAACATGGCCTCGCGTCCCGGCAGAAAATCTTTGATCCGATCCCGCTGCTCGCGAATGCGTAGCGTCGCATCGGCCGGCTCTCCAAAAGCCGACCACCCATGAATCACCCAATCGTGACTTGGGAATCCCCAAACTGAAGACAGGCCCTACCTTGAAGACGGTCCGGTCACAGTATTGGGGAGCTTGGTGATCTCCTCCTCAGACCGCCCGTCGCCGTGCGTGTGTTCGCGATCGGCTACTACGATAGCGAAATTGGTCCTCGCACCTACGCAAGTTCGGAGGTGGCCGATGATACCGGATGTGCACCACGATATCCTAGACGCTGCGAGACAGTCGCCGCCGCATTCACGACAAGAGGCGCCAGCTGCCGTTCGCTTTGCTGACTAAAATGAAATACCGGCATCGTGATCGCAATTGCGGCCGCAACTCGTCCCCTCCGGTCGAGAACGACTGCCGCGATCGAGGCAATCTCGGGAATGAACTCTCCAACGTTGAGCGCGTATCCTCTCTCGCGAATGCTGCACAGCTCGCGTTCAAGCGCGCTCGCATCAGTGATCGTACGGTCCGTATAGGATTCAAGGCCGAGCGCCAAAACCTCTTCCAGAGTGGTGCTGGGCATTTGCGACAGTATGGCTTTTCCAGTAGCCGTACAGTGGGCCGGGTTGCGACGCCCGGGTGCTGCGACGTGCTTTATCGACCCGGGGCCAAGTACATGCTCGATGTTGATTGCCTCTGTCTTGTTCCAAAGACTGAGCGAGGCCGTTTCCCTTGTGCTCTCGGCAAGTTCTTCGAGATAGGGTCGCGCTACCCTGACCACATCGAGTTCAGAAAGAAGCCTGCTCGCGAGCGCGATAAGCTCAACTCCGAGCACAAACCGGCCAGTCTCTTCGTCGCGCTCGACAAATCGATTGTGTTCAAGAGTCGCCAGTGTCCTGGAAACGGCACTGACATGCTTTCCTAGCCGGCGCGCAATCTCGTTCACGCCGATCGGCTTTTCACTCGCACCGACAACCCTTAGCAAATTCAACGCGCGCTGGACGGTCGTAACCTCTCCGACGGTTCGGTCGCTTGGGGGACGTTTGGCAGAATTCATCGAAATACCCTTGCTTCGCTTGACAGGCGTTCATACACCTGTCACTTTATGCAACACAATTGCATTATTTGCAATGGCCTTGGGAGGAGAGTATGTCCGGCGAGCCGCTGCGATTGGAGCGACTTTGTAAGCAGTACGGCGGCGTGCAAGCGGTTGATAATGTCTCGGTTGAGGTCGGGGCTGGCGAGTTCGTCTCGTTTCTTGGGCCGAGCGGCTCCGGCAAAACGACGACATTGATGATGGTTGCAGGTTTCGAGACCCCAACCGCTGGCGAGATCTCTATCGGTGCTCGTTCCGTAACTGGGCTGCCAGTGCACAGGCGCAATATCGGGGTCGTGTTCCAAAA
>NZ_JBVVPC010000073.1:0-19657 GCF_055807355.1 Bradyrhizobium sp. Ken01
AGCGACTATGGTGTCGGTGGTTTCGGCGGCATACAAGAACTACGCGACCTCAATAAGCCCGTGATCGCCTGCGTTAATGGCATGGCGGTTGGCGGCGGCTTCGAACTGGCACTTTCCTGTGATTTGATCTACGCCTCAGACCGTTCCTCATTCGCTCTGCCGGAAATCCGCGCCGGCGTGTTCGCCGACGCGGCGGCAATCAAGCTGCCGAAGCGCATGCCTTATCACATCGCAATGGATCTATTGCTTACTGGGCGTTGGATGGATGTCATCGAGGCGCATCGCTGGGGCGTAGTCAACGAAGTGCTGCCGAAGGAAAGGCTAGAGCAGCGCGTGTGGGAGATCGCAAAATTGCTCGCCGGTGGTCCTCCGTTGGCATTTGCAGCCATCAAGGAGACGGTGCGCGTTGCAGAGACACTTTCCTTTCAGGACGCCATGAATCGAGTGGCACGCCGGCAGTTTGCCACCGTCGATGTGCTCTATAGCTCTGAAGATAGCATCGAGGGGCCACGGGCCTTCGCAGAAAAGCGAGATCCGGTTTGGAAGGGGAGATAGAGTTATAGGCTCGAAGGCACTAAGGGGTGCCCTCGAGCTTGATCTGACGTTGCCAAGATAAGATCGTGGCCAGTTCGGGGGCTCCCGCTCCGCGCACGTAGTCGTAGATTTCGCCGATGGGGACGGGGCGAACGGAGGGCGTAGCCCGACGGGCGGACCGGCCCGGAGAGCGAGGGCGCGCAGTCATTGATTGCCTGCACGTCATCCATGCCCTGCGGCGGCGCCGATGGCGGTCGTCAACCTTGTTTATCGCGACCAGCTCGTCCGGCACGCGGCTTACAAACTCCTGGTCGGGATCTGAGCACGGTGACCGGTGCGCCTGCAAGGTGGCAGTCGAGCTTATAGCTGGCTGCGAGCGAGCTGCGGAGCCGAGCTCGGCCAGCGTAACGACCTCCATCAATACGGCCGGCCTTACGCGGCTCCTCAATGACTTGCGCCTGCCTGGCGTCAAGGCGCGGAAGCTCGCCCACAGTCTGACAAGAACGGCTGGCCAGCGACCCCCTTCCTCGCGGCCGTTGCCGAGTACGAGTCCGCCGATCGCACCCACCCTCGCATCAACCGAAATGGCGGAAGCGCGTTGCCCGCGACAAGACGGTCGCCACGAACCGAAATCGAGAGCGTGCCGATGCTGTAGAAGGTAGAGGCAACAGCACTCGCCGCCGGCGGGGTCTGATTGCAATCTGCTGCTGTTCGGTCCACCCGGCGGAGAGAAGAGCCATCTACGAGCCACGTCTTAAACACGTTGGTTCAGTTCCACACATTTATCATGCCGCAGTCCGCCGTCATCATTGAGATCTTCGTAGCTAAATGCGATGCCAAAGACCCGCTGCACGATCAATGTCCAGACCGCATATTCGATCATGTCCGGACAGCGAAGATCGCGAAACCGCCCCACCAGATCGATCGCCCGATCGGTGGCACCCAGAAGCAGCACTCCAGCATCCCACATCATCAGGCCGGTATCAAAGGTCGCTTTCACAGCCCGGCCTTCCACCGCTCCAAAAACAAACCGTTCCGTGCTACACCCTGCCGGCATCGAAGCATTCCTTGAATCATCGCAACGGCCTTTCGCCGATTCGCGCCCCGATGCGCCTCAAGACTGTGAGAAATGCGCGATAATTCCAGAGCCGCCTAGTCGTGCACTTGCCCTTCGCCGGATACGGATGGTGGTTTGCCACCCGAAATGCCTGTGCTTCATGAGGGCACTCGGCAGCGAGAACATCGCGTTCGATCAAGTGCAAGAGCTGCATGCGGCGAAGGTGTCGTCGCCAACGGCCAGTATCGAGAACGGCAGGTCGATCCCCTCGCACTTGAAGCGCGCGCCTTGGTGGATCGTCCGGCTTCTCTATCATGAAGCCATTGAAATAGATCAAGCAGCAGAGTCAAAGACCGTAAAACGGCTTCCGACCACGGCGGACGCTGGGCTTCCCGAGGGCTGCGGAATTGATTCGGAGGCCACATAGCTGAACTGCGCCGGAGAGATCGTTACCGATTAGGCGGCACGCAGTGGGATAAAGCGTCTTTCGAGTCTTCTTGGAAAGAAGCAGGCGCGCTTGTCATCGTGCCAAATGACCTTCAAAAGATCGCCGCATCTACCCCTGAATCGGAAAAGCGCGCCGCCAATGCGTCGCGCTTGAGCAATTCCTGCAGGCGCAGAGGCAGGCTCGGAAAGCTCCACCGCATGTATGGGACGTTGCCAGCGACCCCCGTCAGAACCGTGATCACCGTGGTCATTCTCTTATGATCCGTAGCAAGACCGCGACGTCGATGTTGCGATCGACGATCACGCGTCGGCCATTCGCGCTAATGACTTCAGCGTACGGTCGCCGCCTTGCTAAGCTCCGTCGGACCTGGACACAATCCGGGCCGGCAATCCACCTACCGGACAGCCGACAAGCTGCCCTTCGCTATAGGCTTGCGCGAAAACAGAAGCCGTCGAAAGTCTTGATTGCCGTGCTGTCGCCGACACCGCGCGGACCCGAAAAACTCTCCTCGACATGCGCAGCTTCTCGCATCCGACCAGCATCGATGCCGAAGCCTCCACAACTTACAGGAGACGCACTTGGCGACTATCAGTGACGATGTCCCTACCGGCACTCAGCTACAGATCGGAAAAGTCGCAAGAACGGCCGTCCTCGGACGATTCCGCTCCAGGGCGATGCCAACTGGTCCGATGCCCTGATGACGCGGTGATCGCCTTCAACGACGTGCAACAGGGACCCGCGACTGACTTACAATCTGTGCTCTGGTCAACTGCCAATGTGAGTAATTGAATTGATTGCAGGGGCATGGCACGAATCTGTTGCCAAGCTTCAGGTTGACCCAAAACCCTTTGGTGGAACGCGCGATGCAAATCGAGAATGCCCTAGCTTGTGGGCTTACACGACGATGGGGTCGACGCGACTTGGGCCGACGTCGTCAATCGCTTTCGATCGGCAGCAGCGAATGGTACCCGCAAACATCCGGAATCGCGGTGCCGACTGCTTCTGACCGAGAGGATCGGCAGGAACGCCGGACCACATTTGCTGCGAAATGCATCGAGATCAATGGAGTGGCTAGCTGTGACTTCACTTTCCGAGAGTAGCAGGCTGCTCGACGCTATCTTTTGCCGGTTGACCTTACCCCTGATCGTCGCGCCCATGGCTGGTGTCTCTGGCGTTGAGCTGGTGACTAGTGTCTGCCGTTCGGGAAGCATCGGCGCGTTTCCCACAACCAACGCTCGATCGGTTGAGGAGCTCGATCATTGGCTGGGCCGTATTGAACATGATCTCGCTAATTTGGATCAACCGGTCCCGCCGCACTGCCCATCGCTCATGATTCGCCATCCTCGTTTCAAGGATGATCTTGCTTGTCTTGTGCGCCGCAAGGTAGAAATCGTCATAACCAGCGTGGGATCGCCGGCGCCGGCAATCGATGTCTTGCACGAAAACGGGTGTCTCGTGTTCGCCGACATCGCTTCGGTGCACCACGCGGAAAAAGCCGTCGCAGCGGGTGCGGACGGTTTGATTCTGCTCACCGCCGGCGCGGGGGGCCATACCGGGTGGGCCAATCCGTTTGCTTTTGTTCGCGCGGTTCGCGCCATATTCGATGGTCCAATTGTGCTTGCGGGCGGCATCGCAGACGGCATTTCGCTAGCGGCAGCGCGCGTGCTTGGGTGCGAGCTCGCTTGTATGGGTACTCGCTTCATTGCCACCTCGGAAAGCATGGCGAGCGACACGTATCGTCAGATGTTGGTCGATAACACGCTTGATGACATTGTCTTAACCAGCGCATTTTGGGGGCTCCCTGCGAACGTGCTGCGGAGCTCAATTATTGCGGCCGGTCTCGACGCCTCAAAGCTTGACGACTCAGTGTGTGAGGCGCGCGCAACGCAGAAAGCAGGCGCTAAGAAGCCTAGCGAAGGACCGCCGCGCTGGAACAATATCTTCTGTGCTGGTCACTCAGTCTCAGGCGTGCGATCAATCATCGGTGTTGCCGAGCTTGTCAAGGAAATCGGGGGAGAGTACGAGGCAGCGTTAGCCAACGCTCGTTGTACTCGTACTTGGCCGGCACGATCGCATAACGGTCGGGCAAAATCGTCCAGAGCTGAATGAACTTGACCATCTTGTCGAGCAGACGCAAGTTGAAGGGTATCATTTTTGGCGTTTCTGAGGAGGCTACATACAGTCAGCCTTTCGAGCGCAATCTGCCTTGGGTCTTGCTGCAAACGAAAGCCTAGCTTCGCGGCTTTGCTTTTCGAACGATGGAAACCTCTCGTGACGCCGCCACCCGCGTCCATTTGAGCATCGATGCGTTTCAGCAGGGGGCGCCATTCGCCGCGAGGGGACATTGATTTCGTGGGGTCGCAGCGGACCGGTGCAGTGAGGGCTCTTCGCCAGAAGCCTTGTGGCGACGTTACCGTGGTCTTGCCGCGATGCACATCAGTTGGCGGCGGCGGCAGAAGACATAGTCGTTCATCGTCAGCCCTGTGCTGATGTATGCTTGTTGACGGCGGTGGACCGCGGTCCCCCACGGATCAACGTCGCAGGGCACCCGGGCGCCCGAAATTTCGTCCTTTGCCCCGCCCAGGACCAACGAACTTCGTCGAGGTGTTCAAGACGAGCGGTTGACTTTCGCGCGCGAGAGGATCGAACGCCTGCAGACGCCTATTCCGTCGAAGCGGAGCCGCGGCAGCAGTGCCGAGCTGCGGCTGGCTGCCGGCCGCACCAGGTCCGCTCTTGGTGGCGGCGCGCAGGCCGAGCCCGCAGTGGACCGGGCGCCTCGGCCGCTTCCCAGGCCTCCTCCACCAGCATGGCGCGCGGGGCTGCCGCCGATCTTGCTAATACACCCGCGGTGGCCGGCTCCAACCCGGCCTGCCTCGCTCTTGGGTTTAGCTCGAATGCTCACCAGCTTCTGTGGGTTGTTGAACCGCAGGATGGCGCCGATCGCCGCCAAGATGCCGACGGCGAGCGCCAGGCTCAGGCCCGTGATCATCACCAATTTGTTAACCGCGAAATGCTCAATTGCGCCCGGCGCGATCTCGCGGTCGAGCACGGCCTGTCTTCCAGCCGATCAAGCTCACGGAAAAGAGCCCGTCAGTCGTGTCCGTGTTCGTAGGTGCCCATCATTTGGAACAGCTGATCATCAGTCCTTGAGGGGCGCACCAATGCGCGTGTGGACCAAGTGAGCTCGCGCCGAAACTTGCTGGCGAGCGCACCCCGATTTTTCCTGCGTTACAATATCGAGATACCGGGACCACACGCGATCGCGCTCTTGCCGATCGAGCAGACCGAAGCTCCGTGTACGCGGAACGATAGCCCATCACAACGCGTTGTCGCCGCACGACTTCTTTTCGCGGTTAAAGTCGGTTCTGTGGCGGACATAATTCATCTGGATGAAGCGATTCGGCGCAGGATGCGAGCGTTTTGCTCCAGAGCAGGCCGTTGCACCAAATGTGTTCAACGAGTCCCCACTGGCAGGCCGTGGCGACATCTGGAAAAAAACCTCGTCCCGGGAAGTTCGCGCTCGTGTTGCAAAGCAGAGGAATGCCCGTGAGTTTTTCGTATTCGACGAGAAGCTCGGCGACTTTGTGCGGAGAGAATCGAGGAACGGTCTGCAATCGGGCAGACCCATCGAGATGAACCACTGCCGGGATTTTGTCTCGCCATTCAGCTCGCGTCTGGTGATCGAACAACATATAAGGATCCGGCGTCCCAGGACTAAAGATTTCCGGGGCGCGATCCTCCAGGCATATCGGCGCCACTGGCCGGAAGTATTCACGCAACTTGATGCCGTTCAGAAGATCCTTCATTCCCGCCGAAGTAGCGGCCGCTAGAATGCTTCTGCTACCCAATGCCCGTGGCCCAAGCTCGGCACGGCCGGCAAGAAAAACCACGGGCTTGTTGCTGGCGAGAATGCTAGCAAGTTCACGCATACTGCACGGCGCGGCCTCCCATTCGGGCGGCACTTCGCTGCCTTGCAGAACCGGGCCGCTGTAGACTGACCATTCCAACGGCACAAAGCCCTTGTGCTCCGCCATTGCAGAGCAAGCCGCACCAATGGCTGAGCCGCTGTCATTCGGAAAGGGCGGCACCCAAACAGCATCGAATAGACCAGTCGCTCGTAGTGCGCTGTTCCATTTGATGTTGAGAGCGCAGCCGCCGGCTATACACAAGTTCCTCGCCCCTGGAAGACCCCGATGCCGCTGCAGAGTAATCGCCATTTCGCGAGTGAGTAGATCCTCGACAAACCAATGAAACGATGCAAGCACATTTTCGGGTAACTTGGCCCCCAATCGGAGCGTGCTGGTATTAAAGAAGTCGTGCAGAGCCGCAAGTGAGGCCTCCATACTGTTGATGTCCCCCCGGTAATGACGGACAAGCTTCGCGTCGGCCACAAACCGCTCTTCATAGAGTTCCCGAAAAACTGCCACGATATCTTCATCCACTGACCCGAGCGCGACGTAAGCCATCACCTTGCCAGCAATACTACGGTCGCCCCAGCCAGTGTAGTTCTCTCTCTTATACGGGCCGAAATGATGACCAGCCACGACATAAGCCTTACCATGCATCGGGAACAGGCATTCGATGAACCGGGCCCCGCGGGGTTCCACATAGTAGAGACGTGGAAACATGCCACCGTCCCACACTAGGCAGAACGCGGGTTGTTCGGCTTTGGCAAACGGACTGGTGCAATACGCGGAGGCCACATGGCCCGTCACGTGCGCATAACTTCGATAGGGAAAACCCCTGCCGTCCAGCATCAGGCCAAATCCGTCGTGCGAATTGAGCAGGCCGTGGTCATGTTGCTCAATATACGGCCCTCCTCTGAGAGTGACAGGTGCGGCCCCGTTGAGGACGCGAAATTGCGAATCTACATCACCTATCCAGCCGTCGATAACGAACTCATCCACATCCCGCGCCGTCAAATTGTGCTCCGCCAAGGCGACGACAATGTCATCGAGATTGTCGATGGCTTGATACCGCGGATTGTTGCTCCGCTTCTCCTGTTCGAGACAAAATACGAGACGTCCGTCCTCGACAAGAGCCACCGCTCCGTCATGCGTCAGTTTGATACCACAGATGCGCATAGTGCCTCCATTTAAACGTGGACAATTCCGTGAGTCGAGAGAGTCAATCGCACTCCGAAAGTGAGCAGCAATCTTCGTTGAACATCTAAAAGTGCCGCGCTAGCCCCTGATAATTGGGCCGGCAACCCTCGAAACTACTGGCGACCTTATCGTCGCTTGGCAGATCGACGCTCAAGCACTGCCTCCCGCTCTGTTGCCCTCGCCTTAGCGTCCTGCAGAATTTGGGCCAGCGCTAGCTCGAGAAAGCGCGTGCGCTTTTGCAGCCCAGTATCCCGTGGCAAGCACTTTGGCGTGTTCCGAACATCGGTCGCGTCTTATTTCTGACGCGCGCGCTCCGCCCAGCGAGCCTCTTTCGACTTCCCGCATGAATGCTCGCGTGCGCGCTCTGCGCATTCCATCCGGCTCTTGGCAGCGACCTCTTGCCGATGCGGTGTTGCGTTCGCAAGTCGTCTGCTGCTGATGCGGTTGATCGCCGCCGCCCAATAAGCCGGGCTGCACGCCCTCGCGACGTTTATCGCCGAGGCGCGGCAGGCTCTCGGCACCCTCGTGGTCCTAATCGAAAGGGCCTGAATCGTATGGCGCGGCGCCTTTTTGTCATCGGCTAGTTGTTGGCAGCGATCGGGGCGAAATATCGGCGCTGAAACCATTTGTGAGGCGGTCACCCGCCCGACAATGCGGTTCGCACCGGTGAAGACTGCCGAACAACAAGCAGCCGGCATGATTTTGCGCGCGGGCAGAACCTGCGATCGCCGCAATGTGCGACGAACCAAGACTTTTCCCGTTTTCAGCGATGCCGTGAACTTGAAAGATCGACTTGGCCAATCCAAACTCACTGTGACAATTTTAACCATGGAACGGTCCTTCCTTTGTGGCGCCTGTCTACACGACCACGTTTGGCATTTTTGATGCCGGTTCGAAGGGCCGTTCCACGCCATCATTTCTGATGAAGTTCGCCGGCGACGGTGGTTCTTCAACGGAGAATCGGCGCCATGCGACAGGCTTTCGAATTTCATGCTCGTACCGAGTGGTTTGGTCGTTTGGTGTTCATGGCGTAACTGATTCCGAGGATTCGGTTATTCTGGCTGTTCGATCAGAGGCTGCGGAGGCCCCGTGCCCTTTGTGCGCGACAGCATCGCGCCGAATCCATAGCCGTTACATCCGGCACGTGGCCGATTTGCCGTCAGCGGGCAGAAAGGTGCGGCTCATGCTGCCCGTCAGCAACGATACCTTGCTGCGGGTGGTCCGCCGGCGGACGGCGATCCCGGCAGATCCATTGCTTGTGGTGGGCATCGATGACTGGGCGTTCCGGAGAAATCATCGATACGGGACGATCGTGTGCGATTTGGAGCGCCGGCGGATCGTTACCCTGCTGCCCGACAGGGAAACTGCGACCGTTCGGGCGTGGCTATCGAAGCACCCAGCGATCAACATTGTGTCGCGAGATCGCGGTGGTGGATACGGCGAGGCAGCAGCCAAGGCGCTGCCGAACGCCATCCAAGTCGCCGACCGCTGGCATCTGATGGAAAATGCGAGCGCGGCCTTCCTTGATGCGGTGCGCCGCTCCATGAACAGAATCCGAACCGCAATTGGAGCGACGACGATCAACCCGGAATTGCTGACCTGTGCGGAAAAGCTGCGCTATCAGGGCTATTTGCGGCGGCAGGACAGCCATGCCGTAATTACGGCTCTCGTCAGCGACGGTGTGTCGCTCAAGGAGATCGTCCGCCGCACAGGACATAGTCGCAATCTGGTTCGCCAAATTAGCCGCGGCGGCGGTACGGATATGTTCCGCACCCGTCAAAGCACCCTGGACGGGCATCTGCCGTTCCTGGACGCGCAGTGGTCAGTCGGCTGTCGCAACGGTGCCGAGCTCTGGCGCCGCTTGAAGGGACAAGGCTTCAAGGGATCGCTACGCGTGGTGGTGGAATGGGCGACGCGACGGCGGCGTGCCGAGACTATCAGCCATCAAGAATTGCAGAAGGTCCCCGCCGCCAGGACCATAGCACAGTTGATGACGACGAAGCGCAACACCTTACCAAGGCCGACCGTCACGGTTGCCGCTATTGAATAACGCGTTCCTATGCTGGCCGATGTCCACGCCCTCGCGTCGCCGCCGGTGGGCGAATAGCCGACCCAAGGCGGATCCCAAACAGTCCCATGGATAAAATCCGCTCGCCGGCAATTGCTACCGATATCTCAGCAGTTGCACGCGTGCTGCCCGTTGCGGAGCTCGATCGCCTGCTCTCGGAGAGGCCATCCCCGAGCAGCTTGAGGTAATCTGCGCTGCACGAGCGACGATTGTCGGATTTCCGTCAATTCTGCGCACGCGCTAGGGACTCTCCGCGGGGGGCTGCTTGATGGCCATGATGCGTGTTACGCTACATCGACCATCGACGCCGACGGGCAACTCGCCATCGACGGTCGCGCGACGAACGACTCGACGCAGGTCGCCGTAATCGTTGACGGCATAGTGTTGCGTGGCGCGATTGTCCCAGACGGCGACATCCCCCTCCTTCCAGTTCCAGCGCACGGTGTTTTCGGGCGCGGTGATATGAGATTGGAAGAGATCCAACAGCTTTTGGCCGTCATACTTCGGGATGCCAACAAATCGCTGCACGTAATAGCCCAGCACCAGCGTGCGTTCGCCGGTCTCGGGGTGGACCCGCACGACGGGATGTTCGGTCTCATAGATCGTGTTAGTGAACACCTCATCATAATACTTCTTATCCATGTCCCCGGGCCTAAGGCCGTAGTCGTTAGTGTGAACGGACCAGAGCTCATCAGCAAGCCGCTGCAGCGGCTGTGGTAGGTCAAGATAAGCCGCAGCCGTATTTGACCAGATCGTGTCGCCGCCGAATGGTGGGATCACGACGGCTCGCAGCACCGTAATTTTGGGATAGGCTTCTATGAAGGTCCCGTCGCTGTGCCACAGATCGACGCGGCCCTGGGCGGAATCAACCTCGAGGATCGATGCCGTTCCCTTGGTAGCACCGACGGTCGGATGCGGCACGAGTCTTCCAAAACGAAGAGCAAAACGCTCCTGCTCGGCGGCGTCGAGATGACCCTGACCGCGGAAGAAAATAACCTTGTGCTTGAGAAGGAGGTCCTTGATCGCGGCAATTTTTTGGTCAGGCAAATCGCCTGACAGCTTGATGTTGCTAACTTCAGCGCCGATGCGTGCTGCGCGTTTAGCGACGTTGGCAAGCGGGATAGCTTGATCGATCGAAGCCGTTTTATTCATGTGTTACTCTCCAGGTTACGTTTCGGCCAAATTAGTCTATTCAGCTGCGGCGCAATACGTGAACGCCAGATGTCACGTATAGAGCGCTGCATTCAAATCCGCGGCGATAAGCTCATTGGATAGCAGGCTATTCATTGGACGCGAGATCGGCGAGGAACAGATCGCGATTGGGTCCATGCCAGGACGGGCCGAATATCCAGCTTGAAACTTGATGGCGCTCAGCGGTGTTAAGTTCAAAGTTCAATTTGGCTAACTCGCCGAACCGCGACTTGTGAACTGCCCCGCAGCGACGGATTACAGGCGCAAGCTCGTCTTGGCTCATTACGACCTCCTGTCTGTTGCTTTAGTCAGCTTCATAAGTATGGTGGAGTCGATCGAGACGGCTCCAAATGGCCTGAAGCGCTCGGGTGCAGGCGGAGGGCAGGTGAGTGCACTGGCTTTCAAGTTGGGGCCCCCCTGTTGCCGGGTGATCCACAGCAAGCAGCATGCCAAACGGCGGAACGAAGCTCAGGCAGTAACATTGCGAGGAGATAGCTCAGCCTGATGCTGTCTGAGCAGGCGCATGCTTCAAAACGTTCTCTTGTCTTGACGCGGAGATGACGCCGATGTCCCGAACCCGACAGAGCGCGACGACCATTCCGCGGCATGCTCGCAGCTAAGGCGTTTCTCGCTCTCGCAAAGCAAAGGCACAGATTATTCGGCGAGTGGCACCTCGGTTGCTTGGACACAGAAGCAGATGCAGTACGGAGATCACCTATGAAGCTCGCTGGATATAGGCGTTTTGAGAAGCCGCTCGCATCAACTACCCCGATCACATGAGGCACTGCGCATTCAAGCGATGGTGATCAGGCGTTCCAGACGATGGTGATCACTGGAGACGAACACTGCTGACGAGTTTATGTGTGCTGGAAACGGCCTCCTCGTCAAGATTGGCGGGTTGGTTTGGAGATCGTCGCGGCGGTCCATGGGAGGGGCCCGTGCGCGGCGCGAAGTGCCGCCACGAGCGACGGAGCGACGCCCGGGCCTGTGGGCCGACGGGGCGATCGCGC
The DNA here is from genome assembly GCF_055807355.1 of Bradyrhizobium sp. Ken01. NCBI lineage: Bacteria > Pseudomonadati > Pseudomonadota > Alphaproteobacteria > Hyphomicrobiales > Nitrobacteraceae > Bradyrhizobium > Bradyrhizobium sp. Ken01. Next base: position 11,414 of record NZ_JBVVPC010000073.1, read on the forward strand.
GTGAGGTGCTTACGGTGTTTTCTTTTCGCCCGCCTGACGGCGCACGCTGTCGCGTTTTGAGTTCGAGGCGGTGCGCATTGTGAATGATGCGGTCCAATATCGCATCGCCAAGTGTGGGGTCGGCAATGACGTCGTGCCATTGCGACACGGGGACCTGACTTGTGATCAATAAGGATCCCTTGTCGTAGCGATCATCGACAATCTCGAGCAGATCCCGGCGCTGGTCTCGGCGGTAAGCGGTTCAGGTCCCCAGTCGTCGAGGATGAGGAGATTGACGCGCTCGAGGGTCGCGATCAGGCGGGCTAGACGGCCTTCGGCGCGCGCCTGCGCGAGATCTGCGAACAGGCGGGGTGCCCGCTTGTAGAGCACGGAGAAGCCGTCGCGGCAGGCTTTGTTGCCGAGCGCACAGGCAAGCCAGGACTTGCCGGTGCCGGTTGGACCGACGATGACTAGGTGGTTGGCCTCGCGGATCCATTGGCAAGTGGCGAGGGTTTGAAAAGCGAACGGTCGAGACGCCGGGCGGTGCGATGGTCGACGTTTTCGACGGCGGCCGCTTGACGGAGCTTGGCGCTGCTCAAGCGGCGCGCAAGGCGGCGGTTGTCGCGGGCAGTGACCTCGCGATCGACGAGGAGGCCGAGCCAATCGGCGTGCGGCATCTCGGCCGCCTCGGGATTGTTCTGCAGTTCGACGAAGGTGTCGGCCATGGCGGCAAGACCGAGGGCGCGCAAGCGATCGACGGTGGGATGAATGAGCATGCTGATATCTCTCCTGATCAATTGTAGTAAGTGCGGCCACGGATGTTGGCGTGGAAGAGGATGGGCGCCTCCTCGGCGGGCGGAGCGGTTCTGTCAGTGCCGTTTTTGAGGATGGCGGCGACCGATTTATACGAACGGGCGTTTAGCAGGTGCCCGGGCGCAGGCGGCGTCGACGCGTTCCTGGCCATAGCGCTTGACCGACCCGAGAATGCCGATTGCCGAGCGGAAGCCCTGTTCCGGATGCGGCCGCGACCGCAGGATGACGTCGATCAGCGTCTCGACATCGGGACCGACCCTGGCAGCTTCAGAACGAATACGCTCATGGGTCCAGTCGCGATAACGACGATGCGAGATCGGATATGCTCGGCAATCGTCGTCGGGCGATGCTGCAAGGTGCTGCGCAGATGTGACGCCACCCGCTTGCCGCGCAGGAAAATCTCGACGGTCTTTTGGGTGACGCGGGTCTCGACCTCTCGGCGCACGAGGTTGTGAGGGACGCTGTAGTAATGCCTGGCGATCTCGATGTGATAATCGAGGTTGACCCGGCAGCGCTTCCACTCGGCATACTGGTACGGCTCATCCGGCAAGGGAGTGAGCGCCGGACGATCGAGCTCTTCGAACACGTCGCGCCGACTTCGTCCCCAGCTTCGGAGAGGTCGGTTGTTCAGCTCGACCAGGAGCGCGTGGATCGCCTCGTTGAGGGCGGCCAGCGAGAAGAATCGGCGGTTGCGCAAGCGCGCCAGAATCCATCGCCCGACAATTTGGACCCCGACTTCGGCCTTGGCTTTGTCGCGCGGCCGATACGGCCGCGCCGGGACGATGGCGGTGCGGTAATGGCGGGCGAGATCGGCATAAGTCCGGTTGACCATCGGCTCGTGAAAGCAAGCCCGGGTGATGCCGGCCTTCAGATTGTCGCTCACGGTCTGTCGGGCCACGCCGCCGAAATAGGCAAATGCCCGGACGTGTGAGGCGATCCAGTCCGGCAGGCTTTGGCTGAGGCTGGCTTCGGCGTAGGTGTAGTTCGAGGCGCCGAGCACGGCGACGAAGATCTGCGCGCTGCGCACCTCGCCGGTGAGCCCGTCAACCACCTCCATGGTGTGGCCGGAATAGTCGACGAACAGCTTCTCGCCTGCGACATGGATCTGGCGCAGGGTGAGCTTGAGGCGGCCGGCCCATTCCTTGTAGCGTTCGCAAAACCACGAATAGCTGAAGCACTCGGAGTTTGCGTCGCAATACTCCTCCCACAACAGCATCAGCGTGACGTTCGGGCGCCGCAGCTCGCGATGCACCAGCGCCCAATCCGGCTGTGGACGCTCGTCGCTGGGCCGATCGGATGGCGGCGGATACAGGCGGTTCTCGAGCCGGTCGTCGTCATCCAGCTCCGACGGCAACGGCCAGGTCAGGCCGGCCCGGCGGGTTCGGTTGAGATACTTGCTGACCGTGCCCTGGGCCAAGACCAGGCTGCGGGCAACGGCGCGTTGCGACATGCCGACGCTGTAGTGCAGGCGTAGAACTTCGCGAATGTGGCGCATGGACAGTCTCTCGGTCGGCATCTCGATCCTCTGCGCTCGGGCGAAAGACCAAGGTAGCCGGGTTGCAGACTGTCAGGGGTGCAAGCCTCCCCATTGCCCCCCGATCACGATCGGCTGGAACACGCACGGCACGGCGGAATTCTTGATCGATGGATCTTCGACGGAGTAAGCAACGTCCTAGATGGAGATCATTCTGACCGCTTTGCAAAGCCACTCGCTCGGGCTTGGATGTCCTCCATCTGCCTATTCATTTAGAAGCGATTCAAAAATAGTTGGAGTCTGGGCGAAGACTTACAGAGGGCCGATACTTATCAAGAATATTGTTGATTGGCTTTGTATCGGAGGCTCATCTGGGAACTTCAGGGCCGAGGACAATTCTTGAGCTCGGTTCGTATCAGGCCGCAGTGCACTGTTGTTTGCTGATGACAGCAGGGCTTTGTGACAAGCTCGGTGCGCCACACAAAATGATGTCCATGAGGATGCAAGAAGGCATCCATTGCTTGCCTTTTCATGAAGCTGAGCTCCCGTCGTCGCCTACTTCGGTGAAGTTTCGCTGATGAAGTTGCGACATCCTTAGCTTGCGATCGGCGACGCGCTCGTACAAATATTTTCCGTTTCTTTCTGCCTGCGTAGGTTCCTGGTGGCAGGAGACTACTAGTGCGCGATAGATGCAGGCCTGGAACATCATCGCGCTCACGGTTGCGCTATGCAATGTGGCGTTGCCTTGCTAGTCGGCTGTTCTCCACTCGGGTGCGAAGTCAACAAATAGACAAAAACTCCTTGCTGGGCTCATGTTTTGGCGCGAGCGTCTCTGTTGCCGCGTTGGCGCGCGGCAATCACATGTCAATGCGTGTCGCCGCATAGCAATCTCCCCGAAAGATCTCATGTGCCTCACCTACCGGCCCCCGGCATCAGCAGCCAGCAAAAGTTACGCGCGCTTGAACTTGCGGGAATACATGCTTGCCTCCGCTGAGCTGCGCCTTGAGCTCGGCGCGCTCGATTTGGCTGAGGTCAACCTGACAGCGTACATTCATGGCGTGCTTTGCTCGAGGCACGCACCAACAACTGAATCGGATGCCCGGCGTGAGTCCTTAAAACTTTCAGACCCAAACAGGGGCAGTGTCTGTCTATTGTCCACACCGCTAGACGGCTCCGCCGCAGGCTCCCCGGTCGAAACCGACATGCAGGAATACTTCCGCGTCAGCCCGCCTTCGGTTCACCAGATGGTGCTGACGCTGGAACGCGCCGGGCTCATCACAGAGTACAAAGAACCGCTCGCGGCATAGAGGTCCTCGTGATCCCAAACATTTGCCAGAGGTGATCTGACCACCAGGCCCACCCCTCAGGATCAGTGTGCAGGCTAGTAGATCTCGGCATTACGACAGCCCGCCGCGCGATTCCGCGATTGGCACGCTGATTGCTTGATGCGGGCGGCCGCAGTCAGGCGAGTGCTGCGGCCGCTGCTCCTGCTGGGCTTCTGTCAACGTGAAGACACAAACGATGTCCCCGGTTCTGTGCGGATTGGGACAGACCAACTTGTTCGGGAAGGGTGTGCAGCCAGGAGCTCAAATGAGGTGTGCGAGAAGCTCGCGTTCGAAGTTTATGTCTGAGGTCAAGCTCATGTCTGAAAGTTCAGCGTCCAATTCTGTGAGGCTGCCGCGAGCAGTCGGGCTACTGGGGAGCGGGGTCATCGGCGCTGGGTGGGCCGCTCGGTTTATCCTTAATGGGGTGGATGTGCGGCTGTATAGCCGCTCCTCTGGTGCGGCCGAGCGCGTTCAGAAGAAGCTAGCAAATGCCCGCCGAGCGTTTAAACGTCTGACTGAGATGCCGCTGCCGGTGGAAGGATCTCTTTCTATTGTAAATTCGGTTGCGGACACGGTGCACGGAGTGGATCTCGTTCAGGAAAACGTGCCAGAACGCGTGGAGATCAAGCAGCCTCTCCTTGCTGAGGTCTGCCAAGCGGCCGCACCCGAGACGCTGATTTGCTCGTCAACTTCGAGCATTCTACCCTCTTTGCTCCAGGCCAAAATGCGGCGTCCCGAGCGCTTGCTTGTCGCTCATCCGTTCCAACCGGTATACCTGGTGCCATTGGTTGAACTTTGCGCCGGACAGCGCACAGCGCCCGAGATGTTGCAGCGCGCCGCGGAAATCTACAGGGCGATTGGGATGCATCCGCTCGTCGTGCGCAAGGAAATTGAGGGATTTATCGCGAATCGAATACAGACGGCTGCATGGCGCGAGGCGCTGTGGCTCGTGCAGGACAATGTTGCCACGGTGCAAGAAATTGATGACGCCGTTCGTTACTCCTTCGGGCTGCGACGGCCGGTCCTCGGACCCATTATGACGTACTTCGTTGGTAGTGGTGAAGCCAGTATACGTGCCTTCTTGAGCAAGTGGCTGCGATGGTCGGGTAATAATATGTCCAAGTTGACTGACGTGCCGGAGTACACCGACGCCTTTCTGGACAAGCTCACTGAGCAGTCAGATGCGCTGGCTTTGGCCGAGAGCATGATGATGTCCGAGTACCAAGAGATGCTTGACGATGGTATTGTGGGTGTGCTGGGGGGCTTGCGCGCGGAGAAGATTGGTGCGGGAGAGACGCTCGCGCGATGGGAGCAGTCGCTGCGCAACCGCGTTCCGGTCAGTTCATCAACTGCTGCTAATAGCAAAGAAGCCTGAGATGCTGTTCAACGTGCCGCGAACTACACGGGCTGCGTCAGTGAGACCCTATATTTTCACTCCTTTGACGCCGATGCCTTGTCCGTTCCTCGGTCGCGGCGGTGAGTACCTCTTGAGTGGCATCAGTTCCGGTATGTTCTAGACGCACCGTTCCCGCCAGGAGTTCTACTGACCACGTGCTCGTGCCCGACGGCGATGAGTGGGGCGGCACCACATCCGCCTCCCGGAGGTCTTCGGCTATTGGAAAGCCACCTTTCGGCGTTCAGTCGATCGAGCTGAGAAAGGAACCGGTGGCCGGCTGGGAATCGCGGACGGGAGCGGTCAAGGTGGCGGTCGCGTTGGGCGGTTTGCCTCCACGTCGCTCACCCAAGCTACATCAGCTGGGAGGAGTTCATGGCCAACCAGGAGCAACTGGTAGATAACGTCTTCACTATTACGCTGGACACTATGGCGTACCGCGCAAGGGAGCCGCGCTGTTACAAGGATTGCGATCTGCGCTTCATCGCGAAGCACCGGATTCCGGCGGTGGCATGGCTATGTGGATGCGATGCGGGTGTCCCGTTCGGGCTTCCACGCCTGGCTGAACCGATCGCTTAGCGCGAGATCCCAAAGTGGCGAGACGGCAGGCCAGCAGGTGAAGGCAAGCTTTCTTGCCGGCGATCACGTACGGCGCACGGCGTGTCGGCGGGATATGCTGGCAGACGGTGTCGAATGCGGTTTGCACCGGATCGAGCGGCTGATGCGCCTGCAGGCGGTGCGGGCGCGGCCACGAGGACGAAGGCGATCGCCAGGTTGCGAACGTGCCGCAGAACGTTCTCGACCACCAGTTTGCAGCCGAGCGGCCGAACCAGAAGGTGATCGCCGAATTTACTTGACGGCCGAAGGCTGGCTCCATGTATCAGCCGTCATCAACCTGTTCTCGCCCCGGGTGGTCGGCTGGTCGATGAACGCCAACATGACAGCGCAACTCGATACAGACGCTCTGTTGATGGCCGTCTGGCGTCGCGGCAAGCCGGATGCCCTGATGCATCACTCAGATCGGGGTGACATCATCAGGCGGATTCATCTTTTCAAGGTGCCTCGCGATCTTGGCCGGTGAACGGTACTACGGCTCAGAACACCTGGCCAGCGGAACGGCGAACGCGCCCCGATAACGCGCGGTAGTGAATGGATGGTCTCCAGCCGTATGTTGCGGGTGACCTCTGCACTGGCGGATCGCAACGCGGCTTGGAGGAGATCTGGCGTCATTTGCAAATAGCGCAGGGATGGACGGACTCCTGGCTGGAGCGTTGCCATGCGATCACCCGGTGCACCCTTCATTCCGCCGGCTCGGCGGACATGCTCAAACCAGGAGATGACCCCCACATCGTGCCACGGTCAACTGCCACGCGTAGCTAATGATGGAGATTCTTGTTCGCGCGGCAGAGGGAGTCGGGGGACGGGGCTCCACGCACTCGACCGAATATCGGTTGAGCTTTGGCCGATTGGCACGAAGCGCGTTTTGAAGAATCTCGTGTCACGGACGGTGATGACCAGATCAGTCAGATCCACGTCTTGGAGCCCAAACGCGCTTGGCCAATGCGCATGCCGCTTCTGTACAGCAAACAAGGCAGCGCAGGGTATAGCTGGCACGTGAGGGCGATGCCCAACCTTCAGGATCCGAGGTGCGGGATGTCAGAGAGTCAACGTAGATGGTTCATAGAGGGCTACAAACGCCAGGCATTGAATTGGCGATATCGGTCGATTGACCGGGCAAGTGCCGAAGGTGACGCTTGCTAGGGCGTTGCGAGAGACGATCGGCATCATAACAGCCTCCATTGTTGTTATGCAGCTGTGTAAGGTTGGCTACGGCTAGTCGGAAATGCGACGGCGCGCGGCGCCCTTACAAGAGCAGACTGCCTGATACCTGTGTTTTCCCCCATCAGACGGGCCCGGACCTGGATCCCACAAGCGGCACGCCGATTGCTTGGACACGATTGCTGCTACCTAGGCGTCGCAATGGAGCTGACGCCGGGAGTTACTGATACGACCTCCTTGATGGATCTGGTCGATGGGCGTCGTTACGCTTGGAGTACCCAGAGCGTAACAATCGACCCCGTTCAACTTTGGGTAAGGAGACGTGCGGATGATCTCTGAGGTGTTCATTACCTGCGCGCTCACCGGAGCTGGGGATGCGGTGCAGCGTAGCCCCTATGTCCCGGTGAGCCCGGAGCAGATCGCGCAATCGGCGATTGAAGCGGCACAAGCGGGTGCGGGGGCGGTGCATATCCACGTCCGTGATCCTAAGACGCGGCGTGGCTCGCGCGAACTAGCCTTGTATCGGGAAGTGGTGCAGCGCATTCGAGAATCGGACGTGAATCCGGTCATCAACTTGACTGCGGGAATGGGCGGCGATCTCGTGATGGGCGAAGCGGACTCTCCTCTGCCGCTGAACCCGAGCACCGACATTGTGAGCGCGCGTGAACGGTTAGTGCACGTAGAAGAGTTGCGCCCTGAGATTTGCACGTTGGATTGCGGATCGATGAACTGGGGCGCCGGAAGCCAGTTCGTCATGGTCAATACCAGCGCGACATTGCGCGCAATGGCCGCACGTGTGAAGGAGCTTGGTGTCCGACCTGAGCTCGAGGTGTTCGATGCGGGTCAGTTGGTGTTGGTGCGCGATTTAATTGCGGAAGGATTGATCGAGAATCCGGCGTTGATCCAGCTGTGCATGGGAGTTCGTTATGGCGCGCCATATGACCCGACGATGCTAATGGCGCTGGTGCATCTGCTCCCCCCGGGGGCAGTCTACTCGGCGTTTTCGATTGGACGCATGCAGCTTCCATATGTGGCATTGGCCCCGTTGGTCGGCGCGAACGTTCGGGTAGGCTTGGAGGACAACCTTTACCTTTCTCGGGGTCGGCTGGCAACCAACGCCGAGCTCGTACAGCGGGCGGTACAGATTCTCGAGGGGATAGGAGTGCGGATACTAAACCCGGATGAGGTGCGCCAGAAGCTCGCTTTGAAGAATCACCTTTGAGAATCAAAGGTGATGTCTACAGTTCCTGGACGCTATGCAGCAGCTTGCGCCGGCAGCGCGGCGGAGCGCCTGCTCCTCCCGCGCTCGCTTCGGCTAAACTAAGCATCGGACAAGGCACAGCGTCTGCGACAGGCGGTATCAGCCTGGATGGCCGGCTTGGCGGCAGGACCGGGGACTCAATGGTCGTCACCAAGACCGGGTCCGAATACCTGACAGATTATCCACGAGACTTGCGCGTGGTCGCGAGATAGCCGGCAGG
>NZ_JBVVPC010000074.1:0-19237 GCF_055807355.1 Bradyrhizobium sp. Ken01
ACGCCAAGGCACGCGATGCGCGCACCGCCTACGCCAATGCAACTTGACAACAGAGATAGTCGCTCATCCGGCGCCATGGCCGATCCGAAGCATCGGCGTTTTGTTTTAAGAACGGCGGTCGAAGGCCGCCTACGCCACTTCTCCCACAAGGGGAGAAGGAAGGAAACATTCGCGTTCGGTTCAGATCAGAGCAAGGCATGGCACCGAACGGACCGTTCGTGCGCTCACGGCAATTGCGTGCTAGCTCGCCGGTCCGTCCGGCGAGGCGCTCTCGGCCGGCTTGCTGCGCTCGCTTTGCAGCACCCCGCGTGCGAACTCGATGATCTTTTGCTTGTTTGCCGTTTCGCGGACGGCGAAAAATACGCGGTTGAGTTCCAGGCCGAGCACGCTGTTGAGGGCGATGTCCTCGTCTTCCATCGTGGTTTCCCCGCTTCAGACATTGCAGGTGTAACTTGACGTCACTTCTTCCACAAGTAGATTAAGCCTTCGGGGTCAATGAGATACCGGGAAACTACGGAAGCGGTGAATTGAGGCAGTCGCCAGGACGTGCTATACTAATAGCAAGGGTCAGGAAACGCACCGATGTCCGCCGTGGATTATGGCCGGGAAGCGCTCGACTTCATTGAGGGGCTTGGAGCCTATACCAAGGTTCCGGACGTCATGGATGCGCTTGCGACCGCGTTCGGGCGCTACGGCTTCGAGCACATCATCGTAACCGGCTTGCCGAATCCCGATCAGCGTTTTTCCCAGATGGTGCTCGCCAAGAAGTGGCCGGCGGAGTGGTTCAGCCTCTATACCCAAAAAGGCTACGACCGCGTCGATCCCGTGATCCGCAAATGCCGGCAGACGGTGAACCCTTTCGAGTGGTCCGAGGCGCCGTACGATCCAGAGCTGGAGCCGGGCGCGGTAGAGGTGATGCGGCGCGCTGCCGATTTCCGTATGTCGCGCGGCTTCGTCGTGCCGATCCACGGATTGACCGGCTACGAGGCCGGCGTCTCGCTCGGTGGCGTTCACCTCGATCTCAATGCGCGCAGCAAGCCGGCGCTGCACCTGATCGGCATGTACGGCTTCGATCACATTCGCCGCTTGCTCGATCCGGCGCCCCATCGATCGATGCGCCTTACCCCGCGCGAGCGCGAGGTGCTCGCCTGGGCTTCGCAGGGCAAGTCGGCTTGGGAAATCGGTGAGATCCTGCACATCACGCAGCGCACCGCCGAAGAGCATCTCGCAACTGCCGCGCGCAAACTTGGTGCCGTCAACCGGACGCATGCGGTTGCGATCGCAATCCGCCACAGAATCATCACCCCCTGAAATCCGCGCCTACTGGGAAATTTCCCAGTAGTCGCTTTGGCCGCTTTCCGTGAGTGTTCCCCTTATTTCGAACAACGGGGGAATAAATGATTCATGTGATTTCTGCCGCCAACCGGCACCTCTACGAGGACGTTCTCGAGCAACATTTCAGGGTGCGTCACGAGATTTTTGTCGAGGAGCGGAAATGGGAGGCGCTGCGCAAGCCCGATCGCCGCGAGGTCGATACCTACGACAATGAGGACGCGGTTTACCTGCTGGCGCTCGAAAATCGCCGGGTGCTCGGCGGCTCCCGCCTGTATCCTACCACCAAGCCGACGATGATGAGCGAGGTCTTCCCGCATCTCGCTGCAGTGCGCGGTTGCCCCTCGAATCCGCTGGTATGGGAGTGGTCACGTTTCTTCGTTTCGCGCGAGCGCCGCGACGGCGCGTTCAATTGGCAATTGATGGCAGCGGCACAGGAGTTCTGTCTCGATCAGGGCATCGAGCGTCTCTGTCTTGTCATGGAGACCTGGTGGCTGCCGCGCTTCCACGAGATCGGATTCATCGTCACGCCGCTGGGATTGCCGGCGCTGGTCGAGAATTCCTGGACGATGGCGGCCACGATCGAGATCCGTCAAGAGTCGCTGGATGCCGTGTGTGACCGTATCGGGATGACAAACGTCGTGCATCAGGACGGTCCGCGTATCGATTGCATAGCCCTTGCCAACCTCTGCGGCCTCGCTGCCGCGCAACGAAAGAGCGCCTGAGATGTCGAACATGATGCGGGACAGCCAGATCATGGCTCAGATCAAGGACGAAAATCTCGGCTACATGTCCGACATGGCGCTCGAACTCGCGCAGATGGCGGAAGACACCGGACTGGCGACGCTCGCCTATCTGTTCCGGATGGCGGCGCTGGAGGCCTCGACCGCCAATAGCGTGCTTGCCGAGCCGGATGACCTTCCCCGGCAGATGACGTCGCACTAGGCGTCTCCATCCCATACGTTGCGACGAATTTCACACCCTCTCTCCGGCAACGGAGGGAGGGTGATCCGCTTTGGGTGCGGCAGGTTGACCCATCCTGCGCGGCAGTCTTCTTGCAGGGCAAATTACGGGGCCAGGATCGATCGCATGCATCGGCATGCAACAAAGTGCATGTTGGGTGTCGAATCGCTCTTGCCTCGGAACGATACTGCCATTACCCATTTTTCCGCCTTGTAGAGGCAGGGGGAGCTCTTTCACTGATGGCGACCGTGTTCGAACATCGGCGCGAACCTGCGTGCGCCTGAAAGAGTTTTGATGCTGCTCGTCGTCGAACAGTTCTTGAACGGATTGCAGTTTGGCCTGCTGCTGTTTCTGCTCGCCGCCGGCCTGACGCTGGTGTTCGGGATCATGGATCTCGTCAACCTCGCGCACGGCTCGCTCTACATGATGGGCGCCTATTTCGCCGCGACCTTCGCAGCCTGGACCGGCAGCTTCCTGCTCGGCGCGCTGCTGGCGCTCGGCGCGACGCTCGTGCTCGGCATCGTGCTCGAGATGACCGCACTGCGGCATCTCTATGGACGCGACCATCTCGACCATGTGCTCGCGACCTTCGGCCTGATCCTGTTCTTCAATGAAGCCGTGCGGCTGATCTGGGGCCCGGCCGGGCTTGCGCTGCCGCTGCCGGCATGGCTCACCGTGCCGGTGCCGATCCTGCCGGGCATTCACTATCCCGCTTATCGCCTCGCCATCATCGTCGTGGCGCTGCTGGTTGCGCTGCTGCTCTATCTCGGCGTGATGCGCACCCGCATCGGCATGCTGATCCGGGCCGGTGCTTCCAATCGCGAGATGATCGGTGCGCTCGGCATCAACATCAAGCTGCTCTACACCCTGGTGTTCGGGCTCGGTGCCGCGCTCGCCGGTCTTGCCGGATTGATGCAGGCGCCGATCCTCACCGTGCAGATCGGCATGGGCGAGAACATCCTGATCCTCGCCTTCGTCATCATCGTGATCGGCGGCATCGGTTCGATCCGCGGCGCGTTCCTGGCCGCGATCTTCGTCGGCATGATCGACACGCTCGGCCGCGCCTTCCTGCCCAATTTGTTGCGGCAGGTGCTGAGCGGCGCCGCCGCCTCCACCGCCGCGCCCGCGCTGTCGTCCATGCTGATCTATCTGCTGATGGCGATCGTGCTGGTGGTACGTCCGGAGGGGCTGTTTCCGGCCAATCGCCGATGAAGGCTTTCACTGTGAGCAAGGCCGTCACGGCCCTGATGCTGGCGGGCCTCGTGCTGCTCCCGCTCTATTCGCAAGCTTCCGGCAACGTCTTCATCCTGACGCTGTTCACCCGCATCGTCATCCTGGCGCTGGCGGCCGCGAGCCTCAACCTCATCATGGGTTTTGGCGGCATGATGAGTTTTGGCCACGCCGCTTATCTCGGCATCGGCGGTTACGCGGTCGGCATGCTGGCGCAGGAAGGCGTGGGAAGCGGCTTCGTCCAGTTTCCCGTCGCGCTCGCGGCGTCCGCGACTTACGCGCTGGTGATCGGCGCGCTCTCGCTTCGCACGCGTGGCGTTTACTTCATCATGATCACGCTCGCCTTCGCGCAGATGGCCTATTACGTCGCCTCGGGGCTGGCGCGTTACGGCGGCGATGACGGCCTCACCGTGTACAAGCGCAGCGACTTCTCCGGGCTGATCAATCTGTCGAACCGCACGCAGTTCTATTATCTCTGCCTCGCCTGCCTGTTCGGCGTGGTCTTCCTGATCTGGCGCATCGCCAATTCGCGCTTCGGTCTCGTCCTGCAGGGCCTGCGCTCCAACGAGCAGCGCATGCAGGCGATCGGCTTTCCCTCGAAACGCTACCAGCTGGTCTGCTTCGTCATCTCGGGCATGATGTGCGGCCTTGCCGGCGCGCTGCTCGCCAACAACACCGATTTCGTCAGCCCGGCCGTGATGTACTGGACGCGTTCCGGCGACCTCATGGTGATGGTGATCCTCGGGGGCATGGGCACGCTGTTCGGTCCGGTCATCGGCGCGGTGGTGTATTTGCTGCTGGAAGAGTTCTTGTCGCAGCTCACCGAATACTGGGCGCTGATCATGGGCCCGCTGCTGCTCCTGATCGTGCTGTTCGGCCGCGGCGGCATCATGGGCCTGCTCGGGAGGCTCAACCGTGGCTGAACCGCTGCTCCGCGTCGACAAGCTGGTGCGCCGCTTCGGCGGCATCATTGCGACCGACAACGTCTCGCTCGACGTCGCGGCGGGTGAGCTGCACGCCATCATCGGCCCGAACGGCGCCGGCAAGACCACGCTGATCAGCCAGCTCACCGGGCATCTGGAGCCGCATTCCGGCAGCGTCTTGCTGGCGGGGCGCGACATCACCTATCTGCCGGCCTATCGCCGCTGCGCGCTGGGCCTGGCACGTTCGTTCCAGATCACCTCCCTGCTGCTCGATTTCACCGCCGCCGACAATGTCGCGCTCGCGGCGCAAGCGCATGCCGGCACCTCGTTCCGCTTCTTCGCCAATGCACGCAAGGAGAAGGGCCTGCGCGATGCCGCGCATGCCGCGCTCGACCGCGTCGGTCTCGCGCATCGCGCCGATGTCCTTGTGTCCAGGCTCAGCCATGGCGAGCGTCGCCAGATCGAGCTGGCGGTTGCGCTGGCCAGCAAGCCGAAGCTTTTGCTGCTCGACGAGCCGATGGCGGGCCTCGGCGTCACCGAGTCCCAGCGCATGGTGCAGCTGCTCCAGGAGCTGCGCAAAGAGGTCTCGATCGTGCTGGTCGAGCACGACATGCCGGCGGTGTTTGCGCTGGCCGACCGCATCTCAGTGCTGGTCTATGGCCGGGTCATCGCCTCCGGCGATCCGGCCGCGATCCGGGCGAACGAGGACGTCAAGCGCGCCTATCTCGGCGAGGCGCATGTGGTGACGCACCATGTCTGAAAAAGGGATGAGTGACACGCTGCTCGAGGTCGACGGCATCGAGACCTGCTACGGCCTGTCCCAGGTGCTGTTCGGCCTGTCGCTGTCGGTCAAATCAGGCGAGATGGTCTCGCTGATGGGCCGCAACGGCATGGGCAAGACCACAACCATCCGCTCCATCATGGGCCTGACGCCGGCGCGCGCGGGCAGCATCCGCTTTGCGGGCTCCGAAGTGCGGACGCAACCGTCCTACCGGATCGCAAAGCTCGGTGTCGGCCTCGTCCCCGAGGGGCGGCAGATCTTCCCGAACCTCACCGTGCGCGAAAACCTGGTCGCGGCCGCCGCCGATCGTTTCGACAGCAGCAATCCCTGGACGCTGGCGGCGATCTACGTGATGTTTCCACGCCTCGCCGAGCGCGCCTCCAACATGGGCAACCAGCTCTCCGGCGGCGAGCAGCAGATGCTCGCAATCGGCCGCGCACTGATGACCAACCCGAAGCTCCTCATCCTGGATGAAGCGACCGAAGGCCTGGCACCCCTGATCCGCGAAGAGATCTGGAGCTGCCTGTCGCTGCTCAAGAGCCGGGGACAGTCGATCCTGGTCGTCGACAAGAACGTCGACCACCTCGCCCGCATCTGCGACCGCCACACCATCATCGAGCGCGGCAAGACGGTGTGGAGCGGCACCTCGGACGAGCTGTTGGCCGAGCCTGATCTGCAGCACAAATATCTGGGGATTTGAGGCTGGGCGGTGAGGTGAGTTACGCCGTGGCCGCTTCCCTTGGTGTGGTCCTGGCGAAAGCCAGGACCCATACCGCGAGGTCCATCTATTGTGGGCAGTATAAGTACCGAACGGCAGTCTTCGCCAAACGCCTTGTTGGGGTGATGGGTCCTGGCTTTCGCCAGGACGACGTTGGCAATCACCAATAAATCCCGTGCCGATGCAGTTCGCGGATCACGCGTGCCTCGGTGGATGGCTGGCGACGTTTCGGCTTGGCCGTTTCCCTCGCGCTGGCAACCGGCGCGGCACTGGACTGGGTTGCGGCCGGAGCGATCGCGGTGGTCGTCGCAGTCGCTGCCGGGGGCGTTGAAGTTGGGGCTGTGGTCGCCGTCTGGACATTGGTGGGCGCTGCCGCCGGAGCTTGTGGCGGCGTGGCTGCTGTCGTTGCCGGCTGCTCGGCGGTCTGCGGGCTCGCATTTGTCGCCGCAAGGCTAAGGCTTCGTGGTCCGCCGGCATAGGCCTGGCTCGCCAGCAGCGACATTGCCGCGATCAGGATCAGCTTTCGCATGACACCCTCCGTTACCTGGTCAACCCGTCTTGCCTAATTCGCCGGGCCTCTATCGCGACGAGCGGCCCATCCCGATTTCGATCAGGGTGGCACGGCAGGACAGGCGATAAATCAAGCTGAACAGATGATCCCACATGATCGAACTCCGTTGTTGATCAATCCCGGCATCCTAACCCTCCATCGTTTCCGGCGATCTTCGCGGGGGCGGAAAAATGACTTCGTCGGCAAAGTCAAAGGTTTCGTCGGAAGCACCGGCGCGAAACTGGCTCACGCCGGCGTGAGGGCCTGTCGGAGTGGCGGTCGTTGGCTCGGCGCCCCGGCGATCCTAATCGTGGACCAACATCAGGCGGCCATCCTCGAGGCCGAACACGAGTGCGGGACGATCGCGGTATTTCACGCCGCCGATATTCGTCGCGATCCTTGCCGGAAGCCTGATGCGCGCGATGTCATGCGGGCCTGCGACGAACCCGATGAGCCGCAGCGTTCGCCGTTCGAGGTCCGGTACCGCGAGATCTGGATGGCCGTCGCCATCAAAATCGGCCGTAAAGCTCATGTGCAGCGATCGCGAGCCGATGAAATGGTTCGATACGTCGGAAGTTTCCGCCGATTTTTCCAAACGATCATGCCGCCACGACCACATTTCGAGAATCCCGACCACATGAGGCTGGCGGACAAGCACGATATCCGTGGTGCCATCGCCGTCGAAATCGGCGATGCCGGCCGGGTTGAGCCAAGCATGGGCGTGGCCGATCGGAGGCGTCTCCGCAACGATGGCCGTCGAGACGGGATCGATGACAGCCAGCGCGGAGCCGCGCTTCAGATAGGATTTGACCAACACAATTCTTTCGCGGCCACCGATCGCAGCGACGCGCGGCTCCAAGTCTTCGAACACGGCGTCACCATCCAGGCGTAGCGTGCGTTGTCCGCCCTCGCGCGGCTCGATCACCAGGCTACCGGCCTCGATGGCATGGCCGAGGACGCCGTGGCGATAGCGTTCGGTCGGCTCGGCGAGCCAAGCACGCGCGACGGTGTCGCGGCCTGTCGCGATACGCCCATCCGCAAGCGCCCCGGTCGGCGGCGCCGGATGTTCGAGCGCTGCGGCGGGCACCATGCGCATCGCTTTCGCGTCGAATTGGTACCAATTCGTGCCAATTGCAATTCGGACGTCGCTATCCGCCAAATCAATTTCGCTGACGCGGCCGGGGGTGCGTACGGTGCTCGCCTGCCAGTCGGCCAGGGCTGGCGCGGACAAGGCTGGCGCGGACAGGATCAGGGAAAATAGCAGGGCCGCCGGGCGCAACCGCATCATGGTACTCCTGGAAAATCCGGCTGCGTTGCGGGGATCGGCGGCGGTTGGCGGCGGCTCAAAATATCTCGAAATATTCGCGGTGCTCCCAGTCGGTCACCTCGGACAGGAAGCGGTCGATCTCGGCATTCTTGATGTGGGTGTAATAATCGACGAACTCAGGCCCGAGCTTTTCGCGGAAGAACGGATCGTCCTTCAGCGCGCTGACCGCATCGCGCAGCGACTTCGGCAAGAGCGGCGCCTTGGTTTCGTAGGGCGCATCGGCCGACGGGCCGGGATCGAGCTTGCGGTCGACGCCGTCGAGGCCGGAGAGGATCTGCGAGGCCATGTAGAGATAGGGATTGGCGGCGGGCTCGCCGATGCGGTTTTCCAGGCGCGTGGCGGCGTCGCCGGCCGCGCCGAGCACGCGGATCATCACGCCGCGATTGTCGCGGCCCCAGATCGCGCGGTCCGGCGCCAGCGAATAGGAGCGGTAGCGCTTGTAGCCATTGATGGTCGGGGTGGTGAACACCGTCGACGCGCGGGCGTGGTCGAGCAGGCCGGCAAGCCAGGCGCGGCCGAACGCGCTGAGCGGCTCGCCGCCGTCTTTGGCCATGAACTGATTCTCGCCGCTCGTGCGTGAGACGACCGATTGGTGCAGATGCCAGCCGCTCGCGAACA
Organism: Bradyrhizobium sp. Ken01; assembly: GCF_055807355.1. Lineage (NCBI taxonomy): Bacteria > Pseudomonadati > Pseudomonadota > Alphaproteobacteria > Hyphomicrobiales > Nitrobacteraceae > Bradyrhizobium > Bradyrhizobium sp. Ken01. Next base: position 8,443 of record NZ_JBVVPC010000074.1, read on the forward strand.
GGTTCGGCAGCTTCGGCCGGCACATGAAGGTGGCGTGATAGCCGTGGCGATGCGCGATCTGCTTCACGGCGCTCCGAAACAGCACCATGTTGTCCGCGGGCTCCAGCCCTTTCTTCGGCGCGAAGGTGAACTCGCACTGGCTCGGCCCAAACTCGACCTCGACCGAGCGCAAGGGCAATCCGAGCGCGACGATGTCACGCCGCAAAATCTCCAGCACCGGCTCCATCTGATCGAAGCGCTGCTCGGTGAGGTATTGATAGCCGTGGCTGAGCAGGCCCACCGAAGGCGGCGTGCCGGGCTGGCCGGCATCTTCCGGGCGCATATGCGGATCGTCGAGCTTGAAGATGTGGAATTCGACCTCGAGCCCCGCCACGAAATCGTGGCCGCGGCGTCCGAGCTCATCGAGCGCCTTGCGATAGAGCCCGCGCGTCGCGAACGGCACCGGCCGGCCGTCGTTGAAATAGAGGTCGCAGAGAACCCAGCCGGTGGTCGGTGCCCACGGCAGAACGCGAAAACTAGTGGGATCGGCAACCATCAGCGCGTCGGCCGCGCCCTCCATCTCCTTCATGCCGAAGCCGCCGCCTGATGTGAACACCGGAAACACCGTGCGGTGCGAGGTGTCCTTGGCGAGCATGGTGGTGGTGATGGAGCAGCCGCTCTCCAGCGAAGCGATCGCCTCGGCGGCGATGATGGTCTTGCCGCGTAAGATGCCGTGCTGGTCGGGGAAAGCGAGGCGGATGACCTCGAGGTTCTTCTCCTCGACGATGCGGCGCATGCGCGCCGCCGCGTCCTTCTGCTCATCCGACCACAGCGCATGACGCGCAACGAAAGTCACTTTGGCAGTTCCTTCTTGCTCGGCGAGAGTATAGCGCACACTATCATCGTCCGCGAAGGCGGACGATCCAGTATTCCAGAGACGTCCGTGTATCCACGAGAGGCCGCGGCGTACTGGATGCCCCGCCTTCGCGGAGCATGACAGCGGAGAATGTGGAGCCGCCGTCTCGCCCCGCCAGCGGCGAACTGCATTATCACTCCGCCGCCGTCAGCCGATGCACGTTGTCCGCAATCTCCTTCGGTACCGGCGCCGTCCACGGCGCGCTGCGGCGGCGCTTGACGTCGACTTCCATCCAGTAGATCTCCCAGCCTCGTGTCGGCCCGATGCCGTCCATGGTCGCCGGGCCCTGGATCGAACGTGCGCTGGCCTCGTCGAGATGCAGCATCGGCTTCTCGCCGCCTCCGACCTTCTCGATCTCCTGCCGCAGCAGGCGGCGGTATTGCACGATTGCCTTGTCGCTCGTGCCGAGGTGCTCCCGGGTGCGGTCCTGGATCGCGCCCATCGACTCCACCGCCCATTGGTCGTGCACGTTGATGTCGGTGCCCATGCCGGTATAGGTCGCCGTCTGCTGCTCGTGCGGATCGAAGCCGTAATCGTTGGTCCTGTTCTTGCGAGATTTGTAATCCGGCAGCTCATAGAGCTCGAGCCGCTGGTCGCGCATCTTCTTCTTGTCCACGGGGTTCGAATAGCTGGTGAAGATCGCGTACCAATAGCAGTTCTCGTCGTCGATCGGCACGTGCCACTGCGTGATCGTCATCTCCGTGCTCATGGGGATGACGAAACCGTGTGGGAAGAGCTGGTTGGTGACGCGCACATGGGTGCGCTCCTCGTCGATCTCGCGCAGCGCGATCAGCCGCAGGCCGTATTCGGTATGCTCGACATTGATGATGGGGCGGTCGTACTCGCGCAAAATCTTCGTCATCGGCAAGTCGGAGCCTGCCGATGCGCCGCGGAACTGCTTGCCGTAGGCCGTCGAGGTGTCCTCGTCCTCGAAGAAGCGATGCAGATAGGAGGCGTGTGCGGGATCGATGCCGACTTCGAGCGCCTGGAGCCAGTTGCAGGCCATGTGCCCCTTGAACGCAAAGGTGTGGGTATCAGGCGCGACGAAACAGTCGAGCTCCGGAAAGGCCGGCGGTTTGCCCTCGCCGAGATAAGCCCAGAGGATGCCGCTCTTCTCCACCACGGGATAAGAGCGCTGGCGGACGTTCTGGCAGAGTTTTGAATCCTTCGGCTCCGCCGGCGTCTCGATGCATTGCCCGGTGGCGTCGAACAGCCAGCCGTGGAAGGCGCAGCGCAGGCCGCCATGCTCGAGCCGTCCGAACGCGAGATCGGCGCCGCGATGCGCGCAGTGCCGATCGATCAGGCCGGAACGCCCGCTCTCGTCGCGGAACAGCACCAGGTTTTCGCCGAGCAATCTGACGGGGCGGATCGGTCGATCGCCGTCGAGCTCGTCCACCAGCGCCGCCGGCTGCCAATAGCTCCGCATCAGCTTCCCGCAGGGGTCCTTCGCGCCGGTGCGGGTGATCAGGTCGTTCTGCTCCTGGCTCATCATGGCGAGTGCATCCTTTGTGGAGTGGCGATTGTTCGCCTATTGAACGAATGGGCGAATTATGACATGCCTTGGACACGCGGCAAGCACTATTTTGCAGGATCGTCCCGAGACCATGCCCAAGCTGAAGCGGAACGAGAACGACGAGCGCGCGACCGATTTCGTCGAAAGCCTCGATCGCGGCCTGCGGCTGCTGCAGTGCTTCGGAGCGACGGCGGGTCCGATGACACTCAGCGATCTCGCCCGTGCCGCGGACCTGCCGCGCGCGACCGCGCGACGCATGCTGTTCACGCTTCAGCGCGGCGGTTTTGTCAGCGGCGACGGGAAGCTGTTCTCGCTGACGCCACATGTGCTGACGCTGGCGGCGTCCTATCTGCGGTCCAGCCAGCTCGTCACGGTCCTGCAACCGGTGCTCGATCGCGTTGCGATAGCGGCCAACGAAATCTCCTCGCTCGCGGTGCTCGACGGCGATGAGGTCGTGTTCATCGCGCGCAGTAGTCCCGCGCGCATGTTTTCAGGTGGGCTGGACATCGGCTACCGCCTGCCGGCCTTCTGCACCTCGGTCGGCCGCACCATGCTCGGCCAACTCACCGATGCCGAACTGGCTGCACGGCTGAAAGCGATGAAGCGCGAGGCGTTGACGCCGCAGACGGTGACCGATCCCAAGGCGCTGCTCGCGCGCATCGTCGCCGATCGCGCGCAGGGTTACGCGCTGGTCGATCGCGAGGCCGAGCCGCATTTCCGCTCGATCTCAGTCCCGGTGCGTCGTTATGACGATGTCATCGTCGCCGCCATCAACATGGGCGCCCATGTCGACCGGGTGCCGGCTCAGGAGTTGATCGAGCGATTTTTGCCGCTGCTGCATGAGGGCGCGGAAGCCGTGCGGTCGCAACTCTTGTAGCCCGGGTGAGCGAAGCGATACCCCGGGAAAGTCATCGTGAAGCCCCGGATGTCGCTTCGCTCATCCGGGCTGCGCGCCTGTGCAAAAATCGCTACCGGTTGCGCATCCAGTCGGCGAGGCCGGACAGCGCCTTGTCGAGGTCCTGCCGCGCGGCAACGTCCACAACCGTTTCCTCAAGCGCGCCGCGCATGCAGAGCATCCACGCGTCCCGCTCGGCATCGCCGATGGCAAAGCCGATGTGGCGTTGGCGCAGCCGTGGGTGGCCCTTCTCGACCGAATAGAGTTTTGGGCCGCAGGTCCACTCAGTGAGATAGCGCTTGAGCACATCCCTGATGAGGCCAAGGTCGTCCGCATGCATCGCGCGGATGATCTTCGCCTCCGGCAGCGTATCCATCCGCTCATAGAAGCGATCGACCAACAGGTCGATCGTGGTGCTGCCGCCGATCCGCTCGAACATGGAGATCGCAAGGTCGCTGTCGGTCATGGGAGTTCGGACCTACAGCGCGACGCTGCGCAGCCCAAAGCTGCGCGCTTCGTTCTGCAGCACCGGCCGCACCGCATCAACCAGGCGCGCCGCGGCGGCATCGACGGACAGTCCCGCCGTGTCCACCACCGCCGTCGCGCGCGCATACAGCGGCTCGCGGCTCAAGAGGATGTTGCGCAGCTCCGCCATGGCGGAGCGGTCGTCGGCCATCGGGCGCAAATCGCCCTGGCGACGGACGCGGGCCATGTGCTCCTCCGGCTCGGCCTTCAGCCAGATCGTGTAGAACGACGACAGGATCTGGTCGAACGTCAGGGGCTCCGAGACGATGCCGCCGCCGGTCGCCAGCACCATCAGCTCGTTGCGTGCGAGCAGCTGTTGCAGCGCCGCCTGCTCCATGCGGCGAAAGCCTTCCTGGCCGTAGAGCGCGATGATCTCGGCGACCGAGAGGCCGTTCTGCTGCTCGACCTCCTTGTTGAGCTCGACAAAACTCCAGCCGACCTTCTTCGCCAGCATCCGTCCAAGCGTCGATTTGCCGGCCCCGCGCAGGCCGATCAGCGCGATGCCGCAGAACGGCGCGCGCCGTGGCGCGGAGGCGCTGCCGCCCGCGAGCAGGTCCTTGGCTTGCGCGATCTGCGCCGGTGTCGCCTTGCGCAGGAGATCGCGAAACATCTGCCAGTCCGGGGTCGGATCGGCCGAGGGAAGCAGGTCTTCGAGATGCGCGCCCATCGCGTCGGAGACGCGGCGGAGCAGCACGATGGAGACGTTGCCCTTGCCGCTTTCGAGCTGCGCGATGTAGCGCTCCGATATTCCTGATACCTTGGCGAGCACCTTGCGCGACATGCCGCGCAGCGCGCGCATGGTGCGCACGCGCTGGCCGAGCTGTTCGAGAAATCGGGATTCGGCGTCGGGACTGTCGGTCATGGACTTTTCTTTAGCGGATGTCCTGCGGCGCATTTAAATGAAACATAATGCCTGATAGCATTGACAGCAAGCCGATGCAGTGTCTTTCTATGAATTATAATTCTAAATTCAGGGGAGAAGTCCGTGAGCGAGGGATCCTATAACGCGGTGACCTGGCTGCTCGACCGGAACGTCGAGGAGGGACGCGGCAACAAGCTCGCCTTCGACGACACCGTCTCACGGCTCACCTATGGCGAGCTCCAGCGCGCAACGCGGCGCGCCGCCAACATGCTGCGCCGGCTCGGCGTCCGCCGCGAAGAGCGCGTGGCGATGATCATGCTGGATACTGTCGACTTCCCGATCGTGTTTCTGGGCGCGATCCGCGCCGGCATCGTGCCGGTGCCGCTCAACACGCTGCTGACATCGGATCAATACGCCTACATCCTCGCCGACTGCCGCGCGCGCGTGCTGTTCGTCTCGGAAGCGCTCTATCCCGTCATCAAGGACGTCGTCGGCCGCATGCCGGATCTCGAGCATGTCGTGGTGTCCGGCGCCAAGCAGAACGGTCACAAGCAGCTCGCCGAGGAGATTGCGGACGAGAGCGACCGGTTCACCACTGCTGCGACGCATCCGGATGAGCCGGCATTCTGGCTGTACTCGTCAGGCTCGACCGGCATGCCCAAGGGCGTACGCCACATCCATTCGAACATGCAGGCGACCGCGGACACTTATGCGAAGCAGGTGCTCGGCATTCGCGAGAACGACGTTTGTCTTTCCGCGGCAAAGCTGTTCTTCGCCTACGGCCTCGGCAACGCGTTGACCTTTCCAATGTCGGTCGGCGCCACCGTGGTGCTCAACAGCGAACGGCCGACGCCGGCGCGCATGTTCGACCTGATGAACCGCTATAATCCCTCGATCTTCTACGGCGTGCCGACCCTGTTCGCGGCGATGCTCAATGACGAGGCGATGAAGAGCGAGCGCGGCGGCGGCGCCCTGCGCATCTGCACCTCCGCCGGCGAGGCATTGCCGGAATCCGTCGGCAACAGCTGGAAGGCGCGCTTCGGCGTCGACATTCTCGACGGCGTCGGCTCGACCGAGCTGTTGCACATCTTCCTGTCGAATGCTCCCGGCGATATCAAGTACGGCTCCTCCGGCAAGCCAGTGCCGGGCTATGCGGTGCGGCTGGTCAATGAGGGCGGACAGGATGTCGCCGACGGCGAGGTCGGCGAGCTCCTGGTCGATGCGCCCTCCGCCGGCGAAGGCTACTGGAACCAGCGCCACAAGAGCCGCCGCACCTTCGAGGGACCCTGGACCCGCACCGGCGACAAATATGTTCGCGACGCCGAGGGACGCTACACCTTCTGCGGTCGTGCCGACGACATGTTCAAGGTTTCCGGCATCTGGGTCTCGCCGTTCGAGGTCGAGAGTGCGCTGATCACGCATCCCGCCGTGCTGGAAGCTGCCGTCGTGCCCGAAGCCGATCCGGAAGGTCTGCTGAAGCCGAAGGCCTTCGTCGTGCTGCGCCCCGGCGCGACGACGACCGGCCTGCAGGAGATGCTCAAGGACCACGTCAAGCAGAAGATCGGCCCGTGGAAATATCCGCGCTGGATCGACGTGGTGGACTCGCTGCCGAAGACGGCGACGGGCAAGATCCAGCGGTTCAAGCTGCGGGACGGGACGAATTGACAACAGGTCGTTATGGCCGGGCCTGTCCCGGCCATCCACGCGCGACCGCGACTGAGGAACGACGTGGATGCCCGGGCCAATCCCGGCATGACGACGGAGAAGGCGGACGAACAAATGACTCTCACTCCCACCGGCTTCCTCACCATCGGCAACGCCAGCCTCGAATACAAATGGCTAGCGCCGCAATCCGCCGATGCACCCACGATCGTCATGCTGCACGAAGGCCTCGGCTCGGTCGGCTTGTGGGGCGACCTTCCGGAAAAAATTCAGGCTGCGACCGGCGCCGGCATCTTCGCCTATTCGCGTGCAGGCTACGGCCAATCCAGCCCGGTGAAGTTGCCGCGGCCGCTCGACTACATGCACCGCGAGGGCCTGGACGTGCTGCCGAAGATCCTCGATGCGATCGGCTTCAAGCGCGGCCTGCTGCTCGGCCATTCCGACGGCGCCTCGATCGCGACGATCTATGCCGGCGCCCATCAGGATCATCGCCTGAACGGCCTCGTGCTGATCGCGCCGCATTTCATCGTCGAGGACATCTCGGTGAAGTCGATTGCGGACATCAAGACAGCATTCGAGACCACCGACCTGAAGTCAAAGCTCGCGCGCTGGCACAAGGACGTCGACAACGCCTTCTACGGCTGGAACGCCGCCTGGCTCGATCCGAAATTCCGCGACTGGGATATCTCGGAATATCTCGCCTATATCCGCGTTCCTGTCCTGATCCTTCAAGGCGTGGACGACCAATACGGGACGCTGCGTCAGGCCGAGATCGCGCAGCAAGAATGCTATTGCCCGGTCGATTTGAAAGTCATGTCAGGCGCGGCGCATTCTCCCCACCGCGAAGCTCCGGGAGCGACGCTTGATGCGATTGAGCAATTTGCAGCAGCGGCGCTGCGCGAAGACATGAAACAAAATGCATGTTCTCTCGTTTGAGGGGTAGACGCGCCCGAAAATGTGCACTATTGTGCATCTAACACGGCAGCTAAAACGCGTAATCAAGCTCAAGGGTGGCCCATGGCCGGGGAAGATCGGCGCCTCGCAGGCGGCGCGACATTCATCGATTTCCAGACCGAGCCGTCTCGCTACCGGCACTGGAAGCTCGCGGTCGACGGTGACGTCGCCACCCTGACCATGGACGTCGACGAGAATGGCGGCCTGTTCGAGGGCTATCTGCTCAAGCTCAATTCCTACGATCTCGGCGTCGACATCGAGCTTGCCGACGCGGTCCAGCGCCTGCGCTTCGAGCACCCCGAGGTGAAGGTCGTGGTGATGCGCTCGGCCAAGAACCGCGTGTTCTGCGCCGGCGCCAACATCCGCATGCTCGCGGGCTCGACGCATGCCCACAAGGTGAACTTCTGCAAGTTCACCAACGAGACCCGCAACGGCATGGAAGACTCGTCGGAGAATTCCGGCCAGCGCTTCATCACCGTCGTGAATGGCTCGGCCGCCGGCGGCGGCTATGAGCTTGCGCTCGCCACCGACTACATCATGCTCGCCGATGACGGCGCGTCCGCCGTTGCCTTGCCCGAAGTGCCGCTGCTCGCGGTGCTTCCGGGCACCGGCGGCCTCACCCGTGTGGTCGACAAGCGCAAGGTGCGCCGTGATCACGCAGATTTCTTCTGCACCATCGAAGAAGGCGTGAAGGGCAAGCGCGCCGTGCAATGGCGGCTGGTCGACGAGATCGCGCCGAACAGCAAGCTCGAAGGCAAGGTTGCCGAGCGCGCGAGGGAATTCGCCGACGGCTCGAAGCGCAAGGGCAGCGGCAAGGGCATCGCGCTGACGCCGCTCAAGCGCATCATCGATGAGACCAGCATCCGCTATGGCTTTGTCACCGTCGACATCGATCGCGCCGCGCGCATCGCCACGATCTCGATCAAGGCGCCTGAAGCCGCGCCGCCCGCCGACATCGACGGCATGATGGCGCAGGGTGTCGCGTTCTGGCCGCTTCAGGTCGCGCGCGAACTCGACGACGCCATCCTGCATCTGCGCATCAACGAGCTCGAGATCGCGATGCTGGTGTTCAAAAGCCATGGCGACCGCGCCCAGGTGCTCGCCTGCGACGCCTTCCTCGAAGCCAACAAGGCGCACTGGCTGGTCAACGAAATCAGGCATTACTGGAAGCGTGTCTTGAAGCGCATCGACGTCACCTCGCGCACGCTGGTGACGCTGGTCGAGCCCGGCTCCTGCTTCGCCGGCACGCTCGCCGAACTCGTCTTCGCCGCCGACCGCTCCTACATGCTGATCGGCACGCGCCAGGGCGACAACCGTCCGCCGCCGTCGATCGAACTGTCAGCGATGAATTTTGGCCCGTATCCGATGAGCCATGGCCTGACGCGGCTTCAGTCGCGCTTCCAGGCAGATCCGGCCGATGTGGAACGCGCGGAAGCCACCAGGGGCACAGCGCTGGACGCCGAGCAGGCCGAAGAGCTCGGTCTCGTCACCTTCGCACTCGACGACATCGACTGGGACGACGAGGTTCGCGTGTTTCTGGAGGAACGCGCCAGCTTCTCGCCCGACAGCCTCACCGGCATGGAAGCGAGCCTGCGCTTCGTCGGCCCCGAGACGATGGAGTCGAAGATCTTCTCGCGCCTCACCGCGTGGCAGAACTGGATCTTCCAGCGCCCGAACGCGGTCGGCGAGGAAGGCGCGCTGCGCCGCTACGGCAGCGGCCAGAAGCCGAAATTCGATATGACGCGGGTGTAGAGGCGAATGGGGAGTGGCGAATAGCGAATAGAGACACCATTCGCCACTCGCTATTCGCGATCCCAGAATTCGATGCCCGCGATTTAATGAACTAGTCCCACACGGGAGGTCCTCCATGAACATCATGAACGTCGACTACTCGACCAAGATTCCGAACAACGTCAATCTGGCCGAAGACCGCCAGGTGCTCAAAGCGCTGGAAGGCTGGCATCCAGGCTACATGGACTGGTGGAAAGACATGGGGCCGGAAGGCTTCCAGGAATCGCTGGTGTACTTGCGCACCGCCTATTCGGTCGATCCGCGCGGCTGGGCCAAATTCGACTACGTGCGGATGCCCGAGTATCGCTGGGGCATTCTCCTTGCTCCCCAGGAAGAGAATCGCGTCGTGCCGTTCGGCGAGCATCTTGGCGAGCCGGCCTGGCAGGAGGTCCCGGGCGAGTATCGCGCCATGCTGCGCCGTCTGATCGTGATCCAGGGCGACACCGAGCCTGCCTCGGTCGAGCAGCAGCGCCATCTCGGCAAGACCGCGCCCTCGCTGTACGACATGCGCAATCTGTTCCAGGTCAATGTCGAGGAAGGCCGTCACCTCTGGGCGATGGTGTACCTGCTGCAAAAGTACTTCGGGCGCGACGGACGTGAAGAGGCTGACGATTTGTTGCGCCGTCGCTCGGGCGACGCGGATTCGCCGCGCATGTTGGGCGCCTTCAACGAGGCGACGCCGGACTGGCTGTCCTTCTTCATGTTCACCTATTTCACCGACCGCGACGGCAAGATGCAGCTGCACTCGCTGGCGCAGTCGGGCTTCGATCCCCTGTCGCGCACCTGCCGCTTCATGCTGACGGAAGAAGCGCACCACATGTTCGTCGGCGAGACCGGCATCACCCGCGTCGTGCAGCGCACCTGCGACGCGATGCGCGAAGCCGGCATCACCGATCCCACCGACATCGCGAAGGTCCGCGCGCTCGGTGTGATCGACCTGCCGACCATCCAGAAGAAGCTGAACCTGCACTATACACTGTCGCTCGATCTGTTTGGTTCGGAAGTCTCGACCAACGCGGCGAACGCCTTCAACACCGGCATCAAGGGGCGCTATCACGAGACCCAGATCGACGACGATCATCAGCTCAAGAACGCCACCTATCCGGTGCTGAAGTTCATCGACGGCGAGATCAAGCTGGTGGACGAGCCGGCGCTGACCGCGCTCAACATGCGCCTGCGCGACGATTACAGCCAGGATTGCGTCAAGGGCATGCTGCGCTGGAACAAGGTGATCTCGACCTCCGGCTACCAGTTTCAGCTCAAGCTGCCCAACGTCGCCTTCCACCGCCATATCGGCGAGTTCAAGAGCATCCACGCGACGCCGGATGGTCTGTTGATCGACGACGCAACCTGGGCGAAGCGCAAGGACGAATGGCTGCCATCGACCGCGGACGGCGACTTCATCACCTCGCTGATGCAGCCCGTCACCGAGACCGGCCAGTTCGCCTCCTGGATCTCGCCGCCGAAAGTCGGCATCGACAACAAGCCCGGCGATTTCGAGTATGTGAGGATCGAGTCGTAACTTCTTTACCTCTCCCCGTTTGCGGGGAGAGGTCGGATCGCCCTTGCGATCCGGGTGAGGGGGTACAGGTGCGGCGACAATCTCACGTGTGGAGAGAAGCCCCTTGTATCTGCACGGCCAGCATTTGTGCGATGGAAGTGACTTAGCGCCTTGGCCGGTGGCCACCGGCCAAGGCG
>NZ_JBVVPC010000075.1:0-18068 GCF_055807355.1 Bradyrhizobium sp. Ken01
GAAGAGCCGGGTGCGGGAAAGCCGCCTGCCCGGATCTGTGAGGGCGAAAGCCAAATGGCTGAGCTACTCGACCACGACCACCTCGCGCCTCAAGCGCACCAGTTTCGCACCAGAATAGTCCCAGTGAGCCGTCAAGAACGCGATCGAAACCGGGCGAAAACGGCATCAAATCCGGAATGCACCCGAAATGCTGCCGCTCATAACGGTCTGGTTGCAGGTTCGAGTCCTGCCGGGAGTACTTCGATGATATCCACGATTCCGAAGTGACCAAGACATGCCCGATCTCGCCAGGCACATCGTCAATCAGAAGGCGGGCCATTCGAACGGCAAATTCGAAGACCAGTACGAAACTGCCCTGGTTGATCTCATCAACCAAAAGCGCGCTGGCAAACCCATTGCCGCGAAAGCGCGTGCCCGCGGCGAGAACGTCCTGGATCTGATGGATGCGCTGCGCAAGAGCATCGGTGCCGCGGAGCCAGCCAATAGTTCAAAGCCGGTCCAAAAGCCTCGTAGGGTCGCCAGCGTTGAAAAGGAAGCTGATGGCGATCGCTTGGCAAGAAGCCGGCGAAGGAAGCCGCGGTGAAGAAGCCGGCGACCAAACCGCGGCGGAACTCGACTTAAGACAAAGGCTCATCTTCCCTGGGCAAAGGAAGGGTGGGCCGCCATTCGTTGAGGTTTGGCGCGTTGGGCGGCATCCGCTGGCCGCAGACCGGGTTCTCGTGAACCGTGCCGCTTCGCGTCACGGTAGGGTAGGCGCGGGACACCTCGAAGAGGATATCCCTACGCCTCCCCCCAAACCGTGCGGGCACTTTTCAATGCACACGGCTTTCCGTACGCGCATGCTCTCGACCAGAGACGGCTGCACGGCATGACGGGCACAGGACGATGGTCTTGCGCCGCCAACCGGACCGTTTCCAATCCGTCAGCGATCCGCTTCGCAGGTCTCCTACGCGGCGGAGGTGATGCATCTCAAATGGTCCCGTCGTATCGCCGCATGCTTCGCATCTGCGAGCGTTGAGGCGATCGATCAGATCATTTGGGCTTTTGACCCACCACGCCCCTGCTGTGACGTTGTCGACCACAGGACTCGTCCAGCAGGTTTGGGTCAGATGCTTCAGCCTCCACAGCTTGATGCTGCGAAGCTTACCACGGACCACGGAGCTGACCTCGTAGTCCGTACCATTCCACAGACGCGCCATGGTTCTCGCTCTCGTCGTCCGATGGCGCATCGCCAGCGTCTTCACGAGGCTGCGGAACACAACAAGCTCCAACAGTCCCAAGGCGCCCTTGAAGTCATCAGCAAACGAATGGTAGTTCGCAAAACCACGGAACTCTGAGTTATAGGCGAGGACGGTCGCGACATCGCTGGTAACCAAGAACTGCTCGCGCGGACGGCCGGTTTTTCTGGCGAGATCGCCATAGCCATGTCGCTTGCAGAACGCGGTAACCTCCTTCCGCGGCACTCGCAAACTGACATTGCCTGTGGTCGGCCGGCGTACCACGCGCCATGTCCGTCCATCCGGTCCCGTGCGGTTGGATTTGCGTCCAGCCCCGTAGGATGTGTATGTCGAGATGCGATAGCTCAGGAAGGTCACTCCCTTTGAAGCGGCGTAGACCCCACTTTTCTCAGGCGACACGGTGAGCTTCAATGTCTGCGTCAGGAACTGTTCGACGCAAGCCATGATCTCACACGCTTCCCGCTTGCTCCCGATCACGCCGATGAGGAAATCGTCGGCGTACCGGCAGTAGCGGAGCCTTTTGAAGTTGGGGTCCATCGGATCGACGGAAGGCACTTTCCGTCTTTCCTGATTGACGGCTTTGATCTCCGCGAACGCAGCGTCGATCTCGACCCGATCCGCGCCTTCGGCGCGGAGCCGTTCAATTTTCCGGCGGAGACTAAGGACGCGCCGTTCCAACGCCGCGTAGCGCGGGAAAGGACGTCGATCGCGACCCTTGTCGAAGCCCGCCTTCATCATCTGCATGTGCTGATCCAGCTCGTGCAGATAGATATTGGCGAGCAAGGGCGAGACAACGCCGCCCTGTGGCGTGCCACTGTAAGTGCGCCCGTAGACCCAATCTTCCATGTAGCCTGCTTTGAGCATTCCTTCGATCAGACCGATGAACTTGTCGTCATCGATCCGCTTCTTGAGAAGCCCAAGCAGAATGTCATGGTCGATGTTGTCGAAGAACCCACGTACATCCACTTCGACTAGCCACTTGCAGCCCGTCCAGGTCTTCTTGATGGACTTGAGTGCGGTATGACAGGATCGTCCCGGGCGGAACCCATGCGCCTCATCGAGGAACACCGGTTCGTAGATCGCTTCGAGCAGAATCCTGACCGCCTCCTGAACGAGCCGGTCTTCCACCGTAGGGATACCCAGCGGTCGTGTTTTGCCGTTGTCCTTCGGGATATAAACCCGCCGGACTGGCCGGAAGCGATAAGTGCCGTCTGCTACCCGCCTCGCGACGTCAGCAAGTTTCGCCAGCGACATGCCGTCGAAGGTCTTGCCATCTACGCCAGGCGTCAGGGCTCCCTTGTTGCGAGAGACCTTTTCGTAAGCCCGCTCGAAGAGATGCGGAGATCTCATCAAGCGGTGTAGGCCATTTACGCGCTTACCCGACCGCGACAAAGTCGGCAGTGATTCAATTCTTCTCTGGATGGTAGCGGCCTGCATCAGCAGAACCTCTCCGTCGAAGAATCTCTTCTACGCATACTGCAAATGCCGTTATTAACGACATCGTCCTTCCCCCGATCGGAGGCGCTTTCGGTCCGGTCACCCGGCCTTATACGCATGATCGTCCGCCTCGCGGCGGCTGTCCCGGCCATTACGTCGGGCATTTGGGTACTATGACGGTTCCGTCGCCATACAGGTCCTCGAAAGAGCCTGCTGCAGGCGATCCCGTAGTTGCGTGTGTGGGAAGTTGCGGCGTGTTTAGGTGTCCCATTCGTCTCCTTGACCCACCGATGGTGGTCGTCCCACGCGGACTGGTGGCAAATCGCACTGGCCGGTGCGATCTGCCCCGCGTGGCATAGCGTGTCAGCCGCGTTCGCTACGGCCAGCCCTTTGGCAACTGGAAACTGGGATTCAGGCAATACAGCTTTCACCATGCACACCTTACTCTGTGCTCTCCACCGGACTGCGGCATCCGGCTTCGAGACGTTTCCCGGCATGCTCTGGTTCCGTTCTCCTTTCGGAGTCTCAGTCGTTTCCGACACCGGTAAGCCGGGCAAGTAAGAGCCATAACCAGCAGGCTCCATTCTTTCGAACACTTCCTTCTTCTCCACGCCACAACGGCGCACGCCGTTCGGCTTCGATCCCCCGCGCAAAGACTGCGGAGCACCTCGCCGGGCGCACTCGGCAAAGGGGCTCGCCTCCGGCGATCGCTATCACTGCCCGGTTGCCGGGTGCCGCTATTGAAACGGTCCCGTGGCTGCACTCGGACCCGCGTGCCCCTTCGCGTCGCCATGCGCACGCTCTCCGGGTGTCATTTTCCGCTGAGGCGATGCGCCGTGGCGCACGCCTGATCGGACTCCCCGCACCAAGAGGTACGCGTTCGAGGAACTCATTGCAGCGATATCGTCAACTTACAGTTGCGCTTCGGCCGGCATCCTGCCGATGGTGCGGCACTGATTGTATCGGCTTCTGGCTTGAGGTGTCCAAGAGGACAATCGCGCGATGGTGCAAGCTGCTTCAGAAACCAGTAAGGTTGCGGATCACTCTTAGTTCGCAAGACGCTGATATCAGGGCTTTGTTGCTGCTCACCACAGTGCGCTGCTGTCTCGTCCGATTGAGCCAGGTGATCCTCGTCGGGGGCTAATCCCGCGGTTGCTGACAGGTACGCTGGCTTCTGTCGGTTCGGAGAGCACGATCCGCTTTCTGCACGCCAGGTTCTTCGCAGGGAGTGTGGGGCCTTCTTGTTTGAGCCGATCGTTCGCTGGCTCCTAAATGCTGTTCAGCGCACGCGACCAAACTGGACTCTCATTAGCTCGATCTGGCCAAAAAGCGGCTGCGCCTCGATCGCCTGAACGCGACGCCGCGGGTCGACTTTCTTCCCCTGCGCTTCGCCCATTCCTCGCGAGACAAGAAAGTCTCTCCGCTGGCGTCCTCCGCTGCGCTCCGGCCCGAGGGCGGGTGCGTCGTCGATCGTCTTTGGCCTGTAAATCGCCATCGAGGCCGCGGTGGTCGCGGCTCGAAACAGGAAGGAGAAGTAACATGGCTAACCTCGGTTCTACCAAGAAGGTCGGGAGCAATTTCCAAGGCGAGATCGTCACCCTCAGCCTCCAGACCAAGGGCGAAGGATCGTTGCCCGAGACCAACGCTCCGACGAGAATGCCCCAACCCACCGCGTCTTCGTCGGCCCGGCCGAGATCGGGACGGCCTGGTCGAAGCGCTCCGAGGAAGGCCGCGACTGTCTCTCGCTCAAGCTCGACCCCTCCTTCAACGTACCGATCTACGCGAACCTTTTCGACGACGAGTAAGGCGAGGCTACACCCTGCTCTGGTCGCGGCCGCGCAAGACCGGCGACTGAGGTCCTGCAAAAAGCCCCGTCCGGTCCGCCCGCGGAGCTTCTCAATCTCAGGCGCGCTTCTCGCAGTTAAGACTCCGGCAGATCGAGCCGCCCTGCCCTTATCGGCAATTCGGTCTGCCGCGCGTCTACTTCCTCTAGCCTATCTGTCGCCGCCGGTCGGCAAGCCGGCCCGGCGGCGATGACGCGTGCTGTGTCCGGCGCTCGCAGAGCCTTCTGCTCGGCTGGCGAAAGCAAGCTTCTACCACTATCGAGATGGCCGCTCAGATCCAATTACTTCCGTTTGGGAGACTTTGTTCGTTCGGCGCGCGCCTCTTCGTCAGGTAGGACGAGATCGACGTGGCTGACGCCCAATGTGCTGGCGAGTTCAAACA
This sequence comes from Bradyrhizobium sp. Ken01, assembly GCF_055807355.1. Lineage (NCBI taxonomy): Bacteria > Pseudomonadati > Pseudomonadota > Alphaproteobacteria > Hyphomicrobiales > Nitrobacteraceae > Bradyrhizobium > Bradyrhizobium sp. Ken01. The sequence continues at coordinate 4,902 of NZ_JBVVPC010000075.1, forward strand.
GGGTTACGACAGTTGGATTACGGCGGCCGCGCTCCAGGTCACTGATATATTGCTGCGTGAATCCAGACATTTCGGCGAATTTCTCCTGCGTGAAGCGCTTCTGCTTCCGCAGTCTGGCGAAATTCCGCCCGACCAACTTGCGCATGTCCATCCGCGCAACTTGCGGCTTTACATACTATGAGGTTTATCTCCTATAATATGTATCAGGCTCCTTCGTTGGCCGCGGGAGCCGGAATGAGGCTAAAGTGAGACCTGCGGGATCGTACTACCGCCTCGGCAGATTAGAATCATTCACCGTTTTGCTGGGATATCATGATGAAGTCTGAGCTAGACCCTGACGTCGCGGATGTCGCGCCAACCGACTCGGTGCTGACGGTCTATGACGAGCAACACATCATCACGTACACGCGCCTTTTGCAGGCCGAAAGCGAGGGGGCCGACTGGAGGGAGGTCGCTCGAATAGTGCTGCATATTGATCCGGAGCGAGAGCCCGATCGCGCGCGCAACGCATACCTGAGCCATCTTGCACGCGCTAAGTGGGTTACACAAAAGGGACGTCTCTTGCGCGGCGCCGGCTCAAAATAGAAGAAGTTCACCGACGCTATCCTCGTCGAGAGCACAATTCTCTTTGACCGATCGGTGGTCACGCGGGAGCACCACGTGGTGCCAAAGAAGGGGCTTCCTACAACCTAATCAATCAGAATTATTGCGCCGCAATCCTTAGCTTTGTGCAATGGGGCGGAACCAATGCCTGAATTCGACTGGCGGTCGCCGGTGTCTTACAAGAGCCTACAAGAAGCTGATATCACCGACATCGCCTGGGAATGCCTGCGCCGGAATGTCGATTACCAACGCGACTACCAGGCGATGATCGCAAACGGTCGAGACGCAAAAGTCACGCCGGAATTCAGGAGGAAATGGGGCATCTGCTTTCGCGCATGACCCGCAGTGCTCCTTCGGGGAGCAAGCCATCTTTTGGGCGCCCGAGGTTCTGCCGACTGTCATTCCAGTCGCAGCGACCACGTCGCTTCTGAAACGGTGAAACGCCTCAGCCGCTGCTAGATCTTGCAGCCGGCCAGTTGAGGCGCGCTTCCGATGGATGGCACGCCATCGTTCGTGTCGGCGCAGGGGAGATCGTGTCTGGCTGAAAGAGCCGCCAGCGATTGGCGCCAACTATGTGGCGGAGTTGCCGCTTGATAGCGATTTTGATGCTCGCGCCTATGCTGCCCGACGGCTCTGGCGGGCGATGAAGGGGCGCAGGCCGGGACCTGCCTGTCACGAGCTGCCCAGACAGAGACGCGAGCGGTTAAGCGCGGCTATCCGTGCGCTCGACGCGCACGCGGCCGGCAGCACTTACCGTGCGATTGCCGAAGCATTGTTCGGCAAGGCACGCATCCCAGATCGCGCCTGGAAAACGCACGACCTGCGCAATCGAACCATCCGTCTCGTGCAAGGCGGCCTTGCATTGATATGCGGCGGCTATCGCAGATTGCTGCGTCCCAAGCGCCAGGGCTAATAGCGCCGGCAACCTAGGGGTATCGAAAACACACTCGACCATCATCGGCATCCCCCTTCGCGGGCCTTCTCCGCGATGATGACCGTCGACGCGCCGCCGTTCGCGCCGGCGCTCCAGATAGTCACGGAGCCTCTCAAATGCCCGATCCGAACGCCGGCTTGCCGCCGCGATACTTGCGCACACCCGAAGCCGCGCGATTGCTCGGTCTTTCCGGCCGCACGCTGGAAAAACCGCACTTACGGCACAGGACCAACCTACCGGAAGATTGGTGGTCGCGTCGTCTACGCGCTCGACGATCTGAAGGCCTGGGCCGATCTGGGCGCCAAGACGTCGACATCCGATCCCGGCAAGGGGACTGTGTTGGCTGCCAAGAAGCATTCGACCCTGCGCCCGTATGCGGGCCAGGAACGCCGCTGATCGCCCCGAGAGAGCACTGGCAATGCGGCGCAAACCGCTTTCCGAACGTCATCAACTGGAACTGTTTCGTGCGCTGCACGGTGATCTCGCGCCGCGCGACCCGCAGGATCTCATGGCTCATCCGTCCTTTTCGCTGGCAAGGACTAAACGCGTTGTGCCGATCGATTTCCGTGCCCGCGCGATCGCCATTCGTGTCGAAGAGGTGCCGGAACACGGCATGGCGATCATCTGGGGTGCAGATGTCCTGATTTGGGCTGCGTCGCAGATCGTCGATACCCGTGACTCAGGCCTGAAGACCTCACGTTTGATGGCTGCAACCCCTTACCACATTCTGGCATTCGTCGGCCGAGGCACTAGCGCACGTGACTACGATCGGCTGAAGGCGGGTCTCTACAGGTCGCAGTCAACGACTGTGCTGACGTCGATCCGCCAGCCAATAGAACGACTTCGGCATCGCTTCTCCTGAATAAATGAATGGAAGGAGACGGCTGATGCAAATGGCGGTCCCTTCGGGCTCGAGCTGATTCTGTCTGATTGGTTCTATGCCGGCGTGATCGACGACGCGCTCGTGCTGACGATCGACTGGGCTTGTTTCGATCTGACGGCGGACTTGAGCGGTGGCTTTACCATCTTTGCGCAAGCACGGCAGGCGCCAGGAGGGCGGCTGGAGTTTCGACATTGTGCATCTCCATGCCCAATCCGGCAGCCTGTCGCCGCTCAAGCATTTTGCATACGACGTGCGGCAGATCGTTCAGCAGCAGACATTGCCGGCTATCAGCTCGTGTTCACGCGCGACCGGAACGGCAGCAAGCGACCGACCTTCACCCCTCAGCCTGTTGATCCCCTGGCGGCACGCTTGCGCCGTCGCAGTCTCATTTCAAATTCGGAGGGACAGCCTGTGAATCAGCTCGTGCTATCGGGGACCGCAACCCTCGTGCCATTGGGAACCGAATCCTCGTGCGATCCGGGACCGAGATCGAGCTCAAGCACTTGTTTGCCGGCGCTTTCCAGCCGCTCTACCTTTAGTAACCTGAAATCCTTCGGATTTATTCTAACGGACCAAGCTGGAAACCGCATCGCGGGCGACTGGCAAGCGCGGGGCGTCAATCCTCCTCGTCGGCAGAAGCCGCACAGGTGCTTCACCGCCGCCAATGCTTACCGCTCTCCATTCCCCTCTCCGAGAGAGGCGGCATGAGCAATCTCACAGAAGTGGAAGTGCTGTGGCTCGAGAAGCGTATCGAAAACCGCATTCGGTTCGGCCGCATCGTCGAGGAACGGAAGATTGATCGCCACCGGCGTGTCCTGTTATTCGCGCCAGGCAGCATCTTTGGTTTCGTTCGCTGGACGTCCAATGACTTTGGAGCGGTCATTTCGCGGATCGACATCCTGCGCGCGGTCGTGCCGGGACAGCGCTGCTCGACCGTCCCGTATGTGAAGCCGGGCGGGGAGATCTTGCTGCGTCTGTCCGGCTGGCCGAAGGTTGAGCGCGTGCTGCAGATGGTCGATGCCGTTGAGGTACTCGGCATCGATCCCGCTGATGTCGCTCCTGATCACTGGCATCACGTTCATAGCCGTTTGTCAGTCAACGAAAACCCGCGCGCCTACACGAAAGCGCGCCACCAGGCCTGGCTTCACCGTCAAAGGGTGATGCGATGAGACGCCGCTTGAAGACGCTGGCGGTGACGTTTGGCGCCACTGTCGCGCTCGTCGTGTCGATCGTCCTGGAGCCGTTGCCGCTTTACGTCTGGAATGCATCGGGGAGCGTGCCAATCGGTCTCTATCGCTTACGACCGACGGAAAGCTTCCATGTCACCGAACTGGTCGCAGTGCAGCCGCCGGAGCCGCTCGCGACGTTCCTTGACCTTAACGGCTATCTGCCCATCGGCGTCCCCATGCTCAAGCGGGTCCTTGCGCTGCCCGGGCAGACGGTCTGCAGAAGCGGGCCCACCGTCTCGGTCAACGACATTGCAATGGGCGAAGCGCGTGATCGCGATGGACGCGGCCGGCCGCTGCCGAAATGGCAGGGCTGCCGCGTTGTCGGCGACGGCGAGCTCTTTCTGATGAACTGGCAGTCGGACGACTCTCTTGACGGTCGATATTTTGGACTTCTTCCGGCATCTAGCGTCATCGGCCGTGCGATCCCGGTGTGGACGTGGGAGGAGTGATCATGCGTATTCGACGTGTTCCCCTTGCCATTCCCTTGTTCAAATCGATTGCGGGATCATTCCCCCGTGTCGATCGATGCCTGCAAGGCCGGCGGGAGCCCGACCGCGTGCTTGGGTCGGTTGGGCACGCCCGTTTGTGCTGTCGTGCCCCTGATGGTTCTTCTGACCGCGTTCGACGGTTCTGTTTTGGCCCAGAGCGGATCAGCCGCCCGGCCGGCGATAAGTCAGACCGCTCACTTATTTGCCGGTTTCATCAATGAAGCCTCACAACGCTTTGCGATTGCGCCGAACTGGATCCGATCAGTTCAGAGCATCGAGAGTGCTGGTGGCGTGAACGCCAGATCGCCTAAGGGCGCAATGGGCTTGATGCAAATCATGCCGGCGACTTGGGCGGAACTTCGCGAGCGCTACAATCTCGGGAACGACCCTTATGACCCGCACGACAACATCCTGGCCGGCACGGCCTATCTACGCGAACTGCTTGATCGCTATGGCTCGCCGGGCGTATTTGCCGCGTACAACGTGGGACCATCTCGCTATGAACAGCATCTCGTAGGCGGCTCTTTGCCAGACGAGACGCGAGCATACGTCGCAAGGCTTGCAAATCTGCTTGGCATCGAACTGCCGCCGACGTGGACGTCGAGCGGACAGTCATCAGCAGCTGCGACGCTATTTGTCACGCGTTCCGATCTCATGAAAACGCGCGCTCGGTTGCAGGCGCTGATGCCGTCGAGCGGTGCACGACTGCAATCTCAGTGCACGAAGTGTCGCGCATGGTCCCTGGGTCTAGTGGCGTGTTCGTACCTCGCCCCGACCCGGCAGCACCACAATGACCAGGTGTGCGGGTTCGCAAGTTAATGGCATACGGGCGATGCTTTCGGACGCGCTCTACTCGTCGCTTCTCTCCTCACCGAGGCAGCCTTCGGGTGTCTCGCCTTTCGGGTAACGATCGCCGTCGCAAACGCTCGGAAACGGCGGCCTTCGCAGGTCGACTGCAAAGCCGTGGCGGCTCTTTAGCAATCAATCGGCCACCAGCCGACCTTTTCGAGGAGGCACTATTGAAGAATCTACCGCAATGATCCGAACTGCATTTTGTCGCAAATCGCCGCAAGTGCCGAGGGTCTGTTGGCTTGGAAGTTGGGCCATAGAAACCAGCGACCGGGAGTCCACGATGGCAGGACAGGGACGGCTCTTCAAATCGGGCTTCGAGAAACCGGTGCACGAGGATAGCCGCCGCGTGGCCGAATCCGGAGCCTGGTGCAACGACTTAGGAGTTCGTTGCCACACAGGAGAGCTCCAATGAAGCTTTACGTTGGGTTGGACGTCGGTCTTGAAGCCAGTCTTGCATCGTCGATGGCGAGGGTCTCACCATTCGCGAGGTCAAGGTTATGACCGATCCAGCGGCGATCCGCTCCGCAGTGGAGGGCTACGCGGATCGCCTAAGAGAGTAGGAGTCGATGCGTCATCGCTGGGCATCTGGTTGTGTCGCGAACTGCAGCAAGCAGGCCTTCCGATCATTGTCGTCAAGGCGCGTCACATGCGCGTTTCGCTATCGACAATGCGGAACAAGACCGCCCGGAACGACGCGCGCGGAATTGCGCAGATGATGCGACTGGGTTGGTACCGCGCCGTTCATGTCAAGAACATCGACATGCAGAAGATGCGCACCTTGTTGACCAGCCGGAAGCTGCTGAAGCGCAAACTAATTGATCTCGAAAACCACATTCGTGGTGCGCTGCGGGCCTATGGATTGCTCGTCGGAGTAGTCGCTCGAGGGGCCTACGAAGCACGCGTTCGCGAGCTGATCGAGCACAGCGATCCGATCTTTGTGATGACCGTCGAAGCCATGCTGGACGTGCGTCGCGCCATCCTCGAGGGATACGATCGGCTCCATCGCGTGCTGTTGCAAGTGGTGCAGCATGACCCCGTCTGCCGGCGTTTGATGACGGTTCCCGGCGTCGGTCCCGTCGCGGCCCTGTCGTTCAAAGTCGGCGTCGAGGACCCCCATCGCTTTGCGCGAACACGAACGTTCGGCGCCCATTTTGATCTAACGCTGAGGCGGCACCAGTCCGGCACGTCGATCGACTTTGAAGGGCGCATCAGCAAACAGGGTGACGTTGCCGTGCGAGAGGCGCTTTGCGAGGCGGCCGCAAGCCTGCTGCTGCGGGTCAGAAAATGGTCGGCGCTGCGAGCGTGGGGCCTGCGGATCGCCAAACGGTCCAGCATGTTGTGCGCGATCACCGCGGTGGCGCGGAAGCTGGCGAGCATTCTGCACCGGATGTGGGTCAGCGAGACCGACTTCCACGTCGGGTTTGGCGCCAAGATCACGCAGCGGCTGCGGTTGAAAGCGGCGCAGTAGCCGCGGTGCAGGTGACGATAGATTAGCGCAGGGTCTGCGCCCGGCATGTTGAGGAGGAACGAAATTAGAGATCCGCGCGCGGTGAGCGTCGCCTGGCGGGGCCGCGAAACGGGGAATGTCTTTTCTTGCCTACTGTCGCCCTTCGGGGACGAGAGCGCCGGACTGCTTGGACAGCCCTGTCTACAAACCTGATGAAGAGCATGCGACGGCCGAGGCTGAACGCGAAGGAACGCATGGATCCCGCCTGGTGAATGCCGATCGCAAGCGCGGTGGTGGGGACACTTGTGCGTTGTTGATGCAGGGAGTCGGTAATGGCTGAAGTGCGAAGAGTCGAAGAAAAGCGTAGGAATGAGTTGACTTGTTGACTTTGTCCGCCCGTAAGCGTCCGGCCGGTGCACGTGAGGTCAGGTCTTGACATGATCGACTGGTTTCCAGCTCCAGGGCAGCAGTTCGTCGAGGCGGTTGACGGGGTGTCCGTCGACCATTCGCTGCAGCACGTCACGCAGGTAGGCGTAGGGTTCGACGTCATTGAGCTTGCACGTCGTGATCAACGAGCAGGCGATTGCCCAACGATGCCCGCCGCCGTCGCTACCGGCGAACAGATGGTTTTTCCTGCCAAGAGCAACGGGCCGGATCGCGCGTTCAACCGGGTTGGTGTCGAGCTCAATGCGGCCATCATGAAGGAAGCGCGTCAGTCCATGCCAGCGCGAGAGCATATAGCGGGTTGCTTCAGCAAGGGTGCTGCGGGCGGAGACGAGCGGAAGCTGCAACTTGAGCCACGCATGCAGAGCCTCAACAATCGGCTTCGAAAACGATCTGCGCTCAGCAAGCCGGTGAGCGGACGATTGTCCGCGAACACGCGCTTCGATCGCGTAGAGTTCGCCGATCCGACGCAAAGCTTCTATTGCCACAGGCGAACCGGTGGCCTCGGCAACCTCATAAAATTTGCGCCGCGAGTGGCTCCAGCAGGCAGCGAGAACAACGCCGTCTTTGTCGCCGAGCTGCTCAAAGCCGGCGTAGCCATCGACGTGCAGGATGCCTTTGAAGTTCGCCAGATGCGTGGCTGGGCGCACGGCCTTGCGATCCGGCTCGAACAGATAGACTGCAGCCGGAGGCTCAGGTCCAGCCCACGGCCGCTGCTCACGGGCGTAGACCCAGAGCCGTCCAGTTTTGGTACGACCTCGACCGGGATCGAGCACGGGGACCGGCGTGTCATCTGCAAACAGATGGTCGGAGGCGAACACGTTTTTGCACAGCCGTCCGTGCAATGCTTCGAGCCACCAGCAGGCGCCGCCGACCCAGCTCGCGAGTGTCGAGCGGGAGAGATCGACGTCGTGGCGAGCAAAGATCTGCGACTGCCGATAGAGCGGAGTGTGATCGCAGTATTTGCTGATCAGTACGTGCGCGAGCAGCGCCGGTGTTGCCAGGCCACCGGCTATCACTCGTTCCGGCGCGGCCACCTGCATCACCTTGTTGCAGGATCGGCAAGCGTATTTAGGACGGGTGGTTCGGACGACACGGAGCTGAGCTGGCACCCAGTCCAACATCTCACTGACGCTCTCGCCGACCAGGTGAAGAGCGCTTCCACAGCAGCTGCAAACGTCGCCTTGGACGTCGAGCAGAACGTCTTCACGCGGCAGGTGGTCTGGCAAAGCTCTGCGTCGCGGCTGCGTTGCCGCGGCCTCCGAGGAGCCAGTTGGGTGCTCTTCCTCGATGCGCGCAATGTCGCCGTCGACATCTTCCAATCCCAGCGCCAGCTGGTCGGGATCGATGCGCTCGGAGCGGCGTCCGAACTGCATTCGTTGCAGCTGTTTGATGATCGATTTGAGGCGCTCGATCTCACTGTCGCGGTGGTCGATGGTGGTGGCGATGTCGCGCACCAGACACCGCAAAAGCTCTGGATCGGCAGGCAGATTGTTGAGATCGAACCGCATGTCCGATGGTACTCGAACACGCTGATTCGAAGAAGAATCACAACTCAGTTTAGCACTTGTTTTTGCGGATCAGCCTGCAATTGCAGGCTTCCAAACACGCTCTGGAGCGCGCCAGTCGATGCCTTCGATCAGCATCGCGAGTTGAGCTGGTGTGAGTGTGATCGAACCGTCATAACCGGCCATCACCGGCCACACGAAGCCGCCCTGGTCGATGCGTTTGGTGAACAGGCAAAGCCCGTTGCCGTCCCAGAACAGGACCTTCAGCACCGATGCCTTTTTGCCTCGGAAGGCAAAGAGATGACCGGAGAACGGGTCCTTCTTCAGCACGTCCTGAACCAGCATCGCGAGCCCGTCCATGCCTTTCCGCATGTCAGTGTAACCGAGCGCCAGGTGCACTTTCACGCCCGCTGGAATCAACATCATGGCGCCATTTCTCCGCTTTCGATCTGTGCTCGCACGGCATCCGGATCGATTCCGGCCGGAGCGAAGATGCGACTTCCATCGGCGAGGCCAACGACCATCATGCCCTCCGGCGGGCGCACGAGATCGCGCAGAACATGCGCTGCCGGAGCGTCGTCGGGGATGACCACTCGGGCGAGCCTCGAGCGCTTCTTTTGCGCGATGCCAAATTGCGAACGCCAGCGGAACAGCAGCCCGGTGACGATCCCGTGCTTGCGCGCAACGGCAGAGACCTTGGCGCCCGGCTGCTCGGTTTCCTTCGCGATCGCGAGCTTCTCCTCATCGCTGAAGAAGCGCCGAACGGGCGCTCGAGGCGCCGTCGGATCGCCGATTTCCGCGGCTGTCAAGCGACGTTCGGGGGCCGAGTTCCTAGCACTAGTGCTAACGGCCGGGCGAGCGGAGGGATGAAGATGCGCGCGCCAGTCGATTGCGAGTTCGCCGGCGTCCAGTCGGTCACGCCATTTGCGCAACGAATGCGGCGACAGCTGCATTGCGGCGGCGTAGGCGCGCAGGCCCATTCCGCTCCAATTCATCGCCTCCACATGCATTGCCCAGAACGCCTGAGAGGCCCGATTGCGGACGTCCGCGGTGACCATGAACCTGCGCTGCTTCTGCTTTCGCAGCGCCTTTTCGCGTTTGTCCCGGCAGCGCTCGCGGCGCAATTCCGTCTGATATTTCTCGAGCTTAAGCGCAGTCTCGTCGCCGGCGAGCCGCTTCAGCCAGCGCCGAAACGTGTTCTCGGTGAGGCGTTGCTGAAGGCAATATTTACGGATTCCGAGATCGCTTCGGCGCCATGCCTCGATGTGCAGCGACCACCATTCACGTCGCGCTTTGTTCTGGAAGTGTTTCGGTCCCACCGGAGAATCTCCACAGCAGCAGAGAACCCGAAATGGAACGACATCGCACGAGGAGGAAGATGTGCAGAAACCGGACGCTTACGTCCGCCCGATTAGGAAAGCGAGATAAAAGAGGCTCGCCGGTCGAACCGCAAGCCATTGGCATGGCTTGGGTTCTGGCGTGCCGGTCGGTCGGGGCGCGTGCCGCGCGTTGGTTTTTGACGAATGCAATCAAAGACATTTTCGGCACTGCAGCTGTTTTGGCGCTGTTCGAGGCCCGGCGATGACCGTCGGCGACAGCGACCTGCGTATTCGGCCCGGGCGTATCCGCAGCACCCGCGCGCCGAAGCCGAAGAGCTTCATCAACCAAGTGCTACGTGCCGCGAAGAAAGCTAGACATACCTCTGGTCAGGCTGCGGCTGGCAAGCGTTCTGCGGCCTATGGGCGCTCCACTTTGGCCGCGGCCGGCTCGCCTTTAGTCGGGGCCGGTTGTTCAGTTCGGCGCGGCGCGTCGTGGTGAAAGCGCGGGTTGTGCGTCACAAGGGTCGTTCATTCCGCTCGGCGCCACTGACTGCTCACCTTTCATACCTGAGGCGCGATGGGGTGACCCGCAGCGGCGAGAGGGCGGAGATGTTTGACGCCGGCAGCGACCGTGCTGCCGGCGCGGCTTTCTCGGATCGCTGCCAGGACGATCGCCATCATTTTCGGTTCATCGTCTCGCCCGAGGACGCGGGCGACATGACCGACCTCAAGGCGTTCACCCGCGACTTGGCCAAACAAATGGAAGCCGATCTCGGCACGCGGCTCGATTGGGTGGCCGTCGATCACTGGAACACGGATAACCCTCACGTCCATCTTCTGGTCCGCGGCGTCGATGAGCAAGGGGCCGACCTCGTGATCTCCCGCGACTACATCAGCCGGGGCCTTCGCTCACGCGCCGAGGAACTCGTCGACATCGAATTGGGCCCAAAGCCGGAGCATGAGATTCGCAATGCGCTGGAGAGGGAAGTCACGGCAGAGCGATGGACGCGGCTCGATCGGGAGATCCAGCAGGCCGCCGACGAAACCGGCACTATCGATCTTCGTTCAGAAAGTTCCGGCAGCCCTGACTCCGAGATCCGGCGCCTGATGGTTGGTCGCCTTCAGCATTTGGAGAAGATGGGCCTCGCGGCATCTGCCTCGCCTGGGGAATGGATGGTCGGGCTCGAGGCCGAGCGTAGCTTGCGTGACCTTGGCATGCGCGGCGACATCATCAAGACCATGCACCGCGCCTTTATTGAGCGTGGGGAAGCCCGCGGCGTGTCGGACTACGTCATCGAAGGCGGACAGCCGACCTCCCAGATCATCGGACGATTGGTCGACCGTGGATTGCATGACGAATTGACGGGTGAGGCCTACGCCCTGATCGATGGAACAGACGGACGTGTGCACCACGTCCGCTTCCGAGGGATCGAAGACTTCAAACATGCTCCACCGGTCGGCGGCATCGTCGAAGTCCGACGCTTCGGCCAAGCCGGCGATGCGCGCCCCACCTTGGTGCTCGCGTGCCGTTCCGATCTCGATCTTGCTGAGCAGGTCACCGCAAAAGGGGCGACCTGGCTCGACCACTGTCTGGTCGAACGCGATCCCATGCCGCTCGCCATGGGCGGATTTGGCCGCGAGACCCGCGACGCCATGGAAGCCCGTACCGAGCATCTGATCCAGAAAGGCCTGGCGCGGCGGCAGGGCCAGCGCATCACAGTGCAGCGTGATCTCTTAAATAGCCTGCGCCGACGCGAGCTTGACGAGGTGGCAGCAAAAGTCTCGGCCGACACCGGCCTGCCTCATGTGAAGGCCGCCTCGGAGGAGCATGTAGCAGGCACCTATCGCCAGCGGCTGACGCTCGCCTCGGGACGTTTTGCCATGATCGAGAATGGGCTCGGCTTCCAGCTCGTGCCCTGGTCGCGCGAGCTTGACAAGAGGTTTGGCGAGCACGTCACCGGCATCGTGAAAGAGGGCGGCGGCATCGAATGGGGCATTGGCCGCAAGCGCGACCTGGGCCTCTAGTTATCTCGCCAATTCAATCGCAGAAGGGCGTTCGGATGTCCGGCACCAAGATACTCTGGGGACAAGTGGTCGTTGTGAGTCTGATCGTCTTGCTGGCCATCTGGGGAGCAACCGAGTGGACGGCCTGGCGGCTCGCCTGCAACCGGAACTTGGGCGGCCCTGGTTCGAACTGTCCGGTTTGAAGATGTTTACCCGCCCGTGTTCTTCTGGTGGTGGTTCGTCTACGACGGCTATGCGCCTCAGGTCTTTGTCGAGGGAGCTTTCATCGCGGCGTCCGGACCTTCATTTCGATTGCGGTGGCCATCGGGATGTCAGTCTCGCGGGCGCGTGAGGCGAAGAACATTGAGACCTATGGTTCGGCGCGCTGGGCGAGTCGTGAGGAGGTGAGAGCCGCCGGGCTCCTCGGTCCCGATGGCGTGGTGCTGGGTAAACTCGACCGTGATTACCTTCGCCACGATGGACCGGAACACGTGTTGTGTTTCGCACCCACCCCTCGCTGCTGACCTGGCCGGGGTCGGCCATCGTTCACGACATCAAGGGCGAGAACTGGCAGCTGACCGCCGGCTTCCGCTCGCGGCATGGCCGTGTCCTTTTGTTCGATCCGACCAACCCAAAATCATCGGCCTACAATCCGCTCCTCGAGGTCCGGCGCGGGGAATGGGAGGTTCGCGACGTCCAGAACGTCGCCGACGTTCTGGTCGACCCGGAAGGCTCCCTCGACAAGCGGAACCATTGGGAGAAGACCAGTCATTCGCTCCTGGTCGGGGCCATCCTCCACGTCCTCTATGCCGAGACGGACAAGACCCTGGCCGGTGTGGCCGCATTCCTGTCGGACCCCAAACGGCCGATCGAAGCGACGTTGAAGGCGATGATGACCATCCCGCACCTAGGCGACCAGGGCGCTCATCCTGTGGTTGCCTCGACCGCGCGCGAACTCCTGAATAAATCGGAGAATGAGCGCTCCGGCGTCCTGTCCACCGCCATGTCGTTCCTCGGGCTCTACCGCGATCCCGTGGTGGCCCAAGCGACCCGTCGTTGCGACGGGCGGATCACCCCGCGGCCGAACGGCCCGATGAAGTTGCGCCGAGCCCCGACGACGGCCGTTCCGGGCCGGCCGCATCACCAAAGGCCGGTCGGGCGGAAAGGATCGATCCCGCTGCGCTCTTGACAGCGATCGCCCCCTCCCTTCCTGGGCTAAAGACTTGAAGAGCTCACGCTGCGGGACTGTGGAATGAGCATCCAATGCGCTACATCCTTGTGAAGCCTTAGATGCACGTCCTGCATAGGTGCCCGACGATCTGCCCACCTCTCGGCAGGAATATGGGAGGGAGCCTGACTTATCTTCGGTGATCAGGTTCTGAGCTGCTGCCGGTTTGATGGACACCCGGTTAAGCTAATCCCACCTTGCGCTCGAACTCAACAGGGCTGAGGTATC
>NZ_JBVVPC010000076.1:0-17815 GCF_055807355.1 Bradyrhizobium sp. Ken01
GCAAACCCAACCAACACATCCCTGCAAGCCTTTGAGACTGTTTTCCACCAAGACCTCAATGGCGACGGAACGATTGGGCTTCCCAATTCAAGCATCGTTGCCACGCATACAGCAGCAGGACTTTTGATAGTATGAGGTCCACCGCCGAATGGTTCTGTCGTTCCTGCAAATGATTTCCGATAGCCTTTGCTCCGCTTTCGAAAAAGGTCCTGTCCTTTTGCTTGTGACGTACCCGTCGTCGTTAGCACCAGCTGAGCCGGCCTAGGCAAAAGGAAGCCAGCGGTGATGCCGGCTCCCGTCCTGCCACGCCAGACGGCTCTCTCGGACCCCTTTCAGCAATGCCGAATGAAGTCTCGTCTCCAGCTTTCACAGCTTCGTTCTGCATGATCTTGTGCTGCGCACTCGCAAATATAGTGGGCATGGACCCTGCGCCTAATGCTGGCAGCACGGACATTGCCTGGCGTCGTGGCAGCGGATCGAAGGATCCAGAGGCGCGTCGTTCTTGACCTTGGCCGGCTTCTCCTCGCGGATTATCTTCCCACCCGTCGGTAACTTGGATGTGTCGACACCGGCGGGGAAGAAATGCGGCATGCCTAGCTCTGATGAACGTGATGCGGTGGCTATCTGCTTCTCTGTGCGAGCGAGCGCGCCGGTGGTGACGCGTGCCAATTTCAATCGACCGATCCATACGTGAATGTAGGGTGGCAATGATGAAGGTTCAGTCGGCGTGTCGTTTATCCAAAAGTGGGTAAAAAAATGAAGGGGCAGTTGCATGCTGGCTGGCTCATGAAGCTTGGGCGAAGACAGGCGCTGGGTTTGATTTCAATCGTTGCCTCAACTATCAAAACTAGAAAGATGCTGATGGCTCTTGGCGGGCTAGGCGCGGGGCCCCAGTTTGAGTCTCTCGTTGTTTTGGGTAGAGCGCAAGGGAGCGCTGCCGCGCCTCAGTTTGTCGCAACCGGCGGAGAACTACCCGCCAATTTTGGGACCTTATCGACAACTCTTGGTTTTACCACGAGATTTGCCGGCTATGAGCGCATTCAGATCGGTTACGGGGGGGCAGCATATCTTCGTCTGGTACTGCCCACATTCGTTTGGGCTGCTGGAGAGCAAAAGCTAACCAGGCCGATTCCAATTAAGTGTGCGTTCTTTTTCCCTAACGCGCCTGGCACCAAGCTTGTTCGCGTCTCCTGGGGAGGAAACACAACCGGTTACATCCCTGCAAATGCGACTTCTGGCGAATATATCGCCGACGATCTCTCACCTTCGAGCTTCGGCTATAGCTCGCTGTTCCCCGCAAACGAAGTCGGTTATTTCAAATTTGAATATGACTGCGCTGTCGGAGTCCAGAACTTCAGCGGGGTTGGGCGCGATGTCATCGACGCAGACTGCGGCTGTTGGTTCGGCGACGCGGCCACATACACATCTCAGATCGACATCGAAGCGAAAACAACTTCGTCAGGCGCGACGGGGCATGGCAACAGCGCCAACCCTGCCGCTTGGACACTGAAGCCGTGGGCGATTGTTGGCATACCCGGTATTCCGACAATCTCGCTTCTGATACTTGGCGACAGCATATTCCAAGGCCAGCTCGGAACCGCCTATCCAAATTTGAGCACGGGTGGCTATCTCTCTAATGGTCTCATGGACGTAAACGGCCATTGTATACCGTGGGGCAGTGTCGCCCGGTTCGGGTCGACCGCCGCAGGTTACAATAGCGCGGCGGGCCGGATGAAGGCCTTATACAAGTATGCGACTCACGCCCTCTGCAACTATGGAAGCAACGCAGGGGCGGCGGCCCCTGAACTCGCTGCCCTTCAGGCATTGTGGGCCGATCTGAAGTCGTACTCCGAAAGCAAGATAACTCGCGTCGAGCAGGCGCTGATTTTGCCTAGAGACAGCACGACGGATAATTATGCGACTCTTCTCAATCAGGCCTATCAGAATCGTGCAATACGCGACTTGCTGAACCCGAGCATCATTGCAAATGTAGGTTCGAACGGCTTGGATGACTACCTTGACATGCAGGGTGTCTTTGCAAGTCCGTCATCGCCGTGGAGTGGTGCATCCGACAAGTGGCCTGTCACTGGCGCAGCAAACGCACCGACACCCGATGGAACGCATCCAACGGACTACCTCGCAAGATCTTTGATGGCTCCGGTCGTAAAGGCTCGCGCTCTCTCGTGGCTGCAGTCAAAAGTTACGGCAGCGCCCGTGAACGTAACGCTGCCGGTTGTGCTAGGTGCTCGCTACCAAAGGGCGACGCTCGCGGTAACCAATGGCACATGGCAACTAGGCTCAACTGCCTACAATTTTCTTTCGTATCAATGGAAATCGAACGGCATCAGGATCGTGGGTGCGACGTCATCCACGTACACGTTACATGCTGATGATGTCGGCAGCACGGTTACATGCGACGTCATAGCAACGAACCGCAATGGTTCAACGACAGCAACCACGGCTGCGATCGCCATTCTGGCGGCAGCACCTACTCCGCCGAGTTTCCCTGCCAGCGGTGCGACAATATCGTCTGCTAGCATTGCCATCGGCTCCAGCTCGGCCAATGTCACTATGACGGGCAGGGAAATCGATCCTCTTGGGGGCGGCACGGCGACTAAAGTTGCGTACAACTCTATGGCAAACCATCAGAAGGTCGTCAACTACGCCGCAGCGACAGTCACTAAGGGCCAACGTTGCACTGCAAGCATCTACGCCAAAGCCGTTGAGTACCAATACTTTTATCTCTCGAGCGGCGATGGCCTCTCGGGCCATACCTATATTTTCGATTCATTGAACGGCACGGTCGTCAGTGGTGATCTAAACGGAAGTCCGCCCAACGTCCCGGACCATGTGGCCATCGTGGCAGAACCAAATGGATGGTTCAGAGCATTCATCACGTACGTTCCGATCAATACTCAGACAAACGCAGCGGGGCTTTGGTTCGGCCCGATGGCTACAAATTCTGGTAACGTGGGGTCGCCGGGCGCAGGCAATGCTGGTTCAGGCCTCTTGTTCTGGCGTGTTCAACTGGCGCCGGGCGGTTTGGATAGCTGAGCTCGCTCATCTGGGACTGACTTCGCCGCGGGCTAACGGCCGCCCAACAGCCTAGAGCTTCAACTTTCAAGGTAAATTTGGCGACGTCTACATAGCCGCTCACGCGGAGCTGCCGACGCCAACCCATTGAAGTAAGCTTACCGGGAGCTGATGATCTTCCCCCCGAAAAGTGGACGGCTTTAAGCGGCTTCTCGCTCCATCTCGATCGGAGCGGTATATCCGATGGGGAATGGAGGATGGTTCGTTTGTAGAAGCCCTCGATGATGGCGAAGTTGTCGCGCTGGGCGTCGGCGCGGCTATTGTGATCACAATGATGGACGAGCCCGGTCTTCACAAGACATGGAAGAAGCTCTCCATCGGAGCGTTATCGTGGGCATGTCACCATCATCAGTCCGAACAGGATGACGATCGCTGTAATGATTGAAAATGGCTTGGCCGCTACCTTGATCATGGCTGCGCCTATATTGCGTATCACGGCGACAGTAACGCGGCGAGGCGGTTCAGGTTCACACAAACGCATGCGTTAGTCGATACGCTTGAACTCGTATCCGTCGATAACCGTCGACCTGCCGGGCTCCAGGGGTTGTGAGCGCTGAGAGCCGCCAAATAACAGGCCAGAAGCTTTTTCCTTTGCACTATTGGCCAACAATAGGCCGAGAAGTAAGAGCCCGCGTGCTCCGACTGAGATAGTTAGCTGGGCGAAAAATGGAGCGGCGCCGGGGCCGAAAATCGGCTCGTACGGCTCTTTGCCATCGTGACCTTGCCCCCCGGACTTAATCCAGTTTGAAGTTCGCTCTGGCCCAAGACGAGGACCGGAGCATGAAGCGAAATCGTTTCACGGAAGAGCAGATCATCGGGATCTTGAAGGCACTAGGCCGGTGTTTCAGTGGCCGATCTGTGCCGCAAGCACGGCGTCAGCGACTCCAGCATCTACAAGTGGAAGGCCAAGTTTGGCGGGATGGACTTCTCCCAGGCCAAGCGGCTGAGGACGCTGGAGGACGAGAACGCGAAGCTGAAGCGGCTCCTGGCCGGCGCTATGCTAGACAGCGCGGTACTGAAGTAAGCATCCGGTGAAGACATCGCCGGAGGGAGACGGCAAATCCAACGGCAAGTGCGAACTCAGAACTGGATAAAACTTGGGGGCAAGGTCAACATTGGACACCTCCGGAGCCAATGAGCCTATTACAGGTGTCCACTCATTCGGAGGAGGTTCAGTATCTCGGCGCCACACTTTGCCGCGGACTCTTTGCTTTCCAACCCGAGTGCCCCATCGATGCGGAAAGTGCTGCCAGGTTCAACGTCCGGCTAGTGCCGGTCATCTGGCAAGCCGCCTTAAGCGAAAAAACTCGCCGAAGCCCTCACATGTATGAGGTCCCGCCTCGATCGTGTTGTCGCCGACAATTGCGGGCAAACCAGCCGAGAAAATCTGGAGTGTGATGCTACCGCAAAGCCGCCCCGGATGCAGAGAATAATCGATTTTGATATTGCACCCACGCCGCAAGACGATTTCGTATTTCCTTCATGGCCTCGCGGTTCCCCTCAAACAAATTTCGCGATTCACCAGGGTCGCTTCTCAAGTCGAAAATCGAAGTCTTATTTCGCGCTGGGTTGAAGATGAACTTGAAGTCTCCTTCCCTGTATCCCGCCATCATCTCACTATTGGGAACCATAAGATAAACACGGGACGGGCGCTCGCTTGCGAACATGCTTCGGCCTTGCCAGGTGAGAGGAAGCTCGATTTTCAGAAGGTCTAAGATTGTCGGGGCCAAGTCGACCAGGCCGCCAATATTTCCGTTGTGCTCCCCACGAAACAGGGTCGGGCTAAACAGCAATAAAGGGATGTGGACCTCTTCCTCAAAGATGCTGCTTCCATGCACCTGGCTACCATGCTGGCCGAAAGCTTCCCCGTGATCACCGATCACCACAACGAGTGTCTCGTTCCAAAGACCATTGACATCAAGGTGCGCAAAAATCTTACCTATTGCGGCGTCTGTCGAACGCAGGGCATTTAAGTATCGGTTGAGGCTAGGTTTCTCGTTGAAGAGCTGAGCCGGCTCGCCCTGCACAGAGTATGGCCAATGGGTGTTGCCGGTCCACATCATGCCGAAAAAGGGCGCTCCCTTCCCATCGCCGATCCACTTCGAAAGTGTTGCCGAGGTGCATTCATCATCAACGCTATCTAAGTTGGGCCACGCTGTTGTACTTCCTACGAAGGCTGGCGTGTTGCAAGAAATAGTACTCATGTCGGACAGGACATCGAAGCCGCGACCCATCAGAAATTGATCGACATTTTGAAACCTAAAATCACCCGACATGAAAAAGGCCGTTCGATAACCTGCGTCCTTTAGCCGACTACTCAAAGTCGTGAGGGGGCTATTGCCAACTCTTGAGATTTCGGTCTCGTAAGAGAATAGAGGATATCGTGACGCCAGGATTGAGAAGAGCGATTTTGTCGACATTGGCGTGTGCGCATAAAAATTCTCAAACGCAACCCCGGCGGCCTGCGCCTTTGTCAACTCCGGCGTAATCTGGGTCGGCAATTTATCTTTATCAACTTGTCTAGAGCCGATGACATAGTCGGCACCGACAGATTCCATCACGATTAAGATGACATTCTTCACAAGGCGATTGGCGTTATATTTGCTCTTCGAGGCATTCGTCGCGCTACCAATTTGGAAATCGATGTCTGAAGAACTAGTGGGCATGCTTGCAAGTATATTGGCGTCGCCTACAAGTGCGGTTGCGAGTAGCTCTATCAATGGGTTTGCGATTTCCCGGTAATTAATCTCTTCCGAGCGTGCCCAGCGCTGACCGTGAACCAGATAAGCAACCATCAGAGTTGTACCGAGGCCTATGACGAGGCGAAATGAGCCAACGCTCCATTTTCGGAGTAGTGCTTTGATGCCCCACTGTCCTGCTGTGAGCGCCAAAAATGAAATGGCAAAAAGAGCTAGCATTGATATGTCGAGCGCCGAGGCGATCGCAGATCTGGACGTAAAGCTTCGAAGAAAATCCGCGTAGTAGAGCCATTGGTACGTCAATGAGCCGCCGATAATTTCGAGTGCGCGCGAATTGACGCAAAGAAGCAGGCACATCAGCCCGGCGAAGGCGTAATAAACCTTCACAAGCGCACTCTGCGCCTTCGCCCAACGCCTCATGAATAGGAGAGTCAGACTCGTGAGTAGGGTAGCGCTAAATATTGTCGATAAATCATAGTAGCTGCGATGTAAGATGTCTCTGATGAACCATCGAGCATCCAAATAGCTTCGAAGAGGATAATAATAGGTCCACGCGCGAATGAATACGGCAAGTGCAAGCAACGGAACAGCCATCGCGACTATTGAGATCTGGTTGTTTTGAAAGTCTGTACGCACACGCGGATTGCTCATTGCCACTCAGCTCTATTGGGTGAATTGAACTCGCAAAAGTAAATTCTCAATGGGCGGATCACATAGAGCGAGCCCATCATTGTCAACCCACGCCAATTGCTAGCTCTGACGCAGTTCGACACCCTCGCGTTTGGCCAGGTCGACCAGCTTCTCGATCGCGCGGTGGGTGAGCCGCGAATCGGTCGGATGCGCGATCGCCTTCTCCTGCACGGTGGTGTCCACCACCATCCGCTCGAGATCTTTGGTCTCGATCGCGCCGGCCCGATGCGCCACCGAGAGGCTCTCCTGCAACAACGCTGCGATCTGCTCCTCGCCCAATCTCTGGCGCCAGCGGGTCAACGACGAGCGGTCAAACGGCAGCTCGTGCCGGAACACCACTTCGCGCAAAAATATTGGAAATACGGATTCTCTACCTAACTGTCGCACAGCGTCTCGTAGACAGATTGTGCATATGTTCCCACAGACGCATGCGTTAGTCGATACGCTTGAACTTGTATCCGTCGATCACCGTCGACCTGCTGGGCTCCAGGGGTTGTGAGCGCTGAGAGCCGCCAAATAACAGGCCAGAAGCGTTTTCCTTTGCACTATTCGCCAACAACAGGACAAGAAGAATGAGCCCAAGTGCTCCGACAGAGATAGTTAGCTGGGCGAGAAATGGAGCGGCGCCCGGGCCGAAGATCGGCTCGTACGGCTCTTTGCCATTGGACCGTTGATCGTCTCGCAGAAGGTCAGTTTCAGTGCGTTTGCTAAGCATGACGGACAATGTCCGATCAACGCCGCTTTTCATGCTGTGGTCGTCAATCGGTCCTGGTGGCAATACCTCGATCGCGTTCCGCCTTTTGCGCTGATCGTACCAGCGGCACGCAATGAAGACGCCGGCAATCGCGAGCAATCCGCCAATTATGCCGATATGATAAGGGAAGACCCGACCGCCCAACATCACGAGCGCATAGAGCAAGAAGCAGGCGACTAAGAATTTGGCGCCGTATCTCAACCGACTGCTCCCCGTTGTTCGTTGTGCCGTTTCTTTCGATTTTGAAGGGCCGCTCATCGCGACTGGGCCTCCGTTCCGAGCTGTAGGGGCCGCGTGCGATCCAATGCCGGGACTTTGGAGCTGGCGTCTGTCCCTGTACTTGCGGTCCATAGGTCCCTTGCGACCGTCAAGGGCGATACCTGCATGTTAGCCCACCACGCTCTTTCGTCGCCGTGCCGATGCAAAGCCTGATGATGCGAGCGGCATAGAGGCACAGTAAATTCATCGCTCACCTTGCGGCCTAATGTTCTGGGTTGGGCGAACTTCAGGTGATGCGCGTCGGTGGGACACTGCTTGCAGACCAGGCAGGGATGTTCGCGGACGAAGGCGAGATGTGCCTTGTTCCTTTTGCGGGGCGTTTCCTTGGGAATGGCAAGGCCGCCTTCGATGGCTCTTTGGGCGGGCTTGGCTTTCACGACTTCGGTAGCAGTCGGTTGGCTTTGAGCGGGGTCGGGGGCTAAAGCTTCGGCGGGATCCTGCGCCGGTTCCAATCTTTCCTGGTAAGCCGCCTCGACTGATCGGGCGTCGACTTCTTGAAGGGTGTTTTTGATGGGTAGACTGGTTTTGGCCCAGACTAGGAGATCGTCGGTCCCGGCGAGCTGAGCCAGCAACCGCTCACGAAGCGCTGCTGAATCTTGGGCCCCTAGAATTGGCGGTCTGTTCAAAATCGCTTTGGGCGGCTTTTTTTCGCTTCTGGCATGGATCGAGGCTCGGTCGGCGCCGGTGGGCCGGCGATCACATTGGGGGCGTCGAGATCATCCTCCCCGGCGATCCCGACTAGGGCAAAGAGGGCATAGCGGCGCGCATAGGTGAGCGCCGCACCCATCCGATGCGGCGCCTCGATGTCCTTGCCGGAGCAGACCGGCAGGTCGGAAGAGACCCATTCGCCGGAGGCATGGGCGAGCAGGGTGGTAAGGTGGATCTGGCCGGTAGCCTGTTCGCTCCGAGTGGTCTGGATGGTGGCAATCTCCTGCTGGCTCAGCGTCTTCCGGACCATGTCCAGGCCCGCGGCGAGAGAGGCATAGCGGAAGGTTCGATCCTCCTCTCGCGGGAAGGGCGACCGGATCACAGCGGTCAGGGTCTTCTCTGGGTTCGTCAGTTCGGCTTGGGCACGGGCAAGGGCGGCCGCGATGGCGCCGATGCGCTCACTGGACCGGTGCATAAGACCCCTCCACAGGCTGGGCCTCGAAGCTGACCGCCCCCGATTTGGAGCGCTTGGCCTTGATGCCGTGGCCTTTGGCCTCCTTGGCATCTTCCGGCATCAGCTTCTTGAGGTCCGATTTGGCCGTCTCGTGCTCGCCATGCGCATCTCGGGTTCGAAGATAGGTAGTCGCGAGCTCCGCCCATTGATTGGACATCGACATGTCCACGACCCTGACCGCCTCCAACCGCGGACGTGGCGTCTCGATATTGAAGAGGATCGGCGGCTCACCGGTCCGGACGCAGCGCCAGAACTTCTTTTCGGCGGTAAGCAGAAGATGTTGGTAGAGAGGGTCGGCGTAAATCTTTAGTTCGACCCACTTGCCGCCTCCGGTGATGATGGAGAGAACGGAGCTGCGCGCCGCGGTGACCCACATGTTGTGCTGGAGTTGCGCCATGTGCTTGTCGGCCGCCGCCTCCTCGGTAAAAGCCCAGGGCAGCATGAATTTGGCTTCGAACACCGCGCCGGTTTGTTCGATCGTGCCGTCAAGCGTTGCCGCCATCCATTTATGAATGGGATGACGGATGCGTTTCTGGATGTCCGTGATGGTGTGGCCTGATACGCGCTGATACCAAGCGCGATTCAGGACTTCGGTTACGGTGCCGAGTTGAACAATCAGATTGTCTGAGAGATCTTCCGGCTCCGCCTCGCCACGCTTCTCATACCAGAGCCGCGTCAGAGCCTCCTGATCGGCGCCCATGATGATGCGCGCGTCCGAACCGCCGATAAAATGTCGGCGGTCATTCGGATTGAACCTGATGATTGGGTTGAGCGGTTGTGCCGCGGGCGCTACGTCAGTTTGAGGGGTACTCAACGATATCTCCTGCATAAAGCTGCGACTTGTCTGCCGCACTGCCTTAGGCCCCGCGTTCGCGAGGTCGGATATCGGTGCCGTTTGTGCCCGGCAGAATCAGTAACGCTCCGTTTGGCCGAGAATGCCAGTTCTTTCCGGAGCAAGATTCTTGCTCTTTTGCGCGACCTCTGACCCGAAGATGCTCAGGGATGCTCGCTCCACCACGCGGGCCACCGCACTTTCTGCGGGGTGCGCGTGGCCTTCACGATGATGCGCTGTTCAGCCGGCGTGAGAGGCTGTGGCAGACGTTCCAAAGCGGCTTCGACGAGCCACGGCTCCAGCGCCATGCGGGCGGTCTCGCGATACGGATCGAGCTTTGTCGCCATGCGCAGTGGTTCGAGCGCAGGCGTGACGCTGCCAGGTGCAACGCCAACCAGCACGATGGTCACCGGTTCGCTGGTGCGTTGTCCATCTCGGCCCTGCTCGATAAGTGCCAGCGTTGTGCGCGACGCCGCGCCATCGCCTTCGATGCCGCGCTTTGCGAGTTGGAGCAGGAAGGCTTCAGCCGCCGTGACACGGCGCTCAGTGCCGCCTTCGCGGATCGTGACCATTTGACCGAGCACCGCTTCGTAAGGTGCATGCTTATGACGCCCGCGTGGGCGGCCAGAGGGATTGCCACTTTGACCTTTCACGAAGCGCGAACTCTTTGGCGGTCGCCCATAGCCGATCTCGTTGGCATTATTGATCTGTCGCATCGGTTTCTCCTGTGGATCGCTTGGGGCTGTCGCCCGGAAAATCAGCGTCTGGGAATCGCGCGTGCAGCGCCGCACCTCCTCGCATTCGCGCTCATTGAGGGTTAGGCCACCCCGCTTTCGGCGGAGCGCAAGTTGAACCGCCCAGGGCTCAAGAAGAAGCTGGGCCCGCTCATCACTTAAATCCGCTCGGGCCGGGTTTGGCGCTGCGATCCCAAGGAGCACGAGTGCCGCATCGGCATTGTCCGGATCCGGTGAGATGTGCTGCGTGACCGTCTGTTGAGATGGCTGCGAGGGTGCGTGTTTCCTAAGCCAAGCCTCGCGCTCGATGATCCGCTTCACGACCTCACGCACGGCCATGCGTTTGCCCGCAAGCGCGTCCTTGAACGTTCGCTGCTGGAGCGCTTCCTCCATTGACATCTCGCGGGTTTTGCGTCCGGCGGTGACGGTAAGGGTCTTGTTCAGCAGGACCTCGAAGGCGGAGCCGCTGTTGGCACGCTTGCCGGACCCGCGCGGTCGTCCCCTGTAATTGCCGCTGCGGCCTTTCTGAAACCTGCCTCTATTCGGCGCGCCTTCAGGCGTTTCATCGGCGCGAGGAGGGGGCTGATTGTTCGGCTCGGGCTCGGCACTCATGATGCCACTCCCTCAAGACGAGGAGCAAGACCGGTTTGCGCCGACCAGCGCTCGAGCGCGACATCGACATATTTCGGATCGATCTCCATTCCGCGGAAGCGTCGCCCGGTCCGCTCTGCCGCGAGCAGCGTTGTGCCCGAGCCCAGAAAGAGATCGAGCACCAGGTCGCCATGTTTAGTGACGTCCTTGATGGCGTCCGCAACCAATCCTACCGGCTTGACGGTCGGATGCAGTGCAAGGTCTTCTCGTCGGCTGCCTCGCATGGAATTCGCCGACGCATAGTCCCAGACCTTGGTGCGATTGCGGCCGTGCTTGCCCAGTTCGATCATGTTGAGATGAGAGGCAGACCCCACCCGGTAGACGAAGACCAGTTCATGCTTGGACCGATAGAGTGATCCCATCCCGGCATTGGATTTGTTCCAGACGCAGAGGTTCAAGAGATCGCCATAGATGGTCGAGCCGACCGCCGTAACGTCGTCCATGTGTCTCCAATCCATACAGACGTAATGGACCGCGCCGTCGCGCGAGCAACTAGCTGCCGCACCGAGCGTGTCTTTGAGGAAGGAGCGGAATTGGTCTTCGCTCATCTCGCCCGAGGCCATGGCAAACTCACCATGGCGGCCCGTTGGGTTCGCGTTGCCTTCGATCCGGACGTTGTAAGGCGGATCCAGGAAGGCGGCGTCTATCCGGGCATCCCTGCCGATAACCCGCTCGAGGAAAGCGGCATCGCGGCTGTCCCCGCACCCGATTCGGTGCTCGCCGAGAATCCAGATGTTGCCAGGCTTCGTTTGCGGGGTCTTCGGTGTGGCTGGAATGATTTCATCATCGGGGTCGGCTGCCGATCTGGAGAGGATGACGTCGATTTCGCCAGTCGAAAAGCCGGTAAGGGTCGGGTCGATGTCAAGATCAATCGAGGCGAGCTCGCCGAGCTCTTGCTGCAAGATTTCGATATCCCAACCAGCGTTTAGCGCGATCTTGTTGTCGGCCAATCGGAGCGCGCGTTTCTGGGTCTCCGAGAGTCGGACAGAGCGATGGTTGGCACCAGCGCGAGGCCTAAAGCTTTTGCCGCCTGGATCCGGCCATGGCCGGCGATGATGTTGCCGTCGGGATCAACCAGGATCGGATTGGTGAATCCGAACTCCTGGATGGAGCTCTTGAGCTGCTCGATCTGGCGTTTCGGATGGGTCCGTGCATTGCGCGGATCAGGGATGAGATCGTTGGCCGAGCGATAGACGATGGAAAGCTGCGAAGATGCAGCGAGCGAGACTGCTTTGTTCATGAGACCGTATATTACGCAACCTTAGTTAGCTTGAAGATAACAAGCCCTCCGCCGCCACCAAGCGAAAGTCACCCGCGAGCAGGCGTCTGGCACATGCGTCCTTTCATTGCGCAGATCGGGGATGAGATCGTTGGCTGTGCGATTAATAATGGAAAGCTGCGAAGGTGCAGCGAATGAAACTGATCTGCTCATAGGATGAATGGTGCGCGCCCTTAGTTACAAAATATGAAACTCATTCTCGATTTGCCCAGCGATGGACCGCCACCACCAAGCGAAAGGCACGCGCGAGCAGGAGTCCGGTACATGCGTTCGTGCATTGCCGAGATCCGGGATGAGATGGTTGGCTGGTCAGGCGATAGACGATTGAGAGCAGCGATGGTGCAGCGAGTGCATACTGATTTGTTCATCAGATCCACGGTGCGAATCCATTGTTACCAGAACGTTTCCATACCGGCCGATCTTGCCGCCGCTCCGGCTGTCAAGATCGCCCGTCTGCCAGCAGGACCAGCGGCGGCACATTGAGCGCGGTATTCAAAAAGATCGATCGCGATCTTCGCCAGAACACGGACATGAGCTTTTGTTCAATGCGTGAAAGTCGTTAAGCCGCTGCCGTCTGGTCAGCCGTCAGCGGCCGCGTCGGCCAGCGAAAACAGACTAAGTCGGATCGAGGCCCAAAAGGCCCCTTCGCGCGTTCGCTCAGATCCCGACAGACACAACGGTCGAGGGGATCGACACCGATCGCTCGTCCCTGTTTTGCGCGCCCTCCGATGAGATCTTGCCCATTCTGACTCCTGTTTGCAGCCCTGTTATGGGCATTAACAGGAAACCGCTGACCGCCGCCCCTGAGCAGGCCGAAGTTGCGAGAAGCACGTCCCAATTCCCCTCAACCTGCGTCCATAAATTGAGCCAAGCCTGTTTTGAGAGTACAATATTCGCCGAATTCCCTGTTATTTTCACAGCGCGGCGGAGAAGTCCGGCCTTATTTCAGCCGGGGCAGGCGGTTCACAGGATCGATGGGGTATCGACGATACGGTTGCACAGGAAGTCGCATCACGCCTTCAACCATGCAGCATCGATGAAACTGGCCAGACACGACTGGCGTCCTGCGGAGCGCGAAGCACCGGCCGGATAGTACCCGCCGGGCGCGCCTACAACATGGCGCGTTGTATCCTTCTCTCGTGCTGGATATCCGGATAACTACCGAAATCGGTAATTGGTTGGATTTGCCTGTGCGATTGCTGATAATTTGCGCAAGCCGCTGCGGTGCACGCGCACAGAATCGCCTCAAACAAATCCAACCTAATCCCTGCGCATTGCGCGGGGGGACTACAAGATGGGTATCGGATCATGGGTGCTTGTCTGGCTGATTGGTAACGCACTGTTTCTTGTATTGAGGGTTCTCGCCACGGCGAATCGGCCACCGCCGCTGCCTCGATCCTCACTCGAGCAGCCGGAGAAAAGCACTACGAGCTAACCAGAAGAGTGCAGCCAGCCATCGCAGCATCGCGATGGCGAGGACGCACAGGATGAATGCAACAAACCGCTGGCGCATACGCACGCCGCGCGCCTGTCGTTTCGCCGTTCGTCTCTCCCGAGCAATGGGAGATCGGCGCTTCGTCCGGGGCAAAGGCGTTCAGGCGCTAACCTGAGCGTTTAACGTTAAAGACAGGCCGCGGACGCTGTTGCGAGTGCTGGCGCCCGGCTTGTGACGTATCGGCACATAGGTCGCAACCAGTTTTATTCTGGAGCAGTTTCATGCAGCACCTGTCTCAAACTGGTGTTCGAGGCCCGGCGAAGCTGGAAGCACTCGTCGTTGAATTGGAGCGACTTGCCGAATTGATGTCCGCCGACATTCAAGAGGAAGAGGTGCGGGCGGGGGTCTTTGACGTTTACGATCAACGTTATTCGATGCTCGCGCTGGCCCTGCGCGCACGACGGGGCAATCTGCTGGATACGATCGCCACGCTCGAATACCAGCTGCGGTAAGGCGGAACAGCCTCGCAGGCTGCATAATTTTCTGACGAGGCTGGCGTTAGCCCGCGGCGCGTCTGCTTTGCGGTGCGCTCGCCAGGCGAACCACATATGTATCGTTTTGAAGGAGGACGCCCTTCGGAGCTGTCCGGCGTCAGTTCGATCCGCAACGAACTGCGCCGTGCAAGTTCATCGAGCTTTCTAACCAGGAAACTCCGTAAACGTTCGAAGCTCTGTGAGGTTGAGGTCCGAGACTGCCAGGTAGGATCCGCCGCCTTTGGACCAGCCGACTATGATAGAGTCGTTCTCGTCCTGCGACGCAAAGAAGGCCGGCTCACGCGCATCTTCTACGATCGCGTCGAGAAGTACTAAATCGGCATCGACGGCCCGCCTTGTTAGGACGTTCGTCATTTCAACGCAGCACCTCGCGGCAATCACCTCGTCAAAGGCCGCTGCTCTAGCTATCGCATTCGGCAGCCAACCTGAGCTTCCTTAGGAACGGAGCAAATCCGTCGGTCGGGCATTGCTTCGCGATGCTCGCTTCAACTTTTTCGGTGGACCGCTTGACGGGCTTCTTTGCGACGGTTGCGCGCTTTTGAGATTCCGGCTTCGAAGCGTACGGATCATGCCAGTGCCGAGCAACGAAATCGGGCGATTGTCTGGGACGGGTGACTGGAGGAGCCGGTTGAGGCTCTTGCTGCGTAGCTACGAAGCTCACCTCTGTGATTTGCTTGGGCAGCTCTACTTCTCTTTCCACGACCAGCTTGTCAGACTTGTTCGTGCTCGCAGCCGGCGCCTGTGCAATGAACTCTGGGGGCGCCTCCGACTCCGCGGTTGGATCCGACCTGTGGCCTCCAGCGGCAATCGCACCGATTGCAACGACTCCAAGTACCCCAAATACAATTGCTCTCGGCATTTGCCATTCCCCACATTGGCAACCCTCGCTATTTGCCCCTAATGGGTCCGGAATGAGGCAAACTGCCTAGTTTAGTCGGAAGGGCGGCTCGAAACGACAATCCAGATAGGGTCCCGGATCCGGTTGGAGGCAGGACGAGCTACCTCAAGCCATGCGGCGTAATGCCCGCACGGCCCAGATGTTCGGCTTAGCGCCCCCGGCACGCGTCAAACGCGTGAGCCAGAAAGATGCCCAGGAAGCCGAACCACCGCGCTTAATCTCTGCGCGCCAGTTGCAGCTCTATCAGCGCTAGCCTCTGCAAGGTTGCCGCATCGCGTTCGCCTGCACCTGCGGTACGAAGGATGGACTCTGCGAGAAGATTGACGTGAAACGAATGCACGGGCTCGGGCAAAGTCGCGATGGCAGCCTCAAGGGCGGAGGTCATCACCTCGATCACATCAGGCGAAAAAGCCGCATTAGCGAAGTTCTGCATAAAAAATTGCTCTGCTGCGCGCCGGCAGGTTCTCAACTAACGCCGGGAAAACGTGGCAGTTCCTGACGTAGCTTCACGCGAGTTCTAGGCACGGCATCTCATGTCGTCGCTGATGGGACATCGTTGGAGCGTGAGATTAAGACATGGGCCGAGAAGCAGGCGACAGTCCTGCGCTGGCGACGACCATTCGCCTGGTAGCGATCGGACTAAAGGCAAAGGCGAAATGACGATCGAACAGCTCGGACGGGAAATTGGCGAGAACTGAGGGCCGACGAGATCGGCGCCATCCGGAAAGCTGCGTTATCATCCATTTCGCCGACGAAAGAGCGAGAGCGTGATCGGATGTTTCGTCGCATCATCCACGATATAAACACGCGACGGAGGGCTATTTGACGCCGGCGTGGTCGTGCCGGGATCGTGCACCCCCGGAAAGTTGCGGGCTAGCCGTTGAGCGGGTGCTGATGTACCGACTGTTATGACCAGCCCCGGCCCAGCCGACTTCTCCCTGTCCATCTTCGTGCTCAAGTCCGACCGCAAGGCCGTACTAGCCATAGCCGCAAAAACTCACGCTCAGGCAGAACTGTTTTGCACTGACGAGCGCGTCCGGACCATTCTCCGCGACGCTTCTATGTCCGATGATTACTCGATCTTGCGGGTCCGCATCGCGCGGCCGGGCGAGCGGGAGATCTATCACGAGCAGCGGGACTTAGGATCAGCCATTGGCGGGCTGCACGCGGTATATCTGGCGCCTCCTGAATAGGCGGACGTCGACAAGCAACGCTTGCGGCAACACAACCCGGATCGCTGCTCCGATCGTGCGGAACGGATGCAGCGTCGGCCGCGGGTGGCTCTGAGCGATAGCCCGCGGCCGTCGCTACCTTAGAGTTACATTCCATTGGGAACTGGATGGGCGGCCACCGATTTGCCTCCCATGCCCAGGTTCCACTTCGATCACCATGATAGCCTCGGTGCTCCCCCGGCGATGAGGGATATGAGGCTGTCGATGCGCCTGCCGCCAAACGTTTAGCGCTCGGATTACTGGGGCAAGCAATCATGGACGGTGGCTCCTGCAATTCTACCATGGGAAGAATTACGATCGTGGTTCGGATGATGCCGGCCCTATTCTGTCTGTCTCTGCGACGGTCGAGGTTGCTGAGCAGTTAGGGGGCTGTGGCAAGCCTCAGTCGCCCTGATAACTCAAATCCACTTCGAGAAGCTACTCGTCTGCTGACGAGCGTCCTGTCGCGGCGTTAGGGGCGCCCCAGGCCGCCTGGGAACAATTCACTGCGGCTCAGCTTACATTGTATGAGGAAAACATTCGCATACCTAGCAGCCGCTAGCATGGTCTGGATGGTTGCGGCCGCGGCTCACGCTCAAGGCATTTCGAACGCGCGCGATGGCAGGGGCAACCTCGTTGAGCGGGGTGCGGCCACGCGGACATATCCGAGTGCCCCGATGGCGAACAGCGCTCTACCACCGCCGGCTCCCATCCAGGGCTACGTCGCGGTTGCGCCTCACGGAAGAGTCGTCATCGCACCCCGCCGCTGATCCGATTACGCCAAGCCACGTCGAAGCGTCGGCGATCATGCGCGACTAGCCTGGGAACCTCGCCAATGCGGCTGAGTTGTCAGGGCGGATCATCAGGAGCACTCTGATTAAGCCGTTCGCCAATCTTCTTATCATGCTCGGCGTGGTCGCAGGCATGATGGGTGTCGTGTTCTTTGCGGCATCCGACCCAGCGTATCGCGAAGCTGATTGGGCGCGCGCGGCGTGCTCTGGCTTCAAGGTGTTCTGCGAGGATCCCGGCTACCTTTTAATTCCGGCGGCAGCGCTCCTTGTGCTCGCGATAGCGATCAAAATTAGACAACTTCCCTCTGAGGACTAATAAGCTATGCGGCTCCATACGCTCCTAGCCATCCTGGTGTCCAGTGTAGGCCTTCTGCAAGCCTTGAGCGAACCGTGGCAAGCCAAGAGCACGGCGCTTGATGAGGAAATAAC
This sequence comes from Bradyrhizobium sp. Ken01, assembly GCF_055807355.1. Lineage (NCBI taxonomy): Bacteria > Pseudomonadati > Pseudomonadota > Alphaproteobacteria > Hyphomicrobiales > Nitrobacteraceae > Bradyrhizobium > Bradyrhizobium sp. Ken01. The sequence goes on from NZ_JBVVPC010000076.1 coordinate 17,492, forward strand.
AGCGAGGCGGGCGATCGCGAAGGCTTCGCGACAACATTGCCCGCCCGATCTTCAGCCGCGGCCAGTTAGCGCTGCAGCCGGCCTGATTTGAGGCGCCTGCGCGTACAGCGAGTCTCCGGTGCGCCAATCCTCTCGCCCGCACCGATGCGAGCCTCGAGCTGCGCACGCAAGGCTGGCAACAGCGCGGGTGAGACTAGAGCGGAGAGAGCATTCCACGACAAGCACCCGTGGATCTCGGGCCTCTCTCCCTAGTGTCCTGAACCAGAAGTTCGGGACATCGGGTCGTGTTTTGCCGGGGCATTGTATCGGCAGAAGCGTTCGATG
>NZ_JBVVPC010000077.1:0-17620 GCF_055807355.1 Bradyrhizobium sp. Ken01
ACTTCCGCCGTATCCTCGCCTGGCTCAGAGAACTCTTGTGCCTCTTCATGATCCAGCTATGGCATACGCTTGCCTGTGCAGTCCCGCTCAATTCGGCTTCTTAACGGACGACTGCGTTAGGTTCCAGGTGCACGGGCTCGGCAAAGTGAAGAGACTAGCCGCGGCGGGCTACTCCTTGGGCGCGATCGGCCTTCAGCTTCGATGAAAAACGTCAAGCCAACGGAACGTTAGGGCGAGCCGCCGGGCGGCCTGCGGACGCAGCCGGGATGATGCGGCCCGCGCCAATTTCGTCATTTTGGATAGGAGTGTTCCATCCGAGCTAAGCAGCGGACAAGTTCGTGAATAACTGCGGAATCTCTGTGATTGAGAACTCAATAGCGTTGGCTTTGTACGAGCTTCTCCCGCACTCGATATCGGGGCCTCTGGATATTGCCCGCAATGCTCGCGCACAGACCAAGGCCTGCACATAAACCAAGCCTCTACGTCTCGATGGAACAGGCGCGAACAACGTTCTTGTCGCCATGGCTTCTGTCTCGGAGTTACGGGCTCTGTATACTTGGGATCCTTCTCTCTTTGCCGTGATTGGGATCTTTCCTGCCGGTAGCGCCATGTTGACCGATGGGCCCTGTCGGTCCTCTGCGTCCCCGATGCAGTCCATTTATCTCGTCCGGCCCACCTCGCATGCTGCCAATGCTGATCGACCAACGGGTCTCCTGCTGAAGTGCGAACTCGTAGCAGACCTATTCAGCCGCTTCCAAGGTTCGAATGATATCGTTACGCTCGAAACAGCCTGATTCTCGACGGAAGTGAGCAATGCATATGAGCAGTTTCATGGAAGCGGTCGTCTAGGAAGCGAACCGATACTCTGAGGCACTTCAGCATTCGGAAACGCGGCACGATTATCAAAACCGGAATGCGCCACTTTTCAGTTCATGCAGAGTCACTTGCATCGAGATCGCTATCCAGCACGCTTGATCTATCGCAGACGGCCAAAGGGAAATCCTGCGGTGGCGGCGAAACGGCGCCACGTATCAATGATCATCAATCGAGAGTGCCACCGAATCGGGAATTCCTGCAGCCGAGTCGCGTGTGCGCAACAATTGGTGGGCGGCCGTCGGCCCGTAGCGGCTGCGGCGGGCGCCCTTAATCCTGCAAGGGGCGTTCCATCCGATCCGAAGGCGATGTCCTGGCCGATGATGACATAGAAGGAGCGGCGTTGCTCGGCTTGAACCTGTAGGGCTCGTGTGCCGAATCCAACGAAGGAACGCACGCCATGAAGAGACTTAGCACGATTACGAGGCCTGCGACGTCGCCTGTGGATAAGGCCTTCGAGGAAGTAAGCAACGAGCTTCGATCCCTTTTTCTTGGCCGCCGGCGTGGAGGCGCTCGGCGCCATGCTGCCGCAGGACGCGGAGGAGGCCTGTGGGCCTCGCCCATGCGCGCCGAGAGGGGCGACGCGGTCACCGCCGGGGCCGCACCCAAAACAAGATCGTCTTCCACGCTGGCAAGGAGCGTCCGCGCGGTGCGCGGGCTTGACGGTAAAGAGCTGTGCTCGCCGCGCTAAACAGGTGAGGCAGGCGGACTGGCTGTGGCCTGAGCGATAAACCTGATGCTGATCAAGGTCTCGACGCGCAGGGTGCGTCGGGTGGTGCGGCTTCCGAAGGGTGATGTTCAGGTGCGACTGCGGGGGCCTGTCGAATCGGCGGCATCACGGCATGTCGTGGTGCTGTCGGCGGCGCGCATGAAGGAATGGACTACGCGAAGCACGGGTTGAGCCAGAAAGCAGACGGGGCGCGCAACGAAGCCAACGTTGCGGCGATCTCAAGATGTCGACGATGGATTCCAGTGGTTGGCTGCGGAAGAGCGGCTCGTCAATTTGCATTCGGGCCCGCCCTTCTAGCTGGGCATCCAGTTAGGCCGGTTAAGTCAAACCGGGGGTCCGGACGCTCTCGCACATTGCGCCGCGCTTCGAGGGCAGCGATGCAACGAAATAGACAACTTCGTTTGTTGCTCCAGTGCCCGCGGCGCCTAATCAAGCTTGGCGTCAAACGACGCCGCATCAAAAGGAACCCGGACAAAGCTGACCAGGGCGAAATGGGAGACGATCCACAAGCCCAAGAACAGTCCTTTACTGAGACATCATTACGACTAGCCCGGGCAAGGTTTGGTCAGTTAGTGAAGACAACTGTCCTCTTGCCATTGAGCACAATACGATCCTCGAGGTGATGGCGTACGGCGCGAGCGAGTACGCGCCGTTCGATATCACGTCCTTTACGGATTAGATCCTCCGGCATGTCCCGATGCGAGATTTGTTCGACGTCCTGCTCGATAATCGGCCCCTCGTCCAGATCAGAGGTTACATAGTGCGCAGTGGCACCAATCAACTTTACGCCTCGTTCATGAGCTTGGTGATACGGCTTTGCTCCCTTGAAGCCTGGCAGGAAAGAGTGATGAATATTAATGCATCGCCCCGATAGCTTGGCCGTGAGGTCGTCCGACAAAATTTGCATGTAGCGGGCAAGGACGACAAGATCAGTATGGGTCTCCTTCACCAGCTCCCAGATGCGGGCCTCTTGTTCCATCTTGGTCTGCTTGGTGATAGGGAAATGGTAGAATGGCAGCTCGGCCAAGCCGGTGCAGGCCAGATGCTCGTGGCTATGGTTGGAGACGATCGCCGTCACCTCCATTGGCAGTTCGCCGGTGCGCCAGCGATAAAGCAAATCTGCGAGACAATGATCGAATTTGGACACCAACAGCATCACGCGCTTCTTTGCGGAACTCTGCCGCAGCTTGAATGTCATTGCGAGGCGCTCCGCGAGCGCCTCGATCGCGCCCGCTATTTCGGTCTCTGGTTTGGCGTGATCGAGGCGATCGAAGACAACGCGCATAAAGAAACGCCTAGTTTCGGTATCGCCGAACTGCTGAGCATCCCGGATGTTACAACCAGCTTCGAAGAGAAGAACCGAGATTGCCGAGACGATGCCGGGGCCGTCAGAGCCGGATACGGTAAGGATCATGGAGTTATCGGACATAATGGCAAGCGCCGGCCGGCGGTCCTGCATAGACTGGATTGAAGAGAGCGAAGGTGGCGGAACACACACCATGTCAATTTCTGCAGGTGGAAATTCGACAACCAAACTCTGCAACGGAAGCCACGAACCAAGACCAAAAGCTGCCCGCCATACTTCGCGGCACAAGAATTTCGAAAACGGGCCCGTCCGATCCGTCTTCGGTCCGCCACAGCTGTACATTAACATGCGCGAAGCTCGTCAGAACGGTCGCGCCAACTGGAAACACTTTCGAGTGAAGATCGACCATCGAGCCCTTGGCGAGAACCTCGCGGACGCGCTTCCCCGAGACAGTCATTGCCGCGCGAGCATGGCTTTGGTCACTGACGGCAGCCTCGGCTGAAAGGAGCCCGAGCAAATCAGAAAAGCCCGCCCTCTGTCGGGCAATAAGGAGCCACTGATCCGGGCCCGACCATACCAAACCATGCGTGGGCGTTAGCGCGGCAGACGATGTTTGGGGTAGATCAAGACCGATCAGCTGCTTGGTGAGGCGCTGCAAACCGCTGGAGTCAGGCCTCGTGATTAAGGTCGCGAGCTGCAGGTCGTTCGAGATCAGCAGAGTAACACCCGCTTCGCCGTCGGCGCCGATCTGTTCGGCGTTGATGATGCCGGCCCAACAGTCTCGGGAACGCCACATAGAAGTCACTTGTTCAGGCATGCAGGCGGGTACCTTCAGCATCGAGAAAAACGGGTGAGCAAACCTCAACCTGGATTTCGCTATTGCGAACCGGATCGACTGCGCGAATGCGCTCGCCAATGCGAACTGATCCGTTCTTGAGAAAGCCCAAGCCAATCCAGTGGTTCAGATTCGGTGAATAAGCGACAGAGCTCATGTAGCCCTCGTCATTGTCCGTATTAGCGCTGCGCCCCATGGCGATGAAATGCGCGCCGGCGCGTAGCCGCTCGTTGGAATTGACCGGCCGAAATCCGACCAGGGTTGGACGGTCGCCTTGCTGGAGGGCCTCTCGCCTTGCCATTAGTCGTCCAATGAAATCTTTTTTGGACGACATCATTTTACCAAGGCCGAGATCGCGCGACGTCGTTTGACCGTTGAGCTCGTTGCCCGCCGCGTGCCCCTTCTCGACACGCATGACCCCGAGTGCTTCTGTTCCGTAAGGGGTGATCCCGTACGGCTCGCCTGCGGCCATCAGAGCTCGCATCATCGCATCGCCATAGCCGGCCGGGACCGCAAGCTCATAGGCCAGCTCGCCTGAAAACGAAATTCGGAACAGCCGAGCCGAGATGCCTTCGCTCACCGTGACCTCGCGCGCGGCGAGATATGGAAAGCTCTCGTTCGAAACATCGTGCGCAGTATCAACTATGCTGCGCAGAACTTCGCGCGATCTCGGGCCGGCGATTGCGGCCTGCGCCCACTGTTCAGTGATCGACACCATCCGCACGTCGAGCTCCGGCCACAGCACTTGATGACAGAATTCGAGATGCTGCATCACCTTTCCGGCATTCGCGGTCGTGGTAGTCATCACGAAATGATCTTGGGACAATCGCGAGGTGGTACCGTCGTCCATGGCGAAGCCGTCTTCGCGTAGCATCAGTCCATACCGGGCCTTGCCCACCGGCAACGTCTTCCAGCCATTGATATAGACGCGCTCCAAAAATTCGGCCGCATCCGTACCCTGAATATCGATCTTGCCGAGCGTTGAGACATCACAGATGCCTACCCGCCTGCGGACAGCAAGCACCTCCCGGTTGACAGTGGTCAGCCAATCCTGCTCGCCCGGTGTCGGATAGTATTGCGCCCGAAGCCATTGCCCCGTTGCGACAAAGACCGCGCCTTGCTCTCGCGACCACTCATGTGTCGGGGCCAGACGCACGGGGCGGAAATCTTTTCCGCGGTGGTGGCCGGCCAGGGCGCCGATCGCGACCGGCGAATAGGGTGGACGGAAAACAGTCGTGCCGATATCGGAAATCGTTCTGCCCGTCTGCTCGGCCATGATGGCCAGACCGGAGAGATTGGAGGTCTTGCCCTGATCCGTGGCCATCCCCAGGGTCGTGTAGCGCTTAAGGTGCTCAACCGAGCGGAAACCTTCGCGAGCCGACACCTCAACATCCTTGTCGGTGACATCATTTTGGAAGTCGACAAAAGCTTTGCCTCTGCCGCCTGTCACACGCCAGATCGGCTTCAGACCACTCGTCTCAGGGTCGGTAGCGGGAATAGCTTCCATCAGTGACGGGGCAAAGCCGAGCTCGACCGTGGCGTCTCGCCCAAACCGTACGCCATCTTCGAGCGCCTCAGCCAAAGTGAAGCGGCCGGCGGCGCTGCCCGCGACAAGTAGACCGGGCGGCGGTGTACCGGGCACAAAGGCCTGCTTCTCCTCGTTCCAAACTGGCCTGCCGTTCTGGTGAGACGTGAGGTGAAGCGTCGGATTCCAACCATTGGAAACCGCGAGCAGATCACATCCCAGGATCGTGCGCTTTCCGGAGCTATCACGTATTACGACTCTGCGTAGGTGACGCCCACCTTGGGTGGCCTCGATGGTACCGCCGGTAAAGACCAGCGCGCCGGCACGCTCCGCGAGCGTTTTGAATACAGGGTCGATTTCACTGCGGGAATCAACGACGGCTGACAGGCGCGCCCCGGCTGACACCAGGTCGCGCGCTGTGGCCCAGCCACTGTCGCCCGCCGTGAAAACGACAGCTTCCGAGCCTGGCAGGACCCCAAAGCGGTTGACGTATGCGCGTACCGCGCTGGCAAGCATAACTCCCGGCCGGTCGTTGCCAGGGAAGACGATCGGCCGCTCGAGCGCTCCTGAGGCAAGGATCGCGCGCTTTGCATAAATCCGCCACCCGCGCTGACGCGGCTGATGAGCTGGCGGGATAGCGATGTGGTCGTTCACCCGTTCAACCGCGCCGAATATGCCGTGGTCGTAGAGCCCAAAGATGGTAGTCCGAGGCATGATGCGCACTTCGGAAAGCGAGCTGAGCTCAGCCAATGTAGCGGACAGCCATTCGTCGGCGGGACGGCCGTCTATCTCGCGCTTATCAGCGAGCAAACGGCCACCAAATCGAAAATCCTCATCACACAAGATAACGCGCGCGCCACTGCGGCCCGCGGTGAGTGCCGCTGTGAGGCCGGCCGGCCCACCACCGATGACCAAAACATCGCAGAACGCGAAGGCCTTTTCGTAATGGTCGGGGTCGGCGACTTCGGCGGCACGCCCAAGTCCCGCGGCGCTGCGGATCAGGGGTTCGTACAGCTTCTCCCAAAAGGAAGCCGGCCACATGAAAGTCTTGTAGTAGAAGCCCGCGACCAAAGCGGGTGCAGCGAGACCATTCAGTGATAAGAAATCGAAACCGAGGGATGGCCAGCGGTTTTGACTTCTTGCCTCAAGCGCGTCAAACAGCTCAATGATCGTCGCTCGTGTGTTCGGCTCACGCCGAGCACCGGAGCGCAATTCAACTAACGCGTTGGGCTCCTCGGAGCCAGCTGATAGAACACCGCGCGGACGATGATACTTAAAGGACCGGGCGAGGAGCCGGACGCCATTTGCAAGGAGGGCAGAGGCGAGCGTATCGCCTGGATGCCCAATATAGCTCTTTCCATCAAAGCGGAACTCTAACGTCTGACTGCGATTAATCAGTCCTGCGTTTGGCAGACGGAACGGCTGTGTGCTCATGCCGCCGCTCCCACTTTTGCGTTCTTGGCCGGGACCACGGACTCGATCTTGTGGCTCAAGGTATGACGGCGCACAACTAGCCAAGCGTGACATCCAGCGCCGTGATACCAAAGCTCGTCGTGAGGACCGCGCGAATTGTCACGCATGTAAACGTATTCGAACATTGCATCTTCCGTGGTGGCGAGCCCATCAGGACGGCGCGGTCGGGCATCGCCGAGGTAGATAAATTCCTGGACGTCACGCGCTCCGCAATGGGGACATGGAATGCGCATCGGGTCTGCTCCAGGGAATGTCAGTGAAGGTTTGGCTGGGCGCCAACGCCCTTTTCGTCGATGAGCCGGCCGGTCGCGAAGCGATCGAGCCTATAGGCGGCGGCCACTGCATGCGGCTCATCCTTAGCTATGAGATGGGCGAAGCAGAGCCCCGACGCCGGTGTCGCCTTAAAGCCGCCGTAGCACCAACCGGCATTGAGATAGAGCCCAGGGACCGGAGCGTGATCGATGATCGGCGAGCCGTCCATCGACATATCCATTATGCCTCCCCAATGACGCAGCAGCCGCACTCGACCAAGCCCGGGCCAAAGGCCCATCGCCGCCTCCATTACATCCTCAACCACTGGGAGATTACCCCGTTGGGCGTAAGAGTTGTATCCATCGATATCGCCTCCGAAGACGAGGCCGCCTTTGTCGGACTGACTGATGTAAAGATGACCCGCGCCGAAGGTGACCACAGAGTCGATCAGGGGCTTTAGTCCCTCGGAAACGAAGGCCTGCAGGACATGGCTTTCAATCGGCAGCCGCATCCCCGCCATAGCGGCGAGTCGAGATGAGTTGCCCGCGACCGCGAGAGCGATCTTCTTTGCCTTGATCGGGCCACGCGTGGTGTCGACCCCGATTACGCGACCGTCGACGACATCGATAGCCGTCACCTCGCAATTCTGCACGATGTCAACGCCAAGTGCGTCAGCGGCACGAGCGTAGCCCCAAGCAACCGCGTCATGGCGGGCCGTGCCCCCGCGCCTTTGCAGCAACCCGCCCTCGATGGGAAAGCGGCTTGTCTCGTAGTCGAGGAAGGGCAGCATGGTACGAACCTGCTCGCGATCAATCAGCTCTGCGTCGACGCCGGCGAGGCGCATCGCGTTGGCTCGGCGCGCAAAGGCGTCGCGCTGAACGTCCGAATGAAAGAGGTTGAGCACCCCGCGCTGACTGATCATCGCGTTGTAGTTCAGGTCCTGCTCCAAACCTTCCCATAGCTTCATCGAGAGCTCGTAGAAGGGGGTATTTCCTGGCAGGAGATAGTTGGACCGGATGATCGTCGTATTTCGGCCGATATTGCCGGACCCTATATACCCCTTCTCAATTACCGCAACGTTTCGAACGCCGTACTGCCCGGCAAGATAGTAAGCCGTAGCGAGACCATGACCGCCGCCCCCGATGATCAGAACGTCGTATTCGGACTGGGGCACAGCATCGCGCCAAGCTGGCTGCCAGCCACGATGGGCTATCAACGCTTGTGTAAGGAGAGAGAAGATGGAATAGCGCATCGATTTTTGTGGCTATGTAGAAGCCGCCCCTAAGAACTTCATTGATCTGGCCGCAAATTGAACAGCGCAGCTTCGGTCGGCATGATTGTTAGCGACATTCAATTGATCGAAAACGACAAGACCGCTTACATTGTGCACCCTCGTATTGGCAGTCGAGTTGAAGATGGGGCTGCATTGATCAGAAAGCACTTGGGCTCAGCCGGGTCGCGTACCGACAGATGAGTGTTGAACGTATCGGTCCAGCCATATAGGTCGCAGATTCGGAAAGCGCAGCCAACTCTCGATGGATCCGCCATTCGGGCTTTCTGATTTTTCGCGTTCTGGTGAACCGCGGGATCCATCGGGTCAGCCGCCCTAACTTCTGAAAGAGATTTCATCTGTCTTCTCCTGGGCGAGAACAGGGTTATTGAGTTTACGCCAGTCTAGAGGCTGAACCTCTCAAATCTTGACCCAGGTACGCAGGAGATCTGCGTCGCGTCTGCGAATGCGGAGTTTTCAGGACAGTGTGGCCCACAGACAGAATTGCGTAGGATATCCGGATCATCGGCCTGCCTTCCGCGCTCAGGTTTGGATCATGGCAGGCGCAGAGCTCAGTCGAACAATGAATAACCTTTTGCACGGAGCACCAGAAAGCATCCTACGAAGTTTGCCGAGGTATCTACCGTCCCGTAGGTGGGGACGTTGATCACGATCTGATCCCGACGAGAAAAACACTCGATCCTGCACTTGACCCGACGCGAGCGCCTGCTGCTACGCTTTCCCACAACGTGCTGGTTGCGGTTCTTTGCGGACCACCCACACTTGGGAAAACCGCGAGCGGAACGAATGCAGCGATTGCGCGATTCGACTCAGGACGCAGGAGGTCTGCGTCATGCAGTCGCTACCCAGGTAGCGGAACAGTCCAACGGGCTAGTAGCTGATCATCGCCACTGACAAACCCTTTCGGCTGCATGAGCTTGAAGTTGAAGCCGCGAAGGCGAGTTCATCGATTGCCACACCTGCCACAAGAGCCAGGAGACAGCGGCCAGAAGGGCGACCACTGCCGCGCCATTAAGCAGCAGCACCACCGCTGGATTTGTCAGCCAAACCGGCGGATAGTTCCATTTCCCCCTCAATCGCTGAGGTTCTCGACGTAAGGGGGCGCCGTTGGGTGGTCGCGTTCTGGTTGACTGTTCGGGCACTGCGTCAGTCAACGAACTCGTCGACCATAATTCGATAAACGAGCCCGCTTACTCGCTCCGTTAAGCTCGTCGGCAGACAAGCCACCGCGACAAATTTGCTGGCGCGAAATGAGTTGAGCAGCAATGATGATACTATGGGAATAGCCCGCGCGTTTCCTTTGCACCACGTACGCGTTCCACACCGATCGCCATGGCTGACGTCCGGTTGAACACGTTATCCCGTTTGGCGCGCGCTAATACCTGATCGAAGGCCCGATCCAAGACTTGATACTCGCGCCGCATTACCTCTTCTTCCTCCCAGAACAACCGCTGGAGATCTTGTACCCACTCGAAGTAGCTGACCACTACTCCGCCCGAGTTGCATAAAACGTCGGGAATTAGGAAGATCTCCTTCTGACGTCTTTCTAAAATCCTATCTGCATCCGGCGTAGCCGGACCGTTGGCACCTTCGGCAAGAATACGACAGCGAAGGTCACCCGCGATTTTGGCGTTGATCGTCTGCTCTACCGCAGCCGGAACGAGTACATCACACTCAAGCGTCAGCATTTCCTGACGGTCCAAGGCGAGCTCATCGGAGTAGCCTTCCAAGCTACCTTGCGAAGCCGCATGTCTGACCAATTGCGGGATGTCCAGGCCTGCAGGCCGATAGAGCGCGCCGGTGTGGTCGCTTACTGCGATGACCTTAACTCCCCTGTTGTGCAGTTCGAGCGCCGCGATCGAACCGACATTGCCGAATCCTTGAACGACTGCCGTTGCACCGCTGAGGCGGATCTTTAGTTCATCCGCGGCTCGACGGACCAAATGCGTCACTCCCCTACCCGTCGCTTCGCGCCTTCCCAACGTTCCCCCCGCACTGACGGGTTTACCAGTAACGATCTCGGCAACTGTTTGTCCCTGGTACATGGAATATGTGTCCATAAACCAGGCCATGATCTGCTCATTGGTCCCCATGTCAGGCGCCATCACGTCTGGATGCGGCCCACCGAATGGGATCATTTCCTGCATGTATCGACGAGATAGCGCTTCAAGTTCGCGCCTGGACAAGCTCGAGGGCTCGACACTGATGCCACTCTTAGCGCCACCATACGGCAAACCGACCAGCGCGCATTTCCAGCTCATCCAGATTGCAAGTGCCGCAACTTCGCTAAGATCCACGCTCGTGGCAAACCGTGTGCCGCCTTTCGTCGGCCCGAGTGTAAGGTGATGCTGCACTCGATAGCCCTCGAAAACGGCCGTGGTGCCGTCGTCACGATGAATAGGACAGGACACAATGACCGCTCGCTTCGGCATCAACAGCCGCGCCCTAGCATCTTCCGGTATAGATAGGTAATTTGCGATTACCTCAAATTGTTTTACGGCCATGTCAAAGACCGGCCCGCCGTACGCGGTCACGTTAGCTCCTTGGCCATAGTTGGCTGGCAGATCAGACTTGCCTGAACTTAACCCGACCTCGTTTGGAACGGAGAGCAGATACAAGTCCCGCTTGTATGATCCACATTGAAGGGCGTAGTTTTTCGGGCATGATCAACAACGACCTTCGAATGTCTGAAAACGATAGTCCTGGCCCACGGCCAGCTCATGTCGGCTTCCTGCTCGTTCCAGACTTCGCAATGCTTCCATACGTCTCCGTGATTGAGCCTCTACGTGCGGCAAATCGTCTGTCGGGTAGCACCCTGTACCGCTGGAGTCATGTTTCAATCGATAGAGAGCAGGCTGCGGCTTCCAATGGGGTGCGTATTCAAACCGACTTTCGTGTCGGGACGGATGCGGATTTCGATTACGTTTTTGTCTGCGCCGGAGGCAATCCGACGCTCTTCAAACATGCCGCGACATTTGCCTGGTTGAGAACACTCGCTCGACGCGGCGTCAAGATTGGTGGCGTCTCAGGCGGACCTTACATTCTCGCGCGCGCGAATTTGCTTGCTGGCTACCGGTTTACGATTCATTGGGAACATGCTCCCGCCTTCGCTGAGGAATATCCCGACCTGGACCTGCGTCGCTCTCTATACGAAATCGATCGAGATCGACTGACATCTGGTGGCGGCACCGCGCCGTTAGATATGATGCATGCTATTATTGCTCGAGAACAAGGTACCGAGTTGGCGATGGCTGTTAGCGAGTGGTTCCTGCAGACCCACGTTCGTGAAGGAACCGGTCCCCAACGGATGCCGCTGCGTGAACGTCTCGGCATCGCGCATGCGCCACTGCTCAGAGTGATCGGTCGGATGGAGCAAACTGTAGAAAATCCAGTTTCGCGAAACGAGCTTGCGCGTGTTGCCAACGTCTCCCTCCGCCACCTGGAGCGACTTTTCCGTCAGCATCTGGGCAGTTCACTCGGCGAGCACTATCTGGCACTACGCTTGGAACGCGCACGGGATCTCGTGCGGCAAAGTAGCTTATCGGTGCTTGAGATCGCTCTGGCTTGCGGGTTCACGAGCGCCAGCCATTTTTCCCGCAGCTATCGCGCTCGCTTCGGTCGAGCACCGCGGGCGGAGCGATTGCGCGAAACGACCGCTAAACGATGCTGAGGCCTTGATTCCCATCGATTGTGCACTGCACATCGACCCGCGAAGCTTTCGAGGAAAGCCGCGCTTGGCAGTCCCCTGAAGTCCTAAAGAAAGATAAACCGCGGCGCAAAATAGCTGCCTCAATTGTGTTCGCGAGCAAGTAGGCCACCGTCATGGGCCCGACACCGCCGGGCACGGGGGTTATGTAGCTCGCGCGCTCAATCGCTTCCGCGAAAGCTACATCTCCAATAAGCTTCCCAGTGCCCATTGAATCGACAGCACGATTAATGCCAACATCGATTACAATCGCGCCGCTCTTAAGCCAATCGCCACGGACGAGTTCTGGGGAGCCTGCGGCAGCGACGACAATGTCAGAATTTCGGCAGAGGTCCGGTACATTTCGTGTTTGGATCTGTACACCAGTCACAGTACATCCGGCATCGCCCAGCAGAACTGCCAGAGGCTTTCCTACGATGTTTGAACGACCGATCACAAGGACATTGAGCCCCCTCAAATCGCTCACAACCGTCTTGATAAGATGAACAACACCGAGCGGAGTGCAAGGAATGAGAGCAGGTTGCCCGACCGACAATCGTCCGACATTGTAAGAATGGAAGCCGTCTACATCCTTGGCTGGATCGATGGCCTCCAGCACGTGCCATCGGTCAATGTGCCCTGGCAGCGGAAGTTGGATGAGAATGCCATCAACGGAATCGTCGGCGTTTAGCTCTTCGATTAGCCCGATGAGTTCGGCTTCGCTAGCGGAGCATGGAAGCTGATATTGACGAGAACTGATTCCCACGGATCGCGCTTGTTTGCCCTTTGTGCTCACGTAAATGGAACTGACTGGATCGCTGCCGACTAGTACCACTGCCAATCCTAAGGTTAGATTGAACTCGGCTTGCAGCAACGCCACTTCCTTCGCCAAGTTTGTTCGAAGGGTCTTGGCGATGGATTTTCCATCGATTAGCTTAGAAACCATTGTTCTTTCTCAGGAGGCATTAGTATATCTAGCCCGAGAGTAGTTGCGGGCGGGTAGACTGACTATATCGTGCCGTTAGTCGCAAGCCAGTTCGCCTTGGGCGGCGACGGCAAACCATCTCTCGGCAATACCGGACGCGGTCGGCTTAGATACTGCGCTCTTTGGTAGCGTATAGCATCCGAGTCGACACGTTCGACATATCCAGAAGTGCAAATTGGGAAAGCGTTCGGAAAATCAGCGCTCGATGCCAATCATTCCACATTATCTGCTGGGAAAGCATCACGCCGAGTAGATCGCGACACATCTCGCCCGCGAAGGCGAACGGAATTAGTCTATCAGTATGTGTTGCCATTGCACCGTCCCCGACTCTGAGCCTGAGCTCGCGATTGAACTGAAGCGAATGAACGTTGTAGACGCGTCTCAGACCGCTACAAACGCGACAAACTTTGGAGTACGAGAAGGAAACTGCTCAATAGCCCCTTGAGCCGGAGATCGACGAGCGATCCAAGCCGTGCTTGCGTGTCACTTGGGTTCATGTCGAACTACTAGTTGAAGCGCAAACTCCCCTTTGACGATATGCGTCCTTGAAATGCCTGATTGCGACATCATCTTTGATGCGCAGCTATCTACTTGTGAAGTGACTTTCCCCACTTGCCGGGGAGCGCGAGGCAAGTCATGTCATCGACACCCATGACCTTGGGAGCATCAGCCGGAGGACGGATGGGTGCCGGACCACGCTCAGCAGCGTGTCTCTGGTCGACTGCGAATTCCGATGATCTCGCCCGGGTGTACCGATTTGATCTCGCCCAGGATTCCGAGATGATCTCGCCCACCATTCCGATTTGATGTCGCCCGGGGCGCGAGGCGTTCTGGCTTTTAGGTTTCTGGCATCGGTGAAGCGGCGGGGTCAACCTTGAATCGCGGCTTGAGGCCCTTCTTCGTCTGCTGTTGCTCTGCTGTGGGCATGTGGGCAACGCTCTTTGCGTTGTCCAAGCGCAGCGGCATGTCCACAGCGCCACTGACTCAGGCCTTTTGGGCGGGTTTGCGGGTTCGCCGCATGCTCTCGCCGTTCAGGTCAATCCGGTGGGCGTTATGGACCAGGCGGTCGAGGACGGCGTCGGCGTAGGTGGGGTCGCCGATCAGCGCGTGCCATTGATCGACGGGAAGCTGGCTGGTGACGATGGTGGAGCGGCGGCCATAGCGTTCCTCGAGGATCTCCAGCAGGTCGTGGCGGGCCGCGGCGTCGAGCGGCTCGAGGCCCCAGTCGTCGAGGACGAGCAGATCGACGCGGCCGAGCGCACGCAGGAGCCGGGGGTGGCGACCATCGCCGCGCGCCAGAGCGAGATCGGTGAACAGCCGTGGGACACGCTGATAGAGCACGGAGCGATTGTCGCGGCAGGCCTTGTTGCCGAGCGCCGAGGCGAGCCAGCTCTTGCCGACGCCGGACGGGCCGCAGATCAGCAGGTTGGCGTGGTCGGCGATCCAGCCGCCTTCGACGAGCATTGCCAGAAGGCTGCGGTCGAGGCCACGCGGGGTGCGATAGTCGATGTCCTCGACGCAGGCCTGCTGGCGCAGCTTGGCGTATTGCAGCCGCTTCGACAGCCGCTTGTCGCGTCGCAGCGACGCTTCGCGTTCGAGCAAGAGCGCAAGCCATTCGGCGTGGCCGAGACTCGCGGCATCGCCGCCGGCTTCGATGTCGACGAAGGCCTTGGCCATGCCGTGAAGCCCGAGCGCGTTGAGTTGATCGAGGGTCGGATGCGTGAGCAAGACGTGATCTCCTAATTGTAATAGCGCGGCCCGCGGATGTTGGGATGGAGGATCGGCGCGTCGTCCGCGGGACGCTTGGGTGAAGGACGCCGATCGAGATTGTTGGCGAGGATCGATTTGACCGAGCCGTAGGTGCGCGCGCCGATGTCGATCGCCCGCATGGCGGCGGCGTCGAGCCGCTCGTGCCCGTAGGATCGGGCGAGCCGGATGATGCCGAGGCAGGCGCGGAAGCCCTGTTCCGGATGCAAGCGCTCGTCGAGGATCAGGTTGCACAGCGCCGCGGTGGCTGGCCCGATCGTGGCGGCATCCTTGCGGATACGCTCGATGGTCCAGCCGGCGTAGCGCCGATGACTGGACGCCATGTGCTCCGGCACCGTGGTGTGTTTGTGATTGCCGCTCATGCGCTGATGCGCGGCGATCCGCTCACCCTTGTGGAAAATCTCGACGGTGCGGGCGGTGAAGCGCACCTCGACCTCGGCGCGGACGAAGCGATGCGGGACGCTGTAGTAATGCGCCTCGACCTCGACGTGATAGTCGATGCTGACCCGGCAGACCCGCCACTCGGCGAACACGTAAGGGTTCTCCGGCAAGGTCTTGAGCGCCGGCCGGTCGATCTCCTCCAACAGCTTGCGGCGGGTCACGCCGAGGCGCCGGATCGGCCGCTCCTCGTTGAGCCGGGTCATTAACTCGGCGATCGCCGCATTGACCTCGGCGAGGCTGTGGAAGATCCGGTGGCGCAGCCGCCCGAGCAGCCAGCGCTCAACCATGAGGACTGCCTGCTCGACCTTGGCCTTGTCCCGCGGCCGTCGTGGCCTGGCCGGCAGAATGCCAGTGCCGTAATGCGCCGCCATATCGGCGTAGCTGCGGTTGATCTGCGGATCGTAGCGGCAGGCCTTGATCACTGCGACCTTGGTGTTGTCCGGCACCAGCAGCGCCGGCACGCCGCCGATCGCCTCGAAGGCACCGACGTGGCCGCTGATCCAGTCGGCGAGCCCCTGCGTCCAGGTCGCCTGCGCGTAGGTGAAGCTGGATGCGCCGAGCACCGCGACGAAGATCTGAGCGGCCCGCCGCTCGCCGGTGAGCCGGTCGATCACCACCGGCACGCCGTCGCCCGCATAGTCGACGAACAGCTTGTCGCCGGCCGCATGCGACTGGCGCATCGTCACCGACAGGCGGCCTTCCCAGGCGCGGTAGAGTTCGCAGAACCGCGAATAGCGATACCCGTCGGGCTCGCTCGCGATGTACTCCTCCCACAGGATCAACAGCGTCACGTGCTTGCGCTTGAGCTCGCGATGCACCGCCGCCCAGTCCGGCTCCGCCTGCCGGCGATGGCCCCGCCGCGTGCCGGAACCGGCACCGGCGCTGGCGAACAGCCGGGCCTCCAGCACAGCGTCGGTGACGTCATCGGGCAACGGCTAGGTCAGCCCCGATGCCTCGAACCGGCGGATCGTCAACCGCACCGTCGAAGGGGCCGTTCCCACCCGCCGCGCAATCTCGCGGGTCGGCATCCCGGCCGACTTCAATCTGATCACATCGCGCACATGGCGCATCGCAAACCTCTCCGTCGGCATCCAGGTCCCCCTTCGCAAAGCCGAAAGGCAGGACCGTATCGGAGCCAGAAGAGGCCTCGTCACCCCCGGGCGACATCATCCCGGAAGGGTGGGCGAGATCATCTCGGAATGCTGGGCGACATCAAATCGGAACGGTGGGCGAGATCATTCCGGAATGGTGGGCGACATCGAGCGGAATCAGCAGTCGACCGCCAAGCAATAGCCCCGCGCATTTACGATGGCATTTTCTCGCCGGCCTGGCATCATCGGTCGTCTGGAAGTCCCCCGGCTCATGACTCTGCTATCGGATCGGGAGCCCGCGACTGCACGAGCTCGGCTTGCTGCCGATCCCGTGACCTCGACAGCGACCGCAATCTGACGAGCGGCAGCAAAGTCATTGTGAGGGTGAACCGCGGTTCCTTGATGTGGTCTACAAATCGATGCGCACGGTTATCGGTGCGGTAACGACCAATCCCGACCTGCTTTGAGCCTGAGAGCTTCTGTATGACGGCCATCTGCCGCAGGAGAACAGTTTGGCCGTCCAATCTCCCTCGAGCAAAGCCTTACTCAGCAGCAGATCGAACATCAAGCTGGACACGAAATGACGTTGGCAGCACATGATCGGAAACGAGCGAACGATGAGCTTCCGGACTCGATAACGTTCCCTAGATGCGCATTTGGTATGACCTGAAATCAGCGGGCGCTCGACTGGCGGAGCCGAGTTGAAGTTTGGCGACCCCCGAGGAGGCCCACGGCCGATCCAATAGACTTATTTGTCATTGTTCCTCGAGCAAGCTCAAGGAAGTCCCCTTCGCCCGGCAAGTCCATAACTCTATCTCCCCTTCCAAACCGGATCTCGCTTTTCTGCGAAGGCCCGTGGCCCCTCGATTCTATCGTCAGAGCTATAGAGCACATCGACGGTGGCAAACTGCCGGCGTGCCACTCGGTTCATGGCGTCCTGAAAGGAAAGTGTCTCTGCAGCGCGCACCGTCTCCTTGATGGCTGCAAACACTAGCGGAGGACCGCCGGCGAGCAATTTTGCAATTTCCCACACACGCGGCTCGAGCTTTTCGTGCGGTAGCACCTCATTGACGACGCCCCAGCGATGCGCCTCGATGGCATCCATCCAACGCCCGGTAAACAACAGATCCATTGCGACGTGATAAGGCATGCGCTTCGGCAGCTTGATTGACGCCGCGTCAGCCAGCACGCCGGCGCGGATTTCCGGCAGAGCGAATGAGGAACGGTCTGAGGCGTAGATCAAATCACAGGAAAGTGCCAATTCGAAGCCGCCGCCAACCGCCATGCCGTTAACGCAGGCGATCACGGGCTTATTGAGGTCGCGTAGTTCTTGTATGCCGCCGAAACCACCGACACCATAGTCGCT
>NZ_JBVVPC010000078.1:0-16811 GCF_055807355.1 Bradyrhizobium sp. Ken01
CTTGGCCGGTGGCCACCGGCCAAGGCGCTAAGTCACTTCCATCGCACAAATGCTGGCCGTGCAGATACAAGGGGTATGTCTCCGCGAACTGGCATCGACGTTCGTGCACGTGGATAGAACCCCTCATCCGGCGCTTCGCGCCACCTTCTCCCACAAGGGGAGAAGGAAGAAACCATTTCAATCGACATCATTCAGCGTCGCGAACAGCGTCTGGCGCGAGGCGACCGCGGTGATGGCGCCAATCAGCACGGCCTGCACCGCGAGCACGATGTAGCCGGACGGCCGCAGCGAGAAGGTGCCGAGCAGCGCGGCGAACTGATCGCCGACGGGAGTGCCGGAAAACCAGCCTGCAATCGACTCCGAGAAGCCGAATACCAGCATGGCGGCGCCGCCGCCGATCACGCCGCCCTCCAGTCCCAGCCTGAGGAAATGCCGCAGGAAGCGGTTGGCGATGTAGCGGTCGCCGGCGCCGACGAAATGCAGCACCTCGACGATCGGACGGTTCGCCGCCATGGCGCCGCGGGTCGCGAACGACACCGAGATGATGGTGGCGACGATGACGAGCGCGAGGATGCCGAGACCGGCGAGCACCGTGGCGTTGGTCATCGAGCGCATGCGCTCGATCCAGGCGCGGTGATCGTCGACGCTGGCGCTTGGTGCCACCTGGGTCACGCGGGCGCGCAGAGCGCCGAGATCGAGCGCCGTGCCGGGCTGCACGCGCGCGATGATCATGCGCGGCACCGGCAGATCGTCCATCGACAGGCCGGTGCCGAGCCAGGGCTCGAGCAGCTTGCCGCTTTCGTCTTTCGTGAACGGCTTGACCTCGACGATGCCGGCTTGCGCGCGCATGGCCTCGGTCACCGCCACGGTGTCGCGTTCGAGATCGCGGCCAGTCTGCGGGCGGACCTGGATGGTGATTTCGCTCGCGACATCCGACTGCCATTCGGCGGCGGAGGCGCTCACCAGCAGCACCGTGCCGGTCGTCATCGACGCCAGGAAGGTCATGATGGCGACGACGGCGACCAGCGCGCGGCCGTGGATCGAGGCGCGCGGCACGATCGGCGACATGTTGCGCGCCCGGGCCGGAAGCGGCGGCCCCTCCTGCCCGAGATCGACCAGCACGCCGCGCTCGTCGGGCCTATTCATAGACGTGCAGCCGTCCCTGGTGCAGCACGAAGCGTCGCGCCTCGTACTGGTCCATCAGGGCGATATCGTGGGTGGCGATGATGACGGCGGTGCCTGACTTGTTGAGCTCGATGAACAGCCGCAGCAGGCGACGACCGAGCGTCGGATCGACGCTGCCGGTCGGCTCGTCGGCCAGCAGCAGCTGCGGTCGCGAGATCACGGCGCGCGCGATCGCCGCGCGCTGCTTTTCGCCGCCGGACAGGATCGGCGGCAGCGCGTCCATGCGCTCGCCGAGCCCGACCCATTTCAGGAGGTCGATGACCTCCTTGCGGTAGCTCGATTCGCTGCGGCCCATGACGCGGAACGGCAGCGCGACGTTTTCATAGGTGGTCATGTGGTCGAGCAGGCGGAAATCCTGGAGCACGATACCGATGCGCTTGCGCAAGCCTGCGATCTCGTCCTTGCCGAGCTGCGAGATGTCGTGACCGAACAGATTGACGAGGCCCCGCGTCGGGCGATGCGACAGGAACAGCAGGCGCAGCAACGAGGTCTTGCCGGCGCCGGACGGGCCGGTGAGAAACTGGAATGAATGCGCCGGGATCTGGAAGTTGAGGTCGCGCAGGACCTCAGGCCCCAGGCCGTAGCGCAATCCGACATTTTCGAACCGAACCAAGCTCAGCTCCGTTCGAGAGAGGCCGCGGGCCGCACGGCTGTGCTCCGCCACACGCGATCAGCGGGTTTTGCGGCCGTTATGGTTTCCGGTTCGTTAACGGTCGTCCTGTAGCATAATTGGTAGCATCTTTCCCGCTCGGTTCTCCGCGACCGTGTCACCGTCAAGACTTGTCCGTGCATCAAGGCTCGTCCATGCATATCGTCTGCCCTCATTGTACGACATCCTACGCCATCAAGCCCGCGAGCCTTGGGGCGAACGGCCGGACCGTGCGCTGTTCCCGTTGCAAGGAAACCTGGGTCGCCCATGCCGAGGATGCCATCGAGGAGGCATCTGTCCCGGCCATGGCCGCGGCCAACCGGGCCGACGACCAGTCCGATCTCGCCGAGCAGTGGAACTCCTACGCGCAGGACGACAGCGCCACTGACGCGCCTGTCGTTGACAGCCCCTCGATCGCCAGCGACTGGCCGGACCAGGAAACCAGCGACACCGAGGACGAATGGTCGGCGGCCGCCCGGTCCGCCGAGGAGGAAGTCGTCGGCGATCAGCACCAATCCTGGTTCCGCGGCCTGTTCGGACGCCGCCGCGGCGCGCGGGTGCGCCGTCCGGTCGCCACGGCGGCCCCGCGAAAATCCCATTTCGGCCTGCCAACTGCCTGCGCCGCGATGGGCGCGCTGGTGCTGGCGCTGGTGATCTGGCGCGGCGACATGGTGCGGTTGCTGCCGCAGACGGCCGCCTTCTACAGGATCGTCGGCCTCGAAGTGAACCTGCGCGCACTGGCGTTCAAGGACGTCAAGCTCTCCAGCGAGACCGTGGACGGTAAGCAGGTGCTGGTGATCGAAGGCGTGATCGTGGGCCAAGGCAAGAAGCCGCTCGACATTCCCCGGTTGCGCTTCGCGGTGCGCGACGCGCAAGGCGCGGAAATCTACGCCTGGAACGCCGTTCTGGAACAGACTGTGCTACAGCCCGGCGAGCGCGCCTTTTTCCGCTCGCGCCTGGCCTCGCCGCCGCCGGAGGGCCGCAATATCGACGTTCGCTTCTTCAACCGGCGCGACATTGCCGGTGGCAGCGTATAATCGATTTCGCAGGTCTCGCAGGCAAAGTTGGTCGCGAGATTGATCCCGAGGTTCGTCTCATGTCCAAGATCCTGATCGCCGACGACGAGGATTCGATGCGCCAGCTGGTGGCGCGCGCCATCGCCATGGACGGCCACGAGATCGTCACCGCGCAAGACGGCGCTGAGGCGCTGGAGATCCTCACGCGCGCCGACGGCGGGTTCGACCTGCTGCTCACCGACATCCAGATGCCGGTGATGGACGGCATCGCGCTGGCGCTTTCCGTCGCACGCGATTTCCCCGATCTGACCATTCTGCTGATGACCGGCTTTGCCGACCAGCGCGAGCGCGCCTCGAACCTCAATGCGCTGGTGCATGACGTCGTGACGAAGCCGTTCTCGGTCGCAGACATCCGCACGGCGGTGGCGGATGCGCTTGCGGCGAAGAAGGGATAGCGAGTCGGGTTCGTAGTTTGTAGCCCGCATGAGCGCAGCGACATGCGGGACCGGCGGCCCCGGATATCGCTTCGCTCATCCGGGCTACGAGAGCTGCGTCAGCCTCAAAAATCCTTCAGCAGCCGCTCAATGTAGTCGAGTTCGATCTGCGGGCGCGAGCTGTCCCCCAAGCGGCGGCGGAGCTCCTCGAGGATGCGGCGTACGCGCTGGGCGTCGATCTCGCCGGGGATCTTGACCGTGTAGTCGTCGCTCAGATCGCGGCCGTGAAGCGGGCGGCCGAGCGGATCGGTCTGATTGCCGCCGCTCTGCTGGCGGCCGGCGCGGTTGCCGGGACCATCGCCCTGCCCGTCGCCATCACCCTGCTGCATCGCCTCGGCCATCTTCTGCGCGCCCTTGCGCAAGGCCTCGAGCGCTTTCCCTTGGGCGTCCACCGCACCGTCCGAATTGCCTTCGCCGAGCTGCGAGCCGGCATCGCCCATGGCCCCGTCGGCGGCGTCCAGACTGCCGTCGTCATCGCCCTGGTCACCGTCCTGATCGCCATCCTGCCCCGGCTGTCCCTGCTCGCCCTGCTGACCCTTTTGCCCTTTCTGGCCCTGGCTCTTCTGGCCCTTTTGCCCCTTCTGCGTGAGGCCGCGCTTGGCGAGTTCATCCTGCAGCTTCTTCAGGCGGTCGCGCAGCGACTGCTGATCCTGCTGGAGGTCCGACATCGACTGGTCGCCCTGCTGCTTGCCGCGCGAGCGCTCACGCCGGGAATCCTGCCCCTGCTTGAAAGTCTTGTCGCGCAATTGCTGCTGCTTGCGGATCATGTCGCTGAGTTCGTTGAGCGCCTGCTCCATGTCGCTGTCCCCGGATTGCCCGGGCTGCGCCATCTGGAGATTTTCCATGATCTGCGCGAGCTGCTCGAGCATGCGCTGGGCCGCTTCTTTATTGCCTTCGCGCGCCGCCTTCTCGATTTGCTTCAGCAATTCGTCCAGGTCGCGCTGCGTGATGACGGAACGATCGCGATTGGAGGATTGGCTCTTTTCCGTCGCGCGCTTGTAGTCCTCGAGCTTCTGAATCGCATCGGATTGATTGTTCAGGCTCTTGCCGGATTCCTTCCGCCTGAGGCTGTCGCCAGAATCCTGCATCGCCTTTTCAGCGCCATCGAGCAAGGCATCGACATCCTGATCCTGCTGGGCAGCCACGGGCGAGACGCCTCCCAACAGGAAGGCGAGGCAGGCGATCGAGATCGCCTTCAATACTGGCACGCGTGCTAGCTTCCGCATTTACGGTCTCGCGTCGACTGGTTGGCACCGTCGTTGCCCGGCTTCGTCCGGTTGTTGGCCGACTTGCGATAGGCCTGAAGCTGCTCGCGCAACGCGTCCTGCTGCTTCGCCAGCTCTTCGAGCTGCTCGGGCGTGGCGTTCTGGGTCTTTTGTTTCAGCTCGACGGACTTGTCGAGGATGAGCTGAACCTCTGCGGGGAACGGCTGCCGGGGTCCAAGCGGGTTCTGCTCGGCGCGCCGGGCGAGATCGCGCACCTTGCCGGCCATGGCCTCGCGAAGCTTTTGCGTCAGCGCCTTGATCTCGTCCTCGCTGGCGCCGCGTTCCAGCGCCCGCTTGAGCGCATCCTGGGCCGAGCGCAGCGCGGCGTTGACGCTGCCGGCGACACCGTCGTCCTCGATGGTGACGGCGAACGCCCACATGCTTCCCACCACATCGCGCAGCGCCTCGTCGGTGCGGGCAGCCTCCAGCTGCAGCGCCAGGCTGCGCAGGCCGAGATAGCAGCCCGCATCCGGCGTGAACAATTCGGGTGCGATCATCAGCGCGTCGAGCGCGGCGTAGACATCCGAATTCTTGTTGGCGTCGAGCGCGAGGATGCGGCGCTGCTCGACCAGCGCGCGCGCGAGCGAGTTGGTGAACAGCCGCTCGGGCAGGCGCATGTTGAACGGCTCGCTCCTGGCCTCGTTGCCGGCCTCGTCCTTTGCGCTGAGGGTCAGCGTGACGTCGGCGCCGGCATAGGGATCCTCGCTCAGGTCTTTCACCGTCTGGCCGACACCGTTGCGGGTGCGCGCATTCGGCAGCACGAGCGGGAATTGCGGCGGCTGGAATAGCGGCCGCGCGGCGGCCTTGGTGTCGGCCTCCTTGCGGCCATCTTTGGCATCGGCGGGACGCAGGCCGATTTGCGCGTCGGCGCCGGTGACGCCGTAATCGTCCTCGACCTTGTAGGTGAGCTGGAGTCCGCCACGGGCCTGGCGCTCGGGATCCTTGGCCAGCGCGATCGTCGGCGGGCGGTCCGGTGTTGCCGCAAACGCCCATTGCGGCTGGCCGGAGGGCGCGCGGACATGCGCGGTGCCGTCGCCGCTGATGGAAAAATGCTTCTCGTTGGTGCCTTTGGGCGCGGCTTCGGTAGGCTCGACTTCCTTGAGGCCGCCGGAGACGGCAACATCCAGGCTGCCGCCGGAGGAGCGAACGATCAGGGTCGAGCCTGCGGGAACGGCAAGCGGCCCGCTGGCCGGTAGCGCCGCGGCCTCCTTGTTCGCGGCCGACAGGATGACCGGCGGCTTGCCGGTGTAGAGCGGTGGCGTGACCCAGGCATCCACACGAACATTCGTCGGGGCCATCATGCCGTTCCAGTGGAAGGCAGCCACGAGCCGCATCGCACGCTCGTCGCCGGCGGCGAAGAAGGTCGCAACCAGCATCACCATGACCAGCGCGCGCAGCGCCCAGGGGTCATGCAGAGCGAGCCGGGGCTTCGGCAGACCGGCGCGGATGCGCTTGATCGAAGCCAGCGTGCGCTCGCGCTGCGCCCGCCACAATGCCTGCGCAACCGGGTCTTGCGAGCTCAGCGTGTCCGTCAGCGTGGTGGCCGGCCGATGACGGATGCCAGAGCCGCGGTCGAGCCGAGCCAGAGCCTCCTCGCGGCTCGGCCAGCGGAAACGACTCAATGGGAACAGCACGGCAATCGCAACGCCGGCGAAAACGACAAGACCGATGGCGCGGGCAATGGACGGCAGGGCCAGCCAGAGGCCGGCCCAGGACACCACCAGGAACAGACCGACGACGGTGAGAAGCCGCGCCAAATTTGGCCAGGCACGCTCCCACGCGATGGCATAAGTGGCCCGCTGCAGGGCTTGCGCCA
This sequence comes from Bradyrhizobium sp. Ken01, assembly GCF_055807355.1. Taxonomy (NCBI): domain Bacteria; kingdom Pseudomonadati; phylum Pseudomonadota; class Alphaproteobacteria; order Hyphomicrobiales; family Nitrobacteraceae; genus Bradyrhizobium; species Bradyrhizobium sp. Ken01. The sequence goes on from NZ_JBVVPC010000078.1 coordinate 6,426, forward strand.
GCTTCAGCCGCGACAGAGCGTCGCCATCGCGGATCGGGTCTGACGGGTCGGGGGTGACGCCGTTCAATCAACTCTCCAGGTTGCCCGGTAGAGAAGCGTACCACAACGGCAGCACTGAGGCATCCGTTCCTGTACGGGAGACACCCCTTTTCCCGCATAACACGAGGACGTGACTGGCACGCCGCAACCCCGTAATTTCCGCGCCGCCAGCCAAGAAAAACGCAAGAGAAGCAAAGGAAACGCCATGGACAAGAAGATGCACGACAAGGGCCTGGAAGTCCGCAAAGCGGTGCTCGGCGAGGCCTATGTCAACAACGCCCTGAAGAGCGTCGACGATTTCAACCGCCCGTTCCAGGAGATGCTCAACGAATATTGCTGGGGCACGGTGTGGGGCCGCGAGGAGCTGCCGCGCAAGACCCGCAGCATGCTCAACATCGCGATGATCGCGATCCTCAATCGTCAGCACGAATTCCGCGTGCATCTGAAGGGCGCACTCACCAGCGGCGTCAGCCGCGACGAGATCCGCGAGATCCTGATGCAGGTCGCAATCTATGGCGGCATGCCGGCCGCGGTCGACAGTTTTCGGATCGCGCGCGAGGTGTTCGCGGAGATCGACGCAAAGGCGTGAGGGGGGGCCGGTGTGAGGGACGGGGCCGCGACGTCCCTCCTCCACGTCGTCCTGGCGAAAGCCAGGACCCATAGCCACCGGCAGGCGTGTTACGGGGGACTGGGAGTTGCCACTTCGCGTTACAACCTCTCCCTGGGGTAAATGGGTCCTGGCTTTCGCCAGGACGACACCGAGGATGGATGCGCGCCGATCAACAACAACGAATATTCAACACAAGGAAACACCATGGACATCGGATTCATCGGCCTCGGAAACATGGGTTTCCCGATGGCGCGACGGCTGATCGAGGCCGGCAACCGGCTCGTCGTGTTCGACACGCGCCAGGAGGTCGTTGACAAGTTGGTGGCGCGCGGCGCCACTGCGGCGACGTCGCCGAAGCAGGTCGCCGACCAGGTCGAGACGGTCATGGCGAGCCTGCCTTCGCTGCAGGCTTCGCTTGCGGTTGCGACGGGGCCGAACGGCGTGATCGAGGGGAGCAGCGTCAAACGCTTCATCGATCTCTCCACCGTCGGCTCGGCGATGGCGGTGAAGATTCACGGCCTGCTCGCCAAGCATGGCATCGTGCAGATCGACTGCCCCGTCTCCGGCGGCGTCGGCGGCGCCGAGAAAGGCACGCTCGCGGTGATGGTCTCGGGGCCGAAGACCGAGTTCGAGCTGCTCAAGCCCGCGCTCGAGATCATCGGAAAGGTTTTCTTCATCGGCGAGAAGCCCGGCGCGGCGCAGACCATGAAGCTCGCCAACAACTTCTTGTCGGCCACCGCAATCGTGGCGACCTCCGAAGCGGTAGTGATGGGCGTCAAGGCCGGACTCGATCCCGCCGTGATGATCGACGTCATCAATGCCGGCTCTGGCATGAACACCGCGAGTCGCGACAAATTTCCGCGCTCGGTGCTGCCGCGCAGTTTCGACTTCGGCTTCACCACGGGACTGATGGTGAAGGACGTGCGGCTGGCGCTGGAGGAGATGAAGCAGCTCGGCCTGTCGATGGAAGTCGCGGATGCGGTCGGCCGGTTGTGGGAGACGGTCATCAGCGCGGAAGGCGCCGAGTCCGATTTCACCGCGGCGATCAAGCCGATCGAGAGGAAAGCGGGCGTTTTGGTTGGCGGCAGGCCACCCAGCTAGGGCCAACATGAGAACGCAGCGCCGACGACCGGCGCTGCGCTGTCCTCGTTGGATCGATCTGCTACGAGCGGCGTCTGCCAAGGTCCGGAAGGTCGGTCGGCTGCTCCAGTTGCAGGGAGGCCGAGCCCCCGCTGCATTTGATATACTTCTCGTCGCACCTGCGCATGCACCGTCTCTCGCTCGAGCATTTCGCAGAGGTGTTGTTGCAGCTGACCCACGTAATGTCGCACCGCGTGACCCGGGCGGACGCGGCGCCTGAAACTCCGAGCAGGAAGGCTACGCTGCAAGCTACGACAAGCATGCGAAGCAGGCCGGCGCCGGCGAGTGAATCGTTCATTCAAATCTCCTGTGTCGGCCGGGCAGGTCTGCGCCTGCGGCCGAGTGTTTGACGAGACGCAGTTCAAGCCTTGGCGAGATAGGGGATGGTGCCCGCCAAGTCGGTATCGTCGATCAACTGGAAGCGGCTCTCGCTGCCGCCCCTGCGCGCTGCCGCGAAGCGGCTGTAGGCGGGATCAGTGACGAAGGACTCCGCTGCCTTCGCCGTTGGAAACGACATGATCGCGATCAGCGAGGTGTCGAGAGGGGCACCTTCCAGCGTCTTCACATTGCCGCTGCGCGAGAGGTACTTGCCGCCGTGCTTGTGCACGAGATCGTGAACGGAGGCCGCATAGTCCGGCACCCATTTTCCGTCGGTCACTTTGATGTCTGCGATCAGATAGGCTGTCATGCCGCGTCTCCTGGCTCAAGTTCAGCTCCGCGTTGATAGGGGCGGGCATCACTTGGGTGCCAGAACACGGCCGGGGCTCGCCAGTACGGGAACTGTAGCGGGGCGATACAAATACTGAATTGCGCCGCCCTGGATCAGCTCGCCAGCTTGCGTTCCTTGGCGAACGGGCTGAGGCCCAACCAGCTTTGCATGGCCGCGGCAAGCTGCCGGTCGCCGGTGAGCAGCATCCGCCGGCTTGCGACGGCCGCGCGCACGGTATCGAGTCCCATCCAGATCGCCGTCATGGTGCGCAGATCAACCGACACGTAAAGGTCAACGTCGAAACCCGGATCAATCGAGCAGAGGTCGACACTGTCGTCGGGATCGACGATCAGCCACCACAATCGCTGGGTCGAAGGTAATTCCGGATACGCGAACTGCAGCACACTGCGGTGGGTCGGCATCGGCGTCGTGTTCAAATTCCGCCGCATGTCCCACATCAGCAGCTGGACATCGAGATGCTGAAGCGACAGATCCGACTCGATGCGGCGCTGGCCCCAGATGCCGAACGCCTCGACGATGGGACCGAGTTCGCGCCCGGCCGCGGTCAGCTGATACTCGATCACACCGCGCTCGGAAGTCGACGGTTGGCGGATGACGATGCCTGCAGCTTCGAGGTCCTTCAGACGCTGGGAAAGCAGCGCAGGCGACATGCGGGGGACGCCGCGGCGCAGCTCGTTGAACCGGGTCGAGCCGGCGACGAGTTCACGTAGCAGGACGACGGTCCAGCGCGTGCATAATATTTCGGCCGCCATCGCGACCGGACAGAACTGCCTGTAGCTGCCGATGGTCATGCGGGCCTCCGTGACAAGCGAAGCCGCAACCTTAGGGCCGCGGCGCGCGGCTTCCTAGTTCAGTTTCTGTATTGGCAGCGATTCATTCTCTGAACTGGCCGCGGACCGTGGTGAGCGTCTATTCGACCGGCATTGGCAAGCCGGCCGCCGCAAGCACGGCCCGCCGGACACAGGAGATTACCATGAAGAAATACGATTCAGCGGCTTCCAGATTGCTCGTTTCGGTTCGGAGCGCCGCGATTTGCACCCTCGGCCTGGGCGTCGGCGTCATGCCGGCGTCCGCAGCCAATCTGACGAGGAGCATCGAGGTCAGCAGTGCTGCGGCCGAGGTGTGGTCCGTCATCGGGCCGTTCTGCGCGATCAAGGATTGGCTGCCGCCGGTGGGGCAGTGCATTGTGGACGGCAAGTCGCCGCCAACCCGGACGCTCGTCACCAGGGACGGTAAGGCCTCGTTCGTGGAGACGCAGACTGCGCGGAACGACAAAGACTACAGCTATTCCTACGCGTTCCTGTCGAGCCCACTGCCGGTGAGCCAGTACAAGTCGACCATCAAGGTCACGGCAAAGGGTGAAGGCGCGTCGGTGGTGACATGGACCGGCACCTACACGCCCGACCCGGGGCGGGAGAAGGAAGCGGTCGATGCCCTCGGCGGCGTCTATGATTCCGGCCTCGCCGCGATCAGGGACCGGTTCAAGAAGTAGGAATCAATGCAGCGATGGGCGCAGCGGTAGCTGCGCTCATCGTGGACAATCACAGCCTCACAGCCAGGGCGCCGGCGTATCCATCGCGATCAGTTGCTCGACCTCGATGCGCGGACGCACGACGGCGTACTGGTCGCCCTTCACCAGCACCTCGGGCACCAGCGGTCTCGTATTGTAGGTGCCGGCCTGCACCGCGCCATACGCGCCGGCGGTCATGATGGCGATGAGGTCGCCGGGCCTTGGTGTCGGCAGGGTGCGATCGAGCGCGAGATAGTCGCCGGTCTCGCAGACCGGGCCGACGACGTCGGCCATGATGGTCGCGGCCCCCTTCGCAGGCTGCGTCACCGGCAGGATGTCGTGATGGGCCTCGTACAGCGTCGGACGGATCAGATCGTTCATGGCGGCGTCGATGATGACGAAATTCTTGCCGTCGCCGTGCTTCACGTAGATCACCTTGGCGACCAGGATGCCGGCATTGCCGACGATCATGCGGCCCGGCTCGAACATCAGCGTGCAGCCGAGATTGTGGCTGACGCGCTTGACCATCGCGGCATACGCATCGGGCGCCGGCGGCGCTTCGCGGTCCATGTAATAGGGAATGCCGAGGCCGCCACCGAAATCCACATGAGAGATGTTGTGGCCGTCGGCACGCAGCGTCTGCACGAATTCGGAGAGGATGCGGAACGCGATCTCCATCTTGGAGAGGTCGGTGATCTGGCTGCCGATATGCACGTCGGTGCCTGTGACCTCGATGCCCGGCAGCTTCGCGGCGCGGGCGTAGATCTCGCGGGCATGCGCGATCGGGATGCCGAACTTGTTCTCGGACTTGCCAGTCGAGATCTTTGCGTGAGTGCCGGCATCGACGTCAGGATTGACGCGGATCGAGATCCGCGCGGTCTTGCCCGTCTCCGTCGCAAGGCGCGACAGCAGCTCGAGCTCCGGCTCGGATTCGACGTTGAGGCAGAGGATGTTGGCGGCCAGCGCGGCGCGCAGCTCGTCTTCCGTCTTGCCGACGCCGGAGAACAGGATCCTGTTTGCCGGAATGCCGGCAGCCAGCGCGCGCTTCAATTCGCCGCCGGAGACCACGTCCGCGCCGGCCCCGAGCCTGGCCAGCGTCCGCAACACCGACTGGTTTGAGTTCGCCTTCATGGCGTAGCAGACCAGCACCTTCTCGCCGGCGAAAGCGTCGGTGAAAACGCGATAGTGCCGCTCGAGCGTGGCGGTCGAATAGCAATAGAACGGCGTGCCGACGGCTGCGGCCAGCTCGGACAGGTTCACCGCCTCGGCGTGCAGCACGCCGTTGCGATAGTCAAAATGGTTCATGGCATTGGCTCAGTTGCCCCAGCCTATCGGCTGGGTCTTTCGTCCAGGAGCGGGTCGAGGATAAACGGTTTCTTCCTGCCCTTGGTCGCCGCCGGTGCGGCGTCCGCGCCATAGGTGGGATTGAACACGCTCGGCGTCCTCTGGGCTTCGGTCTCGGTATCGGTCGGCGCCGCGATGTTGGCCGTTGACGCGCTGGAGGCGGTCGGCGGCAGATCCAGCGGGCCCTTGCGGCCACAGCCGGCAAGCGCGAGCGCCGTCAGGCTCAAGACAATGATGGCCCACCCCGAGCCGGCCGGGCGAAACTTTGACGTCACGACGAAATCCCCACTACGCGCGGCGCACCATACAGAGATTGGCGCGCTCTGGCGAGACCCGGATGACCATGAAACATAAGCGAAATTTTGCCCTCAGCCCAATTTTCGCTCTTTTTCCAGCCGCCTCAGCCAGGCCTTGGCCTGCGACGCCACGTTCTTCGGCGCGGTGCCGCCGAAGCTGGTCCGGCTCTTCACCGACGATTCGACCGAGAGCACGCCAAGCACGTCTTTCGTGATCTTCGCTTCGATTGCCTGCATCTCCCTCAGCGGCAGCTCGTGCAGCGCCACGCCACCCTCGGCGGCTTTCGCGACGATACGGCCGGTGACGTGATGGGCCTCGCGGAACGGCATCTTCAGCGTCCGCACCAGCCAGTCGGCAAGATCGGTCGCGGTGGCGTAGCCCTCGCCTGCGGCCGTCTTCATCTTCGCTTCATCAGGCACGAGATCCCGGACCATGCCGCTCATGGCGCGGATCGCGAGCGACAGCGCGGCGAAGCCTTCCATGGCGCCCTGCTTGTCCTCCTGCATGTCCTTTTGATAGGCGAGCGGCAGGCCCTTCATCACGATCAGCAGCCCATTGAGCGCGCCGATCACGCGGCCGGTCTTGGCGCGCACCAGTTCGGCGGCGTCAGGATTGCGCTTCTGCGGCATGATCGAGGATCCCGTGGTGAACTTGTCGCTCAGGCGGATCATGCCGACTAGCGGCGAGGTCCAGATCACGATCTCCTCGGCGAAGCGCGACATGTGCACGGCGCAGATCGAGGCCGCCGACAGCGTCTCCAGCACGAAGTCGCGATCGGAAACCGCATCGAGCGAGTTGGCCATCGGACGATCGAAACCGAGCGCCTTCGCCGTAGCGTGACGGTCGATCGGGAACGAGGTACCGGCGAGCGCCGCAGCTCCGAGCGGGGACTCGTTCAGCCGCTTGCGCGCGTCCTGGAACCGGCCGCGATCGCGCGCGGCCATCTCGACATAGGCGAGCAGATGGTGGCCGAAGGTCACCGGCTGCGCGGTCTGTAGATGCGTGAAGCCCGGCATGACCGTTCCGGCATGCTCCAGCGCGCGCTCGACCAGCGCCTGCTGGAACGCGGCGAGCGCGGCGTCGGTCTCATCGAGGACATCGCGGACATAGAGACGGAAATCGGTCGCGACCTGGTCGTTGCGCGAGCGCGCGGTGTGCAGGCGGCCGGCGGCAGGGCCGATCAGCTCGGACAGGCGGCTCTCGACATTCATGTGAATGTCCTCGAGCGCGCGCTTGAATTCGAAGCCGCCCTTGCCGATCTCTGACAAAATCGTGTCTAGACCCTTGCCGATATTTTTCGCATCAGAGGCCGTGATGATGCCCTGTGCGGCCAGCATCGCGGCGTGGGCCTTGGACGCGGCAATGTCCTGGGCAAAGAGGTGACGATCGACGTCGATGGAGACGTTGATCTCTTCCATGATCTCGTCGGGACGTTCCGAGAACCGGCCGCCCCACATCTTGTTGCTCATGATCCCCTGCTCACGCCTTGCCTGTCGCCGCCGCATGTTTGCTGACGGCTGCCAGCCGTATTAAGAGGCCTCTGATAGCCATATCTGCGACCGGATGACAAACGATATGCTCGACCCCAACGACAGGCTCGACCAAAGGAAAGCGCGGTCGGCCACGCGCCGCATCCCCGTCGTCATCGCCACCGTGGTGGTCGGGGGCCTGGCTGGCTTTGCAGCGCTGTACGGGCTGGGCCTGGGCCGGGCCCCATCCGGCGATCCCGCCTGCCGGGCGGCGGTGAACACCGCACAGAAGATCGCGCCGCTCGCCCATGGCGAGGTGGCGGCGCTGACCATGGCGACCGCACCGCTGAAGCTGCCGGACCTAGCCTTCGAGGACGCCGACGGCAAGCCGAAGAAGCTGTCGGATTTCCGCGGCAAGACGCTACTGGTGAACCTCTGGGCCACCTGGTGCGTGCCCTGCCGCAAGGAAATGCCGGCGCTCGACGAGCTCCAGGGCAAGCTTTCGGGCCCGAATTTCGAGGTGGTGGCGATCAATATCGACACCCGCGACCCCGAAAAGCCCAAGGCGTTCCTGAAAGAGGCCAATCTTATCCGGCTCGGCTATTTCAACGATCAGAAAGCCAAGGTTTTTCAGGATCTTAAAGTGATAGGCCGGGCTTTAGGCATGCCCACCTCGGTGCTGGTCGATCCCCAAGGCTGTGAGATCGCGACGATCGCGGGGCCGGCGGAATGGGCGAGCGAGGATGCGCTCAAGCTGATCCGGGCTGCGACGGGCAAAGCCGCCGCGTCGTTCTAGGCGATGATGTTTAGGCCGTGACGTTGAGGTTGCCGCCGACGCCGGCGCCGACATTGGCAAGCGAGGGCTGTCCGGCGCCGAGCAGCGTCAGGACGGTGGATTTCTCCGCATCCGCGTTCTGCTTCATCAGCGTCGCCGAGATATTCGACTGCAGCGCCCCTTGCTGAGCGGCCAGCATGCTGCTGACCATCGCCATCATGTCCATTACGCAAACCCTCGTACCGCGCGTAACCTAGACGCGACCGGTTAACGAGACCTGAATTGTCAGGAAGCGCCGTGGGGTGGGCTTTGTCCGTGTCCCGGACGCGGCGCGGCACGAAGTGACGCACCGCAGAGCCGGGACCCATGCTTCAGCATGCACGAGGCCTCTGGGCCCCGGCTCTGCAGCGCTTCGCGCTGCGTCCGGGGCACCGGACAGCTTTATCTCGTCGGAACCGGCTTGGCGCCGCGGTAGTCGTAGAAACCGCGCTGGGTCTTGCGACCGAGCCAGCCCGCCTCGACGTATTTCACCAGTAGCGGGCACGGGCGGTACTTGGAGTCGGCGAGGCCCTCATGCAGCACCTGCATGATCGACAGGCAGGTATCGAGGCCGATGAAATCGGCGAGCTCCAGCGGGCCCATCGGATGGTGCGCCCCGAGCTTCATCGCCGCGTCGATCGCCTCGACGTTGCCCACGCCTTCGTACAGCGTGTAAATCGCCTCGTTGATCATCGGCAGCAGGATGCGGTTGACGATGAAGGCCGGGAAATCCTCGGAGACCGCGACCTGCTTGCCGAGCTTGCCGACGAATTCCTTTGACGCCTCGAAGGTCTGGTCGTCGGTGGCGATGCCGCGGATCAGTTCCACCAGCTCCATCAGCGGCACCGGATTCATGAAGTGAATGCCGATGAAGCGTTCGGGCCGGTCGGTGGCGGCGGCGAGCCGGGTGATCGAGATCGAGGAGGTATCGGAGGCAACGATCGCCTCCGGCTTCAACACGGCGCAGAGATCGTGGAAAATCTTGCGCTTGACCTCTTCCTTCTCGACCGCGGTCTCGATCACGAGATCGCAGTCCGCGAGATCGTCCAACTTTTCGCCGGCCACGATACGCGCCATCGCCTTGGCTTTGTCGTCCTCGCTGACGGCCTTCTTGGAGACCTGCCGCGTCAGGTTGCCGTTGATCGTGGCCATGCCTGATTTGAGGCGGTCGGTCGAAATGTCGTTGAGCACCACGTCGAAGCCGGCCAGCGCAGCGACATGCGCGATGCCATTGCCCATCTGCCCCGCGCCGATCACGCCGACCTTCTTGATTACTGCCGCCATAATGTCATCCACCGGAACGGCGCGCTATCAACCGCGCCTGCCTATCCCCCGAGCCGGGAGGTCTGATTTAATCAGAACCCGGCCTCGAAACCTAGATTGGATCGCTTCGAAGGCGTGTCCCGCGCCAAAGAAAACGCCTCAAAAAGCAACACCAGCCGGAGTTTATAGCTCCAGCCGGTGTTTTAGCGCGTTTTACTTGCCGAGCTTGCCGAGTTCGGCAGTCAGCTCCGGAACCGCCTGGTAGAGGTCTGCGACCAAGCCGTAATCAGCGACCTGGAAGATCGGCGCGTCTTCGTCCTTGTTGATCGCGACGATTACCTTGGAGTCCTTCATGCCGGCCAGATGCTGGATCGCGCCGGAAATGCCGACCGCGACATAGAGCTCGGGGGCCACGACCTTGCCGGTTTGACCGACCTGCCAGTCGTTCGGCGCATAGCCCGCATCCACCGCCGCGCGCGAAGCGCCGACGCCGGCGCCGAGCTTGTCGGCGAGCGGCTCGATGTACTTTGCGAAATTCTCGCGGCTCTGCATGGCGCGGCCACCGGAGACGATGATCTTGGCCGAGGTCAGCTCGGGACGATCGCTCTTGGCGACTTCCTCGCCGACAAAGGACGACAGGCCCGGATCGGCCGCCGCCGCGACGCTCTCGACCGACGCGCTGCCGCCTTCACCTGCCGCGGCGAAGGTGGAGGTGCGCACGGTGATGACCTTCTTGGCGTCCTTCGACTTCACCGTCTGGATGGCGTTGCCCGCGTAGATCGGACGCTCATAGGTGTCGGGGGCGACCACCTTGGTGATCTCCGAGACCTGCATGACGTCGAGCAGGGCCGCGACGCGCGGCATCACGTTCTTGAAGCGCGAGGTCGCGGGCGCGACGATGGCGTCGTAGCCGGGGGCCAGCGAGACGATCAGCGCGGCCAGCGGCTCGGCCAGATCGTGCGCGTAAAGCGCGCCGTCGGCGAGCAGCACCTTCTTCACACCGGCAAGCTTTGCGGCTGCGTCCGCTGCAGCCTTGGCGTTCTCGCCAGCCACCAGAACCTCGACGTCCGCGCCGAGCGCGGCCGCCGCGGTTAGGGCCTTGTTGGTCGCATCCTTGAGCGACGCATTGTCGTGTTCGGCAATCAGAAGCGTCGTCATCAGAGCACCCCG
>NZ_JBVVPC010000079.1:0-16756 GCF_055807355.1 Bradyrhizobium sp. Ken01
AACTTCATGGTCGGGCGTTGGACCGCCTCGGCGATGGCTTCCGCATCTCGGAAGTCATTCTTCTGTCCCTTCGAATAAGCGACATCATGGGCGTTCTCACTGACGCGTCCGCCAAGAAGAAGGCCGCTTAAACCATCGCTCGCACCGCTCATCCTGAGGGGCGCCTGCTGGGCGTCGCCAAGGGTGAGACCAAGTAAAATTTTCAGGAAACCCACATGTCAGCCAAAGAAGTCAAGTTCGGCGTTGACGCGCGCGACAGGATGCTGCGCGGCGTCGAAATTCTCAACAACGCGGTGAAGGTGACGCTGGGCCCCAAGGGCCGCAACGTCGTGCTCGACAAGTCGTTCGGCGCTCCCCGCATCACCAAGGACGGCGTCACCGTCGCCAAGGAGATCGAGCTCGAGGACAAGTTCGAGAACATGGGCGCGCAGATGGTGCGCGAAGTCGCCTCCAAGTCCGCTAACGCGGCCGGCGACGGCACCACCACCGCCACCGTTCTGGCGGCTGCGATCGTTCGTGAAGGCGCCAAGTCGGTTGCCGCCGGCATGAACCCGATGGACCTCAAGCGCGGCATCGACCTGGCGGTGGAAGCCGTGGTCGCCGACCTCGTCAAGAACTCCAAGAAGGTCACCTCGAACGAGGAAATCGCCCAGGTCGGCACCATCTCCGCCAACGGCGACGCGGAGATCGGCAAGTTCCTCTCCGACGCCATGAAGAAGGTCGGCAACGAGGGCGTCATCACCGTCGAGGAAGCCAAGTCGCTCGAGACCGAGCTCGACGTCGTCGAGGGCATGCAGTTCGACCGCGGCTACATCTCGCCCTACTTCGTCACCAACGCCGACAAGATGCGCGTTGAGATGGACGACGCCTACATCCTCATCAACGAGAAGAAGCTCTCCTCGCTGAACGAGCTGCTGCCGCTGCTCGAGGCCGTAGTGCAGAGCGGCAAGCCGCTCGTGATTATCGCGGAAGACGTCGAAGGCGAAGCCCTCGCCACCCTCGTCGTGAACCGTCTGCGTGGCGGCCTGAAGGTCGCTGCCGTCAAGGCTCCGGGCTTCGGCGATCGCCGCAAGGCGATGCTGCAGGACATCGCGATCCTGACCGGCGGCCAGGCCATCTCGGAAGACCTTGGCATCAAGCTCGAGAACGTCACGCTCAACATGCTCGGTCGCGCCAAGAAGGTGATGATCGACAAGGAAAACACCACGATCGTCAGCGGCGCCGGCAAGAAGGCCGACATCGAGGCGCGCGTGGCGCAGATCAAGGCGCAGATCGAGGAGACCACCTCGGACTACGACCGTGAGAAGCTCCAGGAGCGTCTTGCCAAGCTCGCGGGCGGCGTCGCGGTGATCCGCGTCGGCGGCGCGACCGAGGTCGAGGTGAAGGAGCGCAAGGATCGCGTTGATGACGCGATGCATGCGACCCGCGCGGCTGTGGAAGAGGGTATCGTCCCGGGCGGCGGCGTCGCCCTGCTCCGTGCTTCCGAGCAGCTCAGGGGGCTGCGCACCAAGAACGACGATCAAAAGACCGGCGTCGAGATCGTGCGCAAGGCACTGTCGGCTCCCGCCCGCCAGATCGCGATCAACGCCGGTGAAGACGGTTCCGTCATCGTTGGCAAGATCCTGGAGAAGGAGCAGTACGCCTATGGCTTCGACTCGCAGACGGGCGAGTATGGCAACCTGGTCACCAAGGGCATTATCGACCCGACCAAGGTCGTGCGCACCGCGATCCAGAACGCTGCCTCCGTGGCGGCGCTGCTGATCACTACCGAGGCCATGGTCGCCGAGCTGCCGAAGAAGAACACCGGCGCGCCCCCAATGCCTCCGGGCGGCGGCATGGGCGGCATGGACTTCTGATCCAACTTTCTCTGAAGTGAAATCCCCGGCAGAAAAATGCCGGGGTCTTTTTTTGCTTGCGCTTTTTCAAGTTCGTTACTCTGCCAGTATGAACAGACCATACCGAACGACGTTGCGTGCCCCGATGACAAGCAAGTGCCGGAGATAGGAATCGCCTTGCTTCGTTATGCGGCCGAGCCGGTCTTTCCCGCCGGTGGAGGTCAAGTTAGGCGCCAGGCCCAGCCAAGCCGCGAACTCTCGCCCGGAGCGGAACATGGTCGGGTCCGGCACGGTCGCGGCGAGGGCCGTGGCCGTTACGGGACCGATGCCGGGAATCGAGGACAGCAACTTCGCCATCGGATTTACTCTCTGAATGTCAGCCAGCTCACGCTCGATGGCCTCGGCCTGCCGGTCCAATTCCTTCAGTTGGTTCACAAGAACAGTCACTGCGATGCGGGCATGGGTCGGTAGCGTCAGCTCCTCATCGTTCAGCAAGTCCACCAGACCATCCACTCTTTGCCGGCCTTGCCCGATACCGAATTCAGCAAAATGAGCTCGGCTCCGGTCTCAGCCAAGGCTTGATCTTGGGGGGCCTGAGGTCGTCAGAGATGTAGTCGGTCGAAGGAGGGTATGGCGCAACAGTCGGCGAGACGGGGCCGGAAGAACCAGGTGTACTCATCGTGTCCAGAGCACGCGTTTATGATTTGGTTTCGGTCCGCGAACTCCCATACGGGCCCGCAGCTTCATCGCTGCACCATCAGAGGCCGGACAGATGGCAGCATCCGACTACGTGCCGATCTTCTTCAAAAATCGCTTGCATCTCGCGGGGCGTCCACAGATGAGTACGTGGCCTAATTTTCAAGCCAATTGACTTCATCTTGTCCCTCTCACGGCCTACGAGCCGCCTAATTTTTGCTCGTTTCAGGCTTGCACAAATTTATCAAACATTCGCGAGGAGAAGGGCGGATGAGCGGTAACACCGATCTCGAAAGCAAAGTCGTCGCTGCGTTGCGACAATATCGCGGGGCCCTCACACGGGTGGAACATCTGGAACGAGAGGATTCCGACGCGCATCGAGCACTGACGCGCACGCTCGTCGATTTGCGTCATGCCATGCGAGGCGAAGCGGCGCCGAATCTCAAGGACAGCCTATTCGAGACCGGCGCGACAGTCGTTGCGCGGTCTGACGAAGCGCGAAACGCCCTGGTGGAGGCGACTGCGAAATTAGAGTTCGCCCGCCTAGCTTTGGCCGCCCTAGAACGGCAATTAGGATACATCCGTTTCGATGGGACGAATCACAAATAGACACCGGCGGCTTGTCTGAACGGACGACCTGTTTCAGAGAGTTGGATCGGGTGGCAAACAACTGATGCGCTCCAGCGTGAGAGTGTCTCACACTATCAAAACCCTTTCCGATCAATTCGGAGCGCCGGCATTCGCATCGACGGGCTCGCGTTCCAGCCAAAATCCGGCTCCTTGAAACCAGACCTTTTCTGCATCGTCGGAGCCGGGATCACCGACGTGCAGCGCGCGAATCGGAACCTTGCCAGGCGGCAGGCCTTCGAGCGCGGCATGCAGACGTTTTCCAGCATTCTCGTCGCGTCCACCCATGCAAGGATAAACAGACACGGTACCAATCGAAGAGGCCTCGAACTGGTTTCGACGCCGGACCACATGGAGAAGAAAGCCCCTCCAGGATTCATCGGTCAGCGGCATCATAAGCCGGCCGCCTTCGGCAAGGCGATCGAGCCAGCGCCGGGATGGGTGGGTGGATCCGGCGAATGCGATGACCACATCGAGTTCGCCGACGTCCACCGTCCGGCCATCGCCCGAGATGACATCGACGTGCGGCCAGGTCGCGAGGTTCGCCCGGGCCTGCGAGGGCAGCATTGGGTCGGTTTCAACCGCCGTCACGCGACCAGTGGAGCCGACAATCTCGGCCAGTACCGCGGAATAGTACCCGGTCCCGGCGCCGACCTGGAGCACGCGTTCGCCCCGCGCGATGTCGAGATGCTCCAAGTTGCGCGCCCAGAAGCTGGGCATCCCATTGTTGAGATTGCGGCTCGCGTCGATCGTCACGAGAACGTCATGATAGACCCAGCGCGGGTCGGTATCGGGGGTCAGGAATGCGTCGCTGTACGGGTCCGAGATGATGCGCCACGGCCCAAGGCCCACGAATTGCTCGCGAGGAACAGACGCAAATGCCTCGATCACATGGGCGTTGCGCTGGACCGGGACTTTGTATCGCAGGTCTTCTGCATACCAGCGGCGCGCCGCTGCCAACGTGTCGTCCATGCACTGGGCTCGGTGAAGCGCATATATCGTGTGACCATGGAAACATTGACGATAGCTCCCAAAGCTGATGACCGGGGTGCCCACGCGGCTGATGTCGCGTCCGCCATCGATGCAATGTCCGACGTCGACCTCGTGCGACTAGAAGCTCTGGCGCGGCTGTGGAGCCGCGACTTGCCGGGAGGACTCGGCTGGAGCGACATCCTCCACGAAGCGATTGCACGCGCCCTCGACGGCTCGCGCCCCTGGCCGCCCGACGTCCCCATCCTGGCGTTCCTGTCGGGCGTCATGCGCAGCATCTGCAACGACCATTGGCGGCGTGCGCGGCTCGAGCAAAGGCTACTTGTGAGCCGCGATGATCCGGACCAGCGAAGCTGGTCCTGTGAGGAAGCCGATGAGGTGCCCGATCCTGAGCGGGTCCTTGCCGCCGCACAGACGCTGGCCAACATCTATCGGCTGTTCGAAGCCGATCCGCTAGCGCTGAAGATCATCGCGGGCATGGCTGACGGCCTGGCGGTCAGGGAGATTTGCAGGGTCTACGATATGTCCAAGCTCGACTACGACACGACGCGACGGCGGATGCGACGCACCTTGCTGCGCCATCAACAGAACTGGAGCAAGTGATGACACGCTGGCACCCTGCTCTCGATTTGGCCCGCCTGCTCGACTCATTGAGCAAGGAAGTCCTCGCAGCGACCGATGAGGAGGTACGGCAGACCTCTGCTCTGCAAGGATGGACAATCGCCAACACCGCCCGCGTGGTCAGAGAAGTGATCAAGGCCGCGCACGGGACGTGAGTGGGAGCCTTAATCGAAATTGTGATCTGAGCGAGACTGATGCCAAGCGACGGCCGATGCGCGCGGGCCGCGGCTCGTTGCACAATCAGCGGCATTGAGCGAGCCGGAGGGAAGATGCGGCATCGCTCACGCGCCGCCGAATTTCCAGACCGGGATTCCGAGCTTCTTGGCCTTATCGGCGAGATTGTCTTGAATACCGGTGCCGGGGAAGTGCAACACGCCGATGGGTAGGGTCTCCAGCATCGCATCGTTGCGTTTGAACGGAGCGCCCTTGGCATGCTTCGTCCAGTCGGGCCTGAAGGCGATCTGCGAAACCTTGCGATTGTCGGCCCACTTGGCGGCGATCAGCTCGGCGCCCTTGGGCGATCCGCCGTGCAGCAGCACCATGTCCGCATGCTTGGCATGCACCTGGTCTAGTTTAGCCCAGATCAACCGGTGATCATTGAAGTCAAGTCCACCGGTCAGCGCCACCTTCGGTCCTGCAGGCAGAAGCACCTGGTTGTCGGCGCGCTTCTTCGCGGCGAGGAAATCGCGGCTGTCGATCATCGCCGAGGTCAGATTGCGGTGGTTGACCTTCGACCCGTTGCGCGGCCGCCAGGCGGAATGGGTGTGGCGTTCGAACTCGTCGGCGGCCTGGTCGCGCATCAGTTCGAAGGCGTTGCGTCGCTCGATCAGCGTCTGCCCTTCCGCCGTCAATCGCTCCAGCTCGACGGATTTGATCTCGCTGCCGTCCTGCTCCCGCTGCGAGCGCTGCTGCGCCAGCTCGTTGTCGTCGAGCTCGCGCTCGATCCTGTCGACGGCACGATGGAAGACGTTCGCCGTCGACCAGAGCAGGTCTTCGAGGTCCGGCTCAAGACGGGTATCGGACAGCGTCACCACCAGGGCATCGAAGATATCGGCGATGCTGCCGGCGAAGACTCGCCCTTCAGGGAGCTTCCGGGGATCGGGCTCATCGTGGAAGGGACAGTAGCCATAGAGCTGGAGTTCCTGGAGGACCTGATCGGTCGGGGATGAGCTTTGGTGCGGCTCGAAATCGTTGTCGTGGTCGGTAGTCATCGCGGCTTTCCCTCGTCGGATCGACCGCCCATCGCGGCCTTCATGGCGACGAAAGCGGCAGGCGGAACGGACTTGCACCCGCAGCGCAGCGGAGGGCCGCAGCCTTGGCGGAGGGCCGAAGGGAGCCGACTATTTTGCCTCGCGGTGTAAAGGCGGCTCTGCCGCCGACGGAAAATAGTCGGCCCACGAGGTTGCCGGTCCGGACCGCTTGCCGCCCGATCGCCCTCTCAGAAGTCCGTGGGTGCGGTCCTCTCCGCCGCCGAGGGGAAGCAGGACCAACGGCCTCGTGGTATAACGAAGCGGCGCATCGCCCCTCGTCCCTCGTTCCGGCTATGCCGCCAGCTCCATAAAGCGTGCGACGTCCTGCGCCGCGATCTGCACGCGGCTCGTGGCCCGAAGGGCGTCAAATCCGAGCAGGCGAAGATCCTCGTTGAAGTCGCCAAGCCGTGGCGAGATCACGATCGCCTCGATCCCGGCCCCCTGCGCCCGGTCGATCAAGGTCGCCATGGCGCCGTCACCAGCAGGATCGTCGTCGCGGGCGATGTAGAGCCGGTGGAGCGTGTCCGGGAGAAGGATGGCGGAGAGATGCGCCGCCGAGAGGGCTGCGACCATCGGCATCGTCGGCAGGATGCTGCGGAGCGACAGCATCGTCTCGATGCCCTCGCCGGCTGCTATGACTTCATCAGCTACGCCAAATCGAACGGCGTGACCAAGCAGGTCGCCCATCGCCCGTTTCGGGGTGTCGATCCGCGCCTTGCCGAGCGTTTTCTCTCTGAAGCCGTCGGGGTCAAGCCAGGTGCGGTGCGCGCCGGTCAGGTGGCCGGAGAGATCGGTGACGGCGGCGATCATCGCCGGCCAGGTCTCGGTCGGACTGTGGTCGTCGGGCCTGTAGTAGCACCGCGGGTGAAAACGCAGACTTCCGGTTTCGTCCAAAGACGTAATGCCGCGATTGCGGAGATACGCTTCCCCCGCATCATTCGTGTTGGGCGGTCCGGCACATCGCATTATCGCGGCGATCGAGAAAGCGCCGTAAGCGGAAGCCGTAGTCTTTCGTTGCATCACGCCGGTCCACGCATCGGATTGATGATCTGGACGCCGGCAAAGTCTTTCTCGTTGTCTGTCACCACGCTGCAATCGTTCGCGCTGGCGACGGCAGCGACGATCATATCGAGCCCGCTGCGTGGCCGGCCGACGGCTCTTCCTTCCGCCATCAATTCCGCCCAGATGAGGGCCGCATTCTCGTCGAACGGCAGGATGCGATCCGCGAACAAAGCTCGAGGCCCCTCCGGACCAGAGAACCAGGCATCAAGCGCTGCGCGCTTTTTACCGCTCGGCTTCTCCAGGATGCCGCGCCGGACTTCCGCGATCGTAAGTGATGCGATGAACAGATCCTCATCTCGCTGTGCTGCCATCCAAGCCATTAGCGGCTCTGACGGCTGCGGCTTGACGGCGTTACTGATGATGTTGGTGTCGAGAAGATAGCGAGTCACAGATCGACCTGGCGCCCTTCTTGGCGCGGGCGCGTCAGGTCGAGATCGGCGCCGACAAGTGGTGAGCGACGCAATGCGTTCAAGATGCCTCCGGGCTTGGGGGGCTCGCCAGAAACGGCCTGTTGAACCGTGCGTCGGAGATTACCAGCTTCTGGCCCTTCCTCGCTCAGCTTACGCGCAAGCACTCTGATGAGGTCGCGATCGGTCTCGAGGGCTTGGAGTTCGAACCGCACAATGCCACGCTTCGTCAGCCGGGATCGGTAATTTTCGATCGCCCTTTTCTGTGCGCTCTTGCTCACTGATCACCTCCATATCTGGATATATAGCCGAATCTTCGGCTCGCTGCAAGGCCGCGGCTCTTGTAATCCCGAGCGCGGCACAGATAAAAAGAGGGCGGAGATGTGCGTCACGTCGCGATCAAGGAAATGGGCGGTTTGGACACGCCATCACGGAAATGTTTGCTGTACGCTCGGCTTTGCGCCAGCCCGATTTGCTACGCTTCTCATCTCGGATCAGCGCGCGACTACGATGCAACACACTGATATTACGAGAAGTTTGTCCTTGTCTTGGAAGTGTAACTCGCGATCTCCGGGCAATGGCGAGGACGCGGCGGTGGCGCGAGCGAGAGGAACGACAGCCGAAAAGCTTCGCGTGGTCGTCGATGCGGCGCCCGGAACCACGGTTGCATCCGTCGCGTCCAACCCTGATCCTCGCCTTCTCAATCTGGTGCGATTGCTCGCCCGGCAAGCCGCGCGGGATTTCGTTCGAGCCGAAACCAACAGCCGGAAGCATGACCGTCTCCCGGACTAAGGAGGCGTCATGAAGATCGCACTTTACGCCCGCTACTCGTCCGACAATCAGCGCGACGAATCGATTGAAGATCAGTTGCGGCTCTGCCGCCTCCACGCTGAGAAGCAAGGTTGGACAGTGGCCGACAGCTACACGGATCGAGCGATCTCCGGCGCATCGCTGCTTCGCCCTGGTATCCAGGAACTGATCAGTGACGCTATGCGCGGAAAGTTTGCGGTTGTGCTTGCCGAGGCGATGAACCGCCTCAGCCGCGATCAGGAAGATATTGCTGGGCTCTTTAAGCGCATGGCCTTCGCCGGGGTACGGATTGTCACCCTCTCGGAAGGAGACGTCACGCATCTCCACGTCGGACTGAAGGGCACGATGAACGCCCTGTTCTTGAAGGACTTGGCCGACAAGACGCGACGAGGCTTGCGCGGTCGCGTCGAGGGCGGAAAGTCCGGCGGCGGACTCTGCTTCGGTTATGATGTCGTCAAACAGTTCGCCGCAAATGGAGAGCTGCTCCGAGGTGACCGCACAATCAACGGAGCCGAAGCGGCTGTCGTTCGACGTATCTTCGCAGATTACCTGCCGGCAAGTCCTCGCGAACAATCGCTTTCGAGCTGAACCGCGACGGTGTGCCCGGACCACAGGGCGCTGAATGGGGACCATCGACCATTCACGGCAACCCAAAGCGCGGCGTTGGCATCCTCAACAACGAGCTCTATGTCGGCCGCCTCGTGTGGAATCGGCTTCGCTATCTCAAAGACCCGGATACCGCAAAGCGCGTTTCTCGGCTGAACCCCGAATCCGAATGGGTGATCCAAGAAGTCCCCGAGCTGCGCATTGTCGATCGGGAAAGATGGGATGCGGTCAAGGCGCGTCAGCAGACGCTCGCCTACGAGCAGTCAGCACCCGGCGAGAACAGGCTCAATGATCGCCGCCGGCCCAATACCTCTTCGCCGGCCTCGTGAAGTGCGGATGCTGCGCCGGCGGGTACACGATGATTTCGAAGCACCTGCTCGGCTGCGCAACGGCGCGCAACAAGGGAACGTGCAATAACCGCTTGAACATCCGGCGCGACGCGCTGGAGGCGTCCGTATTGAGCGGCCTCCGCACGCATCTCATGGAACCCGAATTGTTTAAGGAATTCTGCCAAGAGTTTACCCGGGAGGTTAATCGGCTGAGGATCGAGCGCGGAGCCGATATCGAGGCGCAAAGGCGCGAGCTCGAGCGGACTGAGCGCGAGTTGGATAAGGGGGTACAAGCTATCCTTGAGGGTGTACCGGGGGCAAAGTTGAAGGACAAGATTGGTGCTCTGGAAGAGCGCAAGGCCGAGTTGGTCGACCTCCTTGCGAACGCGGAGGAGCCGCCGCCCCTCCTCCATCCGAATATGGCGGAGATCTACCATCAACGCGTGGCCGCCCTGTACGAGAGCCTGCAAAGTGAAGGCGAGAGAGCCGAAGCAGCGGAGGTTTGCCGCACGTTGGTCGATCAGGTGACGCTCGTCCCCAATGGCGAAGAGCTGGCGATCATATTGCGCGGAGATCTGGCCGCGATCCTGCGCTTTGCGGCGGGCAAGAAAAACCCCGACTTCTTTTCGGAGGCCGGGGCTCTGGATGGCTTGCTATCGCAAGCATCAGTGGTTGCGGGGACCTGCACCGTCTCAAATCGCTGGGTTGGGCCCACGGCCTGAAAAGGTGAATCGGTCGGCCGATCCGTGGATTATAACGAGAAGATAGTTTATCGATTTGGTTCTGAATTGCGCTACGGAGTTGGTGGTCCCAGTAGGACGTTGTCAATCAGTCGGGTCGAACCAACGTAGGCTGCGACACAGAGCGCCGCCGGAAACCGCAGGGGACTCTCGGTGCGCTTGAGCGTGTCACCGTCGACAAGTTCAAGATATTGCAGCCGATCAACTGTCTCAAGTTGCCGCTCGGCGATCGCAATCAGCTTCTCCACCTCGCGCACTCCTGCGCGGAATTCTTCCGCCGCGGCGAACAGTCCACGACTGATGGCAACGGCTCGCCCACGTTCTTCCTTGCTGAGATACCGATTGCGGCTGCTCATCGCGAGCCCGTCCGGTTCCCGAACGGTTGGCACTGTGACGATCTTGATGGGAAGATTGAGATCTGTCGCCATGCGACGCACGACCGCGCATTGCTGAAAATCCTTTTGCCCGAAAAACACGACGGCCGGATGCACCATGTTGAACAGCTTGCACACGACGGTCGCCACGCCCCGAAAATGCCCAGGCCTGAAAGCCCCGCAGAGTGGTTTCGCCAGTTCGCCCGGCTCGACGAAGGTCTCGAATTGAGCCGGATAGACCTCCTGTGCACCCGGCGCGAACACAATCGCAACACCGGCATCGCGGCACAATTTTTCATCGCGCACGAAATCGCGAGGATAGCTGCTGAGATCCTCGTTTGGTCCGAACTGAGTCGGATTGACGAAAATGCTAACTACGGTGACATCGCATTGCGCTCGGCTCGCCTCGACCAGGGCCAGATGGCCATCGTGCAAATACCCCATTGTAGGCACTAACCCGACGCGTTTGCCCGCGCTGCAAGCCGCCCCGAGCTCACGACGAAGCTCAGCGACCGTGGTAATCGTCTGCATCGTTGCACCTTACATCAGGTTGGGTTGGGAGGAGCCCAGGTTGCGATAATGTGACTCAGGCTTTCAGGAAGCCGATAGCACTCCTGCGGCGCCGGGAACGCACCGGTGCGGACATCGGCAGCCCAGCGCGAGAGCGCCTCTTGTAACATCTGAAAACCATCTGCATAGGCGCGAACGAATTTGGGCCGATGACCTATGGTTAGCCCCAGCACGTCATGGAATACGAGCACTTGGCCCGAGCAGTCGGGACCCGCGCCGATTCCGATGGTTGGTATCGATAGCGATGCGGTCGCTCGCTGGGCTAGCTCGGCCGGAATGCCTTCAAGCACCAACGCGAAGCATCCGGCCTCCTGCAGACGGTGAGCGTCATCGAGCAGCCGTAAAGCGTCATCGGCGTTCCGGCCCTGCACCTTGAATCCGCCCATGACATTGACGCTTTGCGGGGTGAGGCCGAGATGGCCCATGACAGGAATTTCGCAATCGACCAAGGCACGCACCATTTCCACGCGTTTGGCCCCGCCCTCGAGTTTCACGGCATCTGCGCCTCGCTGCAGGAACCCTCCAGCGTTGCGTATCGTCTCCTCCGGACCAAGGTGAAAGCTAAGAAACGGCAGATCGGCCACGAGCAGGGCACGGGGCCTTGTGCGTGCAACAGCCTCCAGATGATGGTTCATCATTGCCATGCTGACCGGCAACGTGTTGTCGAATCCGAGACAGACATTGCCAACACTGTCGCCCACAAGAATGATGTCGACGATTGGGTCGGCGATGCCTGCCGTAACCGCATCATAGGCGGTGGTCATGGTGACACGCCGCCGCTCCTGCTTCCACCGCTGCAAGATTGGAATTGTGACCCGCTCAACTGACACTTCCGAAGCGTGGCTCATTTTTGATACGTTCCATCAACTAGGCGAACGGTAATCCGATGTTGCGAGCGACGCGGCTGAGTATTACGCGCATCCTGGGGACCATGCTTTCGTATGGAGGACAAGAGAAAACTGTCAACCGTGAAAGGAAGAAAGAAACATATGTCTCCAAGGTCGCGACCGAGTGCACAAACATTCCAATGGTCGCGCAACCACCAAGCAAGAACTTCCAAAATTCAAATTGTCATGTGGAAGCAGCTTGAGTCACGCCGCGCCTCAGGGCGCGCTGGGGCGGTCGGAGCCATTCCAGATGAGAGCGCACCGGACGACGCAGGGTGCCCTGATGTAGTCGTGCCGAAGCGCTGCGATTAGCTTATGCTCTTCCAGTGGCGGAAAGGTGAAGCTGTGGTCAGTCGGGGTCCGGGTCAGTGGTCCCGCGGACTCACGTCATGCTGTCGACACCGCCTTGACGCTTCTCCAGGAGTTCGTCCGTTTCCGCGGTTGTTGGCTCACGCCATTGCACGCTGCCCGCGCCACAGATGATCTCTTGGTCGAGCCGCATCAGCGCTTCGCGAGCGATGACGGCGATGTCAGAGCGCAGGGTGCTGGCCTGCTTGGTTGCCGCCACCCTGCAAAGCAGGTCGAGGTCCGACCAACCCGCAAATGAATGACCCGCGATCGCGTTCTTCTTCACGTAGCCGAGGCCATTCTCCATCTTGCTTTACGTGCGCGCCCGATACGCAGCGCGGGCGCGCGGACGGAAGCCCCAATGCTTCGCGAACGCAATGAGCTTGTCGTTAAATTGAACCGACCGGCTCACTGCGTCATGGCGCACCACGAGCGCGCGTGGGTTACCGCACAAAAACGCCACCCTTTCGTCAGCGCTGGCATCTACCGGATGTTGTAGTAGACGTGCGATCTGCATGGCACCCGCGACTAATGCACGCGGAGACGTCTTCTGGCTTGTGATTTTTTGCATTTGTCGCCGCCTGGATCATGGTCTGGTGCTGCAGGTCGGCTGCGGCGCGCAAGCGATGACATCGATTGTGCAAGAACCGACACAGCTGCGTGGCCGGCGCTGTTCGCATGGCCGGTCAAGGTCAGTCGTCGAACATTTTGAGGCTCTTGCCTATACTGAGATAGATCGGGACTTAGCGGCACGTTGCGGATATTTCACAGGGCCGTGCAGTGTCGTGCTTGGCGTATTCGAACGTTCGATGGATGCTGAATTTCCTTCAGTGCGGACTGGAGCTTGCAACATACTATGCCCCACCAACCCTAACCATGTTGCAGCAAAAGCAACGGCCCGATCAACCGGCGGCCGATCAAACCGCCTCCTCACCGCTCCGCCGATCGGTTGACCGCAGCCAACCATATTCACACTTGCTGTTTTCAATTTTCCTTCCACAGCAATGGCCCTTACACGACGATCTACAATCGCTTCATCGCTGGGCCAAGCGAGGACGATGTTGCGCAATCTTCGAAGCGCTGGCCAAGCCTGGCAAAGATGGGGTTGTGCTGTCGCTCGATTCGACCTCGATTAAAGCTCACCGGTGTGCCTCCGGCGGAAAAGGGGGGGGGGAGCACAATCAAGCAATCGGCCGCTCGCGCGCAGGCCGCACGACGAAACTCCATACGCTGAGCGATCCCTTTGCCAGCCGGTCGTCCTGCATCTGACGGCAGGCCAGGGTGCCGATATCGCAGCGGCTCCCGAAGTCCTGGCGCTCGCGCCACCTATCAGTGCGCTTTTCGCCGACAAAGTGTATGACGGCGACAAGCTTCGCGGCGAAATCATTCATCGCGGCGCGAAACCCGTAATCCCTAAAAAATCTGACCGTGTTGCCATCCAGCGCTTCAACAAATGCGCCTACAAAGGCCGAAACGTCTCGAACACTGCTTTTGCAGGCTCAAGGACTTGCGGCGCATCGCCCCGCGGTGCGACAAGCTCGGCCGGAATTTCTTGGCCGCTGCGCATCTTGCCGCTCTCGTCGGATATTGGCTCAATTGAACCTGGATCCTAGTCTTCTTGAGCGCGGCGGCCCTTGAATTTCTTCTGGGTCCGGAATTTGACGGCGGCCAGCCCAAGCGGAGCCCTTCAGTCGTCACCGCCAGGCTCGAGTGCATCAGGATGCCGCAAACCGCGTGCGACCTCAGGCAGCCCGCCTTGTCCCCGGCCGCTGTTTATGCTCTTCGTGATTCCGATCGGTCGGAGTTCTATCTTTGATAGCTGAACTCGGTCGTATCATGGAGCACTAGAACCGGACCGCCGGCGGCAATCGTGCGCTCACGCGCCGATTGAAAGTGGCCCGCCAGAATGTCCGCTTCGCTGACCCGGTCATTAGAGAAGAAGTGATAAGCTGCCTTGGTATTCGCCCAATTGGCAGACGAGCGGAATACTTTCTCCGATGGCGCTTCCAATCTGCGTGAGCAGCGGAATCTGTCGCCGAGCCGCGCGTCCCTAAACTGGCATCCACTAGTCTCGCGATCAATCCAACATTCACCGCCTAAAAATCGCAAACGGCCTTTTGCCGATCGATCCCTCAATGTGAGCCCCATAGAGCCCCCCCTCGCGCATCAGGTGCTCAGCAAGGAATCACAATTGATTCTTCAAGGTTTTGCTGATCAGCGGATCAGCTCAAGCGGAGAAAGTTATGGGTAATTGAAAGCCGGTCAACCGCGCCAGTCGCGGCGCTCCGCGCCTGCCTGGCGCACCAAAATAGGCCCCGGCCCATAGGCCAAGGCCTTCGATCCACCTTTTAACGATAGATCAGTATTTGAGAAGAATCGGGCCGCCAAACTTATAGTTGAGCCCTGCCGTCATAAGATCGAGATCCTGGCGGATGCGGTCGACCCCACCAGCGGGCTCGGTGAAGCCCACCATGGTTGGCCGCATGAACAGGTGTGCGTACTCGAATCCAATCGACCAATTGGGTGCGAAGCCGTACTCGAAACCGGCTGCCAACGCGCCGCCCCAAAGAACGTGCTTGCTTTCTCCACCTAACTCGCCCGTCGTCCAGATGACCCGAAACGTATTGCTCGTCACCGCGGCGCCGCCTTTGGCGTAAAGCAGTACGTTGTCGAAGGCATAACCGATCTGCCCCGTTACCAGGCCGAACGCATCAATCTTGGTCTGGTTGATATCCAAAAAAGCAACGCTGGGATTCCAACCAGTCAATGAGCCCAGTTCCCCTGGCCTTCAACACCAAGCACGATCGGGCCCGTCTGCCATCGATAGCCGATCTGCCCGCCCACGCTTCCGCTGGTGGCATCATGGCAGCCCTCAGGCTTGCCACCATCGGAATCCCAGCAATTCGAGCTTGAACCAAAGCGGCCGTTCATACCGACGTTGTAGCCGCTCCAGTCGTAGATTGCAGCCGCGACAGGCCGCGGAGCATTGGTGTAGAGAGGCTTGGCGGGCTGCGCAGCCAGATCCGAGCCGAATGCGGGCACCAACGCGCCAAGCCCCACAATGCTCACAGTCGCAAGCAACAAGTTCTTCATTTCTACTCTCATCTCTTCAGTGCTCCGAGCCTCATGCGTCTCAACAACGTCCGCGCGAATTGCTGTAACTGCATCGCAACATTTGCGCTGAAAGAAATGCGTGAACCGAACGCTGCGTCAGGTTGCGGTGCAGATCATCTCCAACAGCGTCGCAATCCACCTTCGCGTGCGAGCATAGATAGCGGCCGCTGATTTCAGCGGAGTAAGCGCACGCAAGTCAGATCGTCGCAAGCCACACCGCAAGTGAGAAGAGTGAAGCGGTTTGCAAAACTCTTGCTCTTGTCCCGTGCCGCCACTAAAGACCCCGTTACGACCATGCTCGTGTTGCACCCACCGGCTCCGAGAGATCAGATGACTATTCGATTGAATCAATGTCCTGCAGGTGCTGACCCGTTCGTCGCAGATGCCGCTGTGTCCCGCGGTCGACCGAGCATGCGAAACACAACCTCCGCCCTCGGCGGATGAAGGATGCGGCCCCTTATTGGTTGAGCGAGCCGTTCTCCACCCGAGGCTTCCTACCACACCGCCAATGCCGAGATCGCCGATAACGCTTGCCGACCGGTGGTGGCCAGCGGCCGCGGTGTGTTCATCTTCTGAGCTGAAGTTCTGAGTCGATAAAGGACAGCGAGCATGTTCGTTTCATTCTTCCCTCGACCAAAGTTGTTCTTTGCGTCGTCAATTCTTTGGACGGCGTTGGCGATGGCGTTTTGGTATGTATTTGCCGGCAATCTCTTTCAAGCCCCGGAGAAGCCGGTCGGGCTTGCGACGTTCTGGTCGGCCTCGGCGCTGTGGTTTGATCTCTATTTTGCGCTGGCCGTTACGGTGTTCGCGGCGGCATGGATGTTATTTGCCCCCCATCCCTGGGCGACGTGGTCCATTCTTGGTTCGGCGCTGATCCTGTTCACCTCTTACTTTCAGGTCCAGGTCTCGGTCGCGATCAACAGCTGGTATGGACCGTTCTACGACCTGGTCCAGGCTGCGCTTTCGAAATCGGCGCCGGTCACGGTTGAGCAGTTCTACAACGAATTGTCGACCTTTGCCGGTATCGCGCTCGTGGCCGTCGTGGTCGGCGTGATGACGCGATTCTTCGTCAGCCACTACATCTTCCGCTGGCGCACAGCGATGAACGATTTTTATGTCGCCAACTGGCCACGGCTGCGCACGATCGAAGGCGCCTCCCAGCGCATCCAGGAAGACACCATGCGCTTCGCCAGCACCATGGAAGGTCTAGGCGTCAATCTCATCAGCGCGGTGCTGACACTGTTGGCCTTCCTGCCGGTTCTGGTGAGGCTGTCCAGCAACGTCACGGAGCTGCCTCTGTTCGGCTCGATTGCCTATCCGCTGGTGTTCGCCGCGGTGATCTGGTCGATCCTGGGCACCGGCGTTCTCGCGCTTATCGGCATCCGCCTGCCCGGAATTGAATTTCTCAACCAGCGGGTCGAAGCGGCCTATCGCAAGGAGCTCGTGCTCGGCGAGGATGATACGGCGCGTGCCAATGCGCCGACATTGAG
>NZ_JBVVPC010000080.1:0-16525 GCF_055807355.1 Bradyrhizobium sp. Ken01
GCAGCCTCCATCCTTGGCACGGCGACGCGAATCTACTGCGAATCTATGATTGCGAACTTGTGACTCAGGACACTAGACCCGAGCAATCTTCATTGCTTCCGCGCTTGCTGGACGTCGAGCTCAAACTCCCGACGGACCGCGCGTCCGAAAGCGCAGTTGTCAGAGTTCGCTGCCCGCAGCGCCAGGAGTTGCCGACTCACCTCAATCTGCTTTTGGACGCCAGCCACGTGCACCAAGGCGGTCGGCGGCTTCTTGACCTTCACGGGCTTGGCAGTCTCACTCTGGCCAGCTTGGTCGTGCGCCAGACCTCACCGAGGTCGATCTTGTCGAACGCTTCCAGCCAGGCCAGGCAGCGCGGGCCACCATCCGGGCCTGCAAGATTTCGCAGCGCATGCCGATCCCAGCGGCCTGCCTGACCATCACCGCTCGAACTCGCTCAGTGAGCCGTCGAGCTCTGCCGTGTAGTTTTCGACCAGGTGAAGAATCGGCGCGCTTCGGCCGATCGCAGATCGACGCCTTTCGGCAAAACCCGACGGTTCGAGACGGCGTCGCGGTGCTTGTTACGACCGCGATGCGTATATTGCGGGATATTGTGACGAATCATGCATGAGTTTGCATAGGATCCTGCATATCAGCCCTCGATGATGTCCGGCTCTTCCCGGACGCGCGGAGGGGCACATTAAGTTTAATCGCTCAGGTTAGTAGCCGAGAATTGTTGCGTTGGGCTACCTGGCTGGGGACAATCTGTCGCCTTGCAGAAGGTCTTTGATGGATCCGCGCGATTTCAGATTCAGATGGTTTCTGGTTGTGGCATTCGCAGCCCTGCTGGTGGCAGCGGCGCTTCGCCATGTCATTCACATCTACGGCGGGATCGAGCGCCAAAGCATCGGCCTTGCTGCATTGATCGGTGCCGCCGTGCTGTGCGTCCTCGTTCTTTTGCTCGCAAAAATCAGACGCTAGCGCACCGGGGCGCTTTTCCTGTCGCGCTCAGGATGGTCAGGAGTCAGCGGATCCGCCGCCAGTGGGGGCGATGCCATATCTGATGGTGGATCAGTAAAGCGCTTGTAGGTCCATCGCCGTCCGTTTTTGCGCCGCCAGACAAGCCCACGGACCAACTTGCCTGTAATCGACCTGCGTGGAAATAAGATGAACCACAGATGCCACACTTCGTTAGAAGCCGGGTCGATAGGCGCATTATCTAGATCATTTGTCATCGGCAGCGCCTCTGCCGCGCTCAGTCGATTGTGGCGTCAAATCCGCGGTGCATAGCACCCCTCGCTCCGCTTCATCGGCGAGCTTTCGTAACAACGCACAGGCCTGCGGGTCAGCCGCAGAAAGCGCCAGCCGCCGATATCTCAGAGCACGAGCTTCGTTTTTTGAATTGAACATGCTGGCTCCTCAGCAAACGAACAAAGCCGCCAAGCGGAGTATGATCGCCGGACGGCCTTGTCATGTTGGCGCCGGCCTTTAGGGCAATGGTCCGGTGCCGTGACGATAGCGTCCTCAGAACGGCGCACACAACAAAACTCGCCAGTTAAGCTTGATGGCTGCGGCGCAGGTTAAATCTGGAACTGCGCGCGGCGTTTGCGTCGCCCAAGGCGGCCTTCTCAGGCCGAGGCCGAGCGACGCATAGCCGCCGGGGAGATCGTCACCGCTGCTAGGCGGACCGCGTCGTCATTACCAGATTTCTTCACGGCACCCGTCGCAGCGATGGATCATGACGGACCAGGTATTCCGTCAACTGCTTCATGCCGTCTATGGAGCCGCGGTGAGCGTCGGGAAGCCCTTTCTTTCATCCAAGTAGGCCGGCGCTGAGATCAGCCGCCACCGTTCCAGGCAGAACGGCGCATCAAGATGCGGGGGCCCAACGCGATCCATCGCTGGTCCTGAAATGTGAGGATGACGAGTAGGTTATGCTCGCAGCCGGACGGTTCTTGGACGGCAAATCAATTGAAGTCTGGGACGGCTCACGCCGGATTGGGCGATCCCCAGCGAGGAAACCTAATAAGCCTTGGTACAAGACGTGCTTAAATTAAGCTTGCCGGGATTTTACGCGTCACCCTCTGCTGGAAGCCGCCGCCCGCGCTCATTTAAGCAGGCGGCGTTTTTGCTTCTAAATGGAAAAGCCACCGCTCTGTGAGCCGGGCCTCATTTGCAGAAGGTGTCCGGCGAGATGGGACGGCCGAACCTGATTAGAATACCGAAGCCTCCGTTGTTATTTGCCGTTGAGACTGCCGGCCTCAATTGACTGTCTGTTCTTTAGGTTGGCCATGCCCATACTCGAATATCTCCGCACGGAAATCGAGCGCCTGCGCGCGCAGATAGGGCCGCAGCGCAAGGAAATCCTCCAGCTCCAGCGCCCGGGTTGGGACTGCCTCGGCGGAAGCGCTCCTTGGCAGGATGCAAGCCAAGGTCGATGAGCGGGCCAATCCCCACGGCGTGGCTGAGTGGGTATCAGGATGGGCATGTTCTTTGCGGTTGGTCTCTCTCGAAGCGTGGCTCACCTTCGATGCCAACGGCGAGATGGTTATTCTCGCGGCAATCGTGATTGCCGCCCTGGTTCTTGGGTCTCTTTTGCACCGATAGCGACCGTAACGTGCGGCTCGATTCTGAAACACCGCTCACCGATCCGTCAGCAAGCGGCTACTCCAGGTCGGCGCCAGGCCTGAGCCTTTGACAATTGCTCTAGCTATTCGTCAGGCCAGCACTTGAGCCGCGGGGACAGCACGATCAAGCTAAGCAACACACAGGCAATAAAGACGAAGAAAATTGATGCGGCGACAATCATTGCGGAGCCTCATCATCAGAATTCAGTTTCGCTTTCTTGCGACGTCGCTGCACGATTAGAGCTCGAATAGGTCAAGTTTATCAGAGTGGGCCAATGTGCGGAGCTCGCCCAGCGTACCGCGTGGGCATCCACAGAGACTGCAATTGATGACCGTTTGCGCCGGTGCGTTCTCTGGACATTCAAAAACGATGCCGATGCCATCGCAATTGACGCAGACCATTTGAAATCTGGGAGTGTCCGGTACAGACGGCTTCATGGTGAGCTGACCCTTCAAAACTATGCTGCCGCAAGCGAGCTGGCGCGACAGCTTCGCCAGTGAGAGCCGGCATACGGTTGGAAGAGCGCCGGCTGAGGTAGAATATGCGCGCAGCTGGGAGCGGCGTGGACAAAACCGATCGTTAAGATTGATGGCAAAGCGGCACGTTAAATCTGGAACCCCGTAGCCGGGCATTCTTTCTGCTGGCCACTCTCGCCCCCGTCCCAAAAAAACCTGGGTCTGGATGATGGGCGATGCAAAAGCTCGGTCAAGGTGGCATGCGTCGCAGAATTCTATATGGCGAAGGGGGCTAGTCAAATGGCAAAATCACCATTCCGCTCTCGCGTTACGAAGGGGACGCAGTTGCTGATTGGCGTGGATAGAAGCAGCCCAGCCGCGCTCAGGTTCGGGATCTGATGCGCGGTTACGAGACGGAGTTCGTCCTAGCCTCGGAGCAACATCGCGGCCTGATCCGCCAAGTCGCAGCGAGCGTGAAGGCCGACCGCGTGGCCCCGGCCTACCCCATCGGGCGCTCCGATCTCTATTTCTCGAGAGGACTCGTCCAAATTTTACAGATGACATAGGTTCGCCCTCATAGGCGAAGCTATGCCCCTCCGGATCTAACGACGAATAAGTCGAGCTTAAAGAAGTTAAGCGGCGCGCTGCTCCGCTCCGCCCAACTGCCTCTTCAGGATCGCGATCGTCGCCAGAAGGTTATTACGCCGGCCGCGCAAGTTTCGGGCGAGGAGAGAATACGTCGGCTCAGAGACGTCATGAACCTTGGTCCGCCGCTCTTCCTCGGCGATATCGGCATCTAACAGTTCGACGTGCCTTTGAAGCTCGGTAAGCAAGGTCTGCGTCTTGCGAGTGGTCTTGTCATTGTAAGAAGGCGTCTCGAAACGGGATGACATCTGCATCTCTTTGCTCCAGTTTGGCACGGACTTACGATCTCCGCGCAGTGCTGAGCTCACACTCGCAACATGCGGGCCAAGACGCCTTGATCGCCAAGAGCCAGGCGGAGCAATCCCATGCCGCCGCTCCACAAAGGCCCTCCAGAAGAGCCCAAGCTCCCCAAGCCCGAGAACAGAGACGCCCGTCCACCCGCGCGCGCGGCCAAATTTAAAATCTGCGTTGAGGCGCCCGGCTGCTCGTGCGGCGTTTGGGTCTTGTGGCACCCGGGCTAACGGCCCGGGGAAACCGCAATCAACTATGGCGTCACGGCGCATCAGAGCCTCGATTTCGAGCGCGCCGGCGGGCACCTGCAGTTCCAGACTTAACCCGCGCCGCAGCCATCAAGCTTAACTGGCGAGTTGCTTTGCGCATCGGCCCAGGGTCGCTATCGTCACGGCCCGGACCATTGCCGTAAGGCCGGGCTCACCGAGGCAAAGCCGCCAGCGATTATACTCCGCGTGCGGCTTTGACCGTCAGCCGAGGATTCAGGGAGGGAAACTCCTGCGCTAAAGTCATTGCCTGGCGCTTGCTGAACCTGATCCACAGGCAGCCGCATTGTTGCGAAAGCTTACCGATGGCGGACGAAGCAGTGCTTTGCACCTTTGATCGCCCGGCGCCGGCAGTCGAGACGTGAGGACTGCGAGCACCTATCTGCTCGGTATACCTACGCAGGTCGTCGCCCCATCGGTCTCACGAGCAGCCGCGCTGCACGGCCTCGCTGGTACAACTTTGGTCCCCACACCATCATCGGTGGGCTTCGCGAGCCCTGTTCGCGAAGGCGCGGGCTGCTCGGCTGCCCCCTGGGCGCCTGGCGACGCCACAGGTGGTTGTGCTTGACCTGTGATGGGAGGCGAGGCCGCTACACCACCGGAGTCAGTAACAGCGGAGGGGGCAACGCCAACGCCAGTCGACACGGAGGGCGGGTTCGCTCCAACGCCTGTTGAAGTGGAAGATGTGCTTGTTCCAGGAGCGTTGCTGGAGGGCGCGCCTCCACCGACCGCGCCCGCGGAAGCTCCGCCTCCAACCGGTCCCGCAGGCGGGCCTCCGCCCACGGCATTCCCGCCCGATGCTGCCGACGTGCCGACACCGCCGTGACCGCCGCCAGATCCCGCGGCACCGGCGCCTGCAGCGCCAGAGCCTCCGCCTCCAGCGCCGGCTCCGCCAGCTCCTCCGCCGCCACCACCTCCTTGCGCCAGGGCGATCCCGACAGGCAGTAAGATGAGGCAAACCCCGAGAACGATCGCAGGACGAAAATGCATGGCAACCTCCTGGCTGTCGAGCTCAACGGAAGTCGATGAAGCTTGTTCCGCTGAGAAGGCCACCGACGAAATCGGAGGTGAGGCCGGTCAGCTAGGCTGCGTTCTCCAATCGATAGACACGCTGGACGATCCTGGCCCTACCTTGGTTCCCTGGGTCATCGTGAAGGGTCAGCCGGAACATCTTAAAGGCGGCCTTCCGGATCGCCCTTGACGAAACCGACATGAAGACTTTCCGGGCATCGGCGGGCGATCCGTCAGGTACCCGGGGCCAGCAAGTGCGCGCGCCTGGGTGGGCGCTGCGCCGGCAAAACCTCATACCGCATCGGTCATAACTGCTTACGTTGCGGCTTTCTTCGCCCATGCTGACCTCTTCCGGCCTGCGAACGGGCCTGGTGCTCAATCTGGCATCCGGGGCGGCGGCGTCGACGACGTCAAACTTGTGCGAGGTACAAACTTCAGCCCCCCAACGTGATGCGCAACCAAGGTGGTGATTCCGGATCGCATGCCCTGCCAGGCGCCGCTGGGCAGCTGGCGAGGGAGGGCGGATGGCTTCGAAATGCGTGTCGCCTCTAACTTTACCTTAAAACGTTCGTGTCAAAATCGACATCTGCGAGTTGACACAATTGTCAGGGTGCAAGTGCCTCAGATTTGGATGACCTACGAAGAGCTCGCCTGCATGTTGGGATGCAACGTTCTCGAGGCGCGCGACCGTTCTTACGGCGAAGAGCTCGATCGAAAAATCAGCCGCGACGGGAAGAAGCGCGTGAAGCTCAGTCCTGCGCTCACAACTATGTTCATTGAGCGGCTTCAAGGCATCGCTACGGATCGTCTGGTCCATAGGCTTCGGTCCGCGCACGAACTCATGCGCGATCCTGCCGACCAGCCCTTGGCGGACACCCCACAACGCGCCAGTAAATAGATCGTCGTTGCAACTGACGCGTTCTACGACTTGTCCGTTGTGCCGCGGTGCAAGGCTCGAGATGTCCGTAGCTCTGCAGGCCTCCATCGCAGCCAACTCGCGCGTGGCCACGTCCAGCAGCCCGGCTGGGATGTTCCGACTGCCAGACGGCGGGCAATAACTTGTTAACCATTAGCTTTGCCCTACCAACGTGGTTTGCCGTTGGACGGAGCAATTCGCAGTCTAGACGCGCGAGCATGGCTGCTCGGTTGGTCGTGATAGAGTAGAGATTGTAATGAGGGCCGGGGGACCCGAACCTAGATCGTGCGTGGCACGTTATCACGTAGTCTCCGAACGTAGTACCCTTGCTTTTCAACGGCTGACTTGATTACGTCGCTGACTTTGACCACTCGTTTTTTGCTCTTCCGCCAATTATTCGGCGAGCCGAGCACCGGCATTGCGGTGCCTTTGCCCACCACGAGCAAATCGCGTTTGTGATTGAAATAGACGTCGAACATGGTTCACCCCCGACTATTCATTCTAGCGTTTCGTGAGGAAGCGTGGGTTGTAAAACTGCAACACTAGCGCTCCTTCGACCGAGGAGCGATCCTCAGGGAATAAGTGTCGTCAAAAGCGCGTATGAATTACGGGTAAGAAAGCGTGGTCGCACGTCGAGCTTGGATTTCGGTTTGAATGTGCCCACATGTCACGTCCGGCTATCGCCAGCTGCGCGGCCCGGCTCTGCGGGCGAACTCAAGATGAACCGTCCACCACGCTGAGCATGCGCGAGAAACCGCAATCAGACTTCTTCCTTCCGACTCGTCTGCAACCCGAAGCAAAGTCGAAAATAGCGGCCTGGTCCAGTACTGACGCAAGAACCGAACCCGATCATCTGGTCTCGATCGCTTGGGCATTGTGGAGTGCTCGCACTGTGGGCGTATATGGCACGCTAGGGCTTCCGGCGGATACTAAATACGGTATCGCCGGTTCGACCAGAACTCCTAGGGATCGACAATTTGTCAGCGGAGGCATGCCAGCCCGTCGGCCCATCAGGCACCT
Source organism: Bradyrhizobium sp. Ken01 (assembly GCF_055807355.1). Classification (NCBI taxonomy): domain Bacteria; kingdom Pseudomonadati; phylum Pseudomonadota; class Alphaproteobacteria; order Hyphomicrobiales; family Nitrobacteraceae; genus Bradyrhizobium; species Bradyrhizobium sp. Ken01. The sequence continues at coordinate 7,212 of NZ_JBVVPC010000080.1, forward strand.
ATCTCCCCGCTGCGCAACGACTAGCCCTGTATCTGGCTCTGAATTATCATCGCACGCGGGGCCCAGACTTCCTGGCGTCAACCGAGGAGGTGCGATGAGTGATTTCCCCAACGCTCCCGTGACGGTCACGCTTACTGGCGAGGAATGGACGGCGATCATGGTTCGATTTGCTCACGGTACGAACGGCCTATCGGACCAAGGTTGCGAGCTCTATCGGCAGGCGGCTCGCAAACTTTCCGACCAAGTCGCCGCCGCGTCCGACACCCACCGCAAAGGAGCCCAAATGGAACCGCGGCTAATTGTTGCCAACAGCTTGGAGGTTCCGCCCCTGTCTCAAAACACACCCGCCTCTTCTCAGTCATGGGAACCGAAATAACCACACGTCCGGCCGCCTGTGGCCAATTGTGACGCGATCGGGGCGATCAGGGACGCTCGGAAACTCGCATCAACGGCCGACATAGCCAGCAGCAACCGGCTCGCCGACTTGTTGTCAATGCTCGGCGATCCGCACGTGCCGCTGCATTATTGCGCCAACTCGCCGAAAAAGCCGAAACATCAAGTGCCGTGCACTCTCAGTACACCGCCAGGCGGATTTCGGATCTATCGATTAGGTATTCCGACCCATGTAGTCGCTCCGTCTGTTTTATGAACCGCGGTGCTGCATGGCTGGCGGGTACAACCTTAGTCCGAAGCCTATCATTGGCAGGCTCCGCTAACCCAGTTCGGGAGGGAGCCGGTTGTTCGGCTGGGCCTCTGGCAACGTGCGTGATGCAACAGGCTCCGGCGCTTGACCTGTGATCGGCGGTGAGGCCGCTGTCCCGCCGGTGTCGTCCAAAGCTGCAGGCGGAAGTTATGTGCGTCAAGTTCTGCAAAATTGATCATGGGGTCCGGTTGAGCCATCCCCTCGGAGCCGCCGTCGCTCGCTTGCCCAAAGCGTAGCGCTGGCGAGCGACGGCGGCGGAGAGGGGTGGCGTGCATCCCCTTGGTGGGCCTGAGCATCGTCAGGCCGCCTGGCGTAGCGCCTCCTTCTTGTGTTCCTTCAACAGATCCATGTTCAGATAGCGATGGTCCTCGAGCCAGGCCTCGTGGCGCTCGACGGTGAGCGCCCGGACGAGCCGCAGACAGCTCTCGGCATTGGGAAGATTCGCACCACATAGGTACGCCGTCTGATCTCCTCGTTGAGCCGCTCCAGCATGTTGGTCGACTTCATGTGCTTGCGGTGCGCCAGTGGGAGGCGGAAGTAGGTCAGCGTCTCCTCGATGTTCTCCTCCACCCAGCCGGTGAGCTTGGGATACTTGCCGCCCCATTTGCCGAGCCAGGCGGCGAGATCGCGCCGCACCTCTGCAAGATCGCGCCGGTCGTACATCCAGCGCAGCTCGAGCAGGCAGTCGTCATCGACCTTGCGCGGCACGTAGTCGAGCGCATTGCGCAGGAAGTGCACATAGCAGCGTTGCCAGAACACGCCTGCGAGAGCCTCCGGAATCGCCTTCTTCAAGCCCGGATGGTCGTCGGAGACGACGAACTCGACGCCATGCAGGCCACGGGCCTTCAGCGTCTCCAAAAACTCCTTCCAGCTCGACCGGCTCTCGCGGTTGGCCAGCTCGACCGCAAGCACCTGACGGCAGCCTTCCCAGTCGACGCCGATCGCGATCAGCACCGCTTGGCTCGCAATGATCCCGTCCTCCCGGATGCGCTCATAGCGGGCGTCCAGGATCAGATAGGGGAACGGCTCCTTCAGCTTGCGCTCGCAGAAGGCCTTCGGCGACGCATCCAGTCGCTTGTTGATCGCGCTGATCGCCGAGGCCGAGAAGGCATGGCCCACCAGTTCCTCGGTGACCTGTTTCACCTTCCGCGTCGAGACGCCTTGCACGTACATCTCCGCCAGCGCCGCCACCAGCGCCTTCTCCGAGCGCTGATAGCGCTCGAACAGCTCGGTCGAGAACCGCCCCTGGCGGTCCTGCGGCTCCTTCAGCTCGATCTTGCCGACCCGGGTGATCAGCGAGCGCGTGTAGTAGCCCGAGCGATAGCCGAGCCGTGCTTCAGTGCGCTCCCCTTTCTCCGCCCCCAGCGTCTCCGCCATCTCGGCTTCCAGCGTCTCCTGCACGGCAGCCTGGATCAGCGGCTTGAGGAACTCCTTGTCCGACGCCAAAAGCTGTTTGACGGCAGATACATCCGTCCTAATCTTCGTCACGGTCATGGTGGTCCTTGCTCCTCTGCGAGCGGTGATCTTCGAAACCACCGGACTTACCATGACCGCCTCAGCCGCTCAGCTTTTGCAGAACCTCCCGCACACTACCCCGCCCGCCCGCTAGGGCGCTATTGGAGGCGCGCGTCCGGGCGGCATGCTATGCTTGCCAGCGAGCGACCAAGATCTGACTAATGGTTCTATCTCCACCGCTGCTTCCAAGCTAAGACGAGCGTCCTGCATGGACGCCATTCGCTGGGACCCGAACTAACGGGCTAACCCAAGGGTGATCCTCAAGCTCTTGCAGAAAGGTTGGATAGAGACCGCGCAAGGTCGCGTCGGAGGGCAGTTACATCAGCTCACCTCTCAGGCAAAAGTGCAAACCTGAGGCTGCGCCACAAGGCCGTCAATCTGAACCGGCAGCGCACTCAGCCGTTGAAATCATCGCTTCGCGGACCGACAAAAATTCTGGTGTCCAGCGGACCGCCTTAGAACGAGGTGTCCGATGTCAAAGGTAACAGAACTTGCCGATCGTGCCCCGGATGTTGAAAGCGCGCCGATTTTTCCTCGCGGCAGCACTATCGCGAATGGCCGCCCACTACCGTTCTTTATCCGTCGAACACCGCGAAGATGGAGCGCTATTGCAAAGGCCCGTCTGGCAGAGCTTTCACTTCCCGCAACTCTAGCTCCATCCCCCGTCCCTCGGATGCAGCTTTTTATGCATCAACTTGGGTAATGCCGCAGACGCCCCTTTTGGCTGCCCCGAGACGTTCCGCGATCGACACAGCGCGAGCCTTTATTAAGTTATCTTGAGCCGCGACCTCCCCGCAAACTGCAAACTTGTTGCTCTGCACGGATTGGGTTGCTACGTGAGCGGCCGAGCTTTGTCACCCTGGGGTGGGTTGAGGAAGGCTTGGGCTCGGCCGCCCGGTCACGCGTGGCCGTGACCTAATCAATAAGGAACTACACGTCCCTAAAAGGTTCATCTTTTTCCCGGGGCGCGGCACAAAAAACACCGTGGACGCCAAAAGAGACTCACCTGGCGACCCTCCAAATCCCAGCGGACGCTACGCTAGGCAGCGAGAATAGCCCTGTATGACCTGCCGGATTTCCTGCTCGGTCGTGCCTCCTTCTTCACTTCGCTGGCATCGGATCGCCAACGCCCTTGTACCAGCCGCGAACCTGACCGTTTCTGCTTCCTGCACACCTTCAACGCCGGGCCTTCGGCGAGCTGGACTAACGCATACGCTGCGACCTGTTACCGTGGACATGGTAGTCTTCGTAGCGGGAATGATAGTCTACTCGAGACAACCTTTCGCAAAGCGGCCTTGGAGACGTTACGCTGCGGAGCTTCGTTTGCTTAGATGGTCTTCGAGGTATCGCCGCCTTGATGGTGGCGACCCGACACGCACCCGATCGATTTCGCACGACTCCATTCTTTGAAAGCTATCTCGCGGTCGCTTCTTCTTTGTGCTTAGCTGGTTCATTCTCGCGCATGCTTATGGAGCGAAGCTAAGAGCAGGCGATAGGCGTCTCGGAGTTTACATATGACGTTTTCCGTGGTGGTTGCTCAATGCATCGGCCTTCTCGGGGCGAGCAATTCATCCAGAGCAAGACAGGGTGCCGCGGATCACGTGCGGATGTCGCGGGAGACCTCGTTCGCGTACAACCGGTTAGCATAGCCGCGGCCAAAGCTAGGGCGATCGGGGTCGGAGCTGGGCGTGTTGCTGGCGCCGAACCCCGGGTAAATTGGCTCGTGAAAAGCAGACGTTGATCCCGGATCTTCGAGGAACTGCGCGGCCGCGGCTGGAGAGGCAGTTACGATGCCGTACGTTTCTACGCTAGGTGCAGGAGCAGGAACGCGGGCAAGTGGCGGCCGCAGCCGATGTCCCGCTAAGCCTTGAGCCAGGCGCGTTTATCAGTCCGGCTGAGAGCCACGGAACCACGCAATCGATGTCTCGCGAATATGTTTTCCAACCATCCACACTTCGCACGGGCGCCATAATTGAAGAACAAGATCCGTAGCAGGCAAACATATTTCCCAGTGTTCAATGCAGAGGCGGCGACGGCATAGCAGGCGACGGCTTGGCATTATCATAAGCGCGGCGTTGGGGATCGCCGTGATGGCGCCGTTCGTTTTCGACGAGATCAATCCGACATGGTTAGCTGTACCAAATCGTTCGGAGAACCTTAATGTGGCGGTGTTGGAGACAAACGGCGGCTTTCACATTGACTGCGAAGGGACTGATCGGCTGGTTTCTTCGCCCGAAGGGAGGATCACAGTTTTTGATGTTTATTTGTCTGCGCCGGGAGACCCAGCCGGTCGCATTCTGGATGTGCGCGTCGATCCTCAGCTCGGTATTTCGATGAACGAGAAAAATGCAAATTTCCTCCGCTGTACGGTTACAAACAGAGACCAGCAAACCTGGGCTAATATTCGCATCTATCTCGTAGTGATGTTTCGCCAAACCACTTCACTGGCTGATGGCGCACAGCACAACGGCCCCATCATTGCGACCAGGCCGGCTCAGTTGCTAATTCCAAGGTCGGAGCCCGGCGATGACAAGGCATTTGTTTTCTTTGCACGCAACCTAGCTTGGTCGACCATTGCCGAGTTTCAATTTCCAATTGAAGCGATAGCAAGCTCACCCGGGATTCCGGTCGACGACAGGCTTTCGCTCACGGCGTCTCAACGTTCGAAGCAGCCATTTCGTGCAGCCGATCGTCCGGGCTGAAGAAACTAGGCAAGCCTATCCCAAACTATAAAAAGGCTGGCTGACCGGGCCAGCGGGTTTCTCCATGCCGCGCGTAGCCCCTCTCCGTAATCGGCAAGGGCTGCTCGCTGGGCAGAACTACAGCTTGCGCCTTATAAATGCTGAGTTTTTTGACTTTCGAGTTTTTGTCACCTGCGATGCGAGGTATCGGGGACGGCGTGCTCCAGATCGCTCGCGAATTTCGGAAAACGATCGCCGCCAAACAGCCAGTATGACTGCCCAAGGAGCAACGACCTCACTAGCGGCGGGGGGTGCGTTGCAAGACCGTTCCGAGGCTCGCGCTTGCACTTTAGCTTACTAGACACCGGCGTTAGCGTGGAACAGGATGGTTCGCGAATGATGCGTCGCTTATCAGCAGACTCTGGAATCCATTTGAATAGGTAAGTCTCCCGTTCTGATTTTGGGGAAGCAATTATGGATCTTGAACAGAAGTTGCGGCGGTTCGAAGAACTCGCAGCCGAATGCGAAATGATCGTAAAACTGGCGACCGATAACAAGAAGCGTGAATTGTTCTTGCGGGTCGGAGCTCACTATCATGAATTGGCTGCCGACATTAAAAAGGTCATCGCGGATCCCTCCGCTCTCCGTCTAGCCCACCGTAGGGACTGCTCTGGTTTGTCTAACAGCTGCATTCATTCTTTCGAGAATGGCGGCTTGGAGAAAGATAACTTGGCGCAATGAGTGAGGGGCGGTCAATCCAACCCGCAGCATCGAGGCGCGCAAACTAAGTTCCATGGCTACCGAAGGGGTTCGAGCGATACTAACTCGCCGGCGTTATTCTGCTTATACTTTTCCGTCAATGAACCGCTGACGTTGGCTAGGCTCAATGAGCCGTGCTCCAGGTGTCGCTCGTTAGGAGGAGGTTCACTCCGAGACCCGATAGTGGTTCGCAACCCTTCCGCATCGGCGCCACCATATAGCGGCTGGGACTGAAGCCGATCCATGTTGGCTGTTCGGAGACAAGTTGTTCCGCACGCACCTAACCAGCTTCAGGGCGCATCAGCGCCTAATGCGGGAGCGTGAGCACTACACCAGCCCTCATCGCATGCTCAACCGCCGGCGTCGTTCCGCGCCTCAAATCGAGCAGCAATGACGATAGAAGGCAAAGCGCTACTTGGTCGTCCCCGTTGTCGTCCAGCCAAGGCGTCCCTTAATTTGCTTTTCCGCTCATTCAAGAGCGTACGTGCTCCGTCCAGTTGCAAAATGGCAAAAATGCCAAAGTTAAGCATCAGCCACGAGAACAACAGAAGTAATACAACTTTTGTGATCATCGCGCACCAGCTCGAATTAATGTCGATACAACCAATAGCGCAGATCGACCTTTAGAAAGAAGTCACCAATTACCGTCAGAATTTTTCCCCAGAACTCTCGTGATTTTTGCCGGCTGTGATCTGCATTTCCACGTACTATTACGGGTACGGAAGAGGCGGCTGCAAATTAGCCTGCCTTGTCTGGAACGTAGTAGAAGACAAGGAGAGGACCACGCCGCTACGCCGCTAATTGCGATAATTCCTGCTAGTCTGACTTAAGCCGTCGAGCGAGATCCGTTCCAGGCGAACGATTGGAATTGGATCGACGAGCAGTAGGTCGTGCGGTGAGCATCTCGAGCTTCGTTCGAGGATAGCGCTGGAGCAATCACATCAATCTCCACTGTTATAGGCACTTGGGCCGAGGCCGCTTTCGCACCAAGACCGAGCGAACCGGCGCGCCTCAAAAAAATCTCGTGTGGGCGACTACTGAAGGCCGGGCGATGCCGTCTCAGGTCATCAAATCTGCAAGGAATTCAACCCGCCGCAATGCAGCAGCGGCGTGCGGCATCTGCATCTTCGGAAACTGATCGCGAATGGTCTTAACAAAAGTTTCGGTTAGCGCGACGGTTGGACGTGTGGCGAAGCTTTTCGAAGCTCTGCCAGATGCCGCCCTGCGTGAGGCCATGTCTGGCGTTGCCCAGCGATGGTCTAAGAAGCCAATTGAACTCGAAAGGACACATGAGCCTTTGCCACAGCTTGACCAGGAACATGGCTGAGAATTCTCTGAGCCAGGCGAGGATGCGGCGGTAAACCGCCCCGGGTTTGCCGGAGGCTCCAACTCCTGAGAGGATGGAGCCATGACGAGCAAGACGACGAACAAGTTTTCACCCGAGGTCCGGACCCGAGCGGTTCGGATGGTTCTGGATCACGCGGGCGAGCACCCGTCACTCTGGGCGGCAGTGATGTCGATCTCAGCCAAGATTGGCTGCACGCCGCAGACGCTGCATGACTGGGTTAAGAAGGCTGAGGTCGATAGCGGACAGCGGACCGGCGTTCCGACCGACGCGGTCGAGAGGCTGAAGGCGTTGAAACGAGAGAACCGCGAGCTTCGACAGGCCAACGAGATCCTGCGCAAGGCGAGCGCTTATTTTGCGATGGCGGAGCTCGACCGCCGGTCCAAGCCATGATCGCCTTTATTGACGATCATCGTGGGGGCGCATGGGGTCGAGCCGATCTGCAAGGTGTTGCCGATCGCCCCCTCGACCTACCACACCCATGTGGCCAAACGGCGCGATCTGGCCAAGCGGTCGGCGCGCGCCAGGCAGGACGGCGCGCTGAAGATCGAGGTTCGGCGCGTCTTCGATCAAAACGTCTCCGTCTACGGCGTGCGCGAGGTCTGGCGCCAGCTCAAGCGCGAAGGCTTCGATGTTGCCCGTTGCACCGTGTCGCGACTGATGCGAGACATGGGTGCAAGGAGTTATCCGCGGCAAACCGGTCAAGACCACGATCAGCGACAAGGCCGCGCCATGCCCGCTGGATCACGTCAACCGCCAGTTCGAGGCTCCAAGGCCGAACGTTCTCTGGCTCTCCGACTTCACAACCTGGACCGGCTTTGTCTACGTCCCCTTTGTGATCGACGCCTATGCTCGCAAGATCGTGGGCTGGCGAGCTTCGCGGTATCCCTCCGGCGGCGGCCGCCTTGTTTAGTTTGGGAGGCGGCCCGAGGATTTGACCTTAAGTCTAGCTTTAAGGTCACGTGGCGAATGCGGGTCAATGTGTTGGGCGCCGAACGTCGGCGGCGATGGAGTTACGACGAGAAGGTCCGCCTTGTCGAAGAGACCTTGCAGGCTGGTGAGACAGTCTGCGGTGTCGCGCGCCGGCACGGGATGGCTCACAGCCTGCTGTTCACGTGGCGTCGACAAGCGCGCCAGGGTCGGCTGGGCGGAGATTCCGTGCCAGCTCTCGTTCCCGTCGAGATCACGCCGGTGGCGTCTCCGATCTCGAGTGACGCGCCACAACCGGCCTCTTCCCCGCCGGCGCAGCGCGCAAGGACTGGAATCATCGAGATCGAGTTTGGCGGCGGCTGTCGCGTGCGCGTTGACCGGGACGTAGACACCGAGACGCTGCAGCGGGTTCTTGAAGTTTTGAGACGACGATGATCCCGATCCCAAGCGGCGTCAGGGTCTGGATCGCCACTGGCCACACCGACATGCGTCGCGGCATGCAAAGCTTGGCTCTCACGGTTCAGGAGAGCCTGAGGCGCGATCCTCATGCCGGCGATCTCTACATCTTCCGGGGCCGCCGCGGTGATCTGGTGAAGATTCTTTGGCATGACGGGTTGGGCATGTCGCTGTATGCCAAGCGCCTGGACCGTGGCAAGTTCATCTGGCCCTCGGCATCGGACGGTGCGGTGTCGATCTCGGCGGCCCAGATGGCTTACATGCTAGAAGGCATCGACTGGCGGAATCCGCAACTGAGCTGGCGGCCACAAAGCGCGGGCTGAGCGCCGAATCTGTAGCTTCTTGCATTTTGGGGAATCCCATCGCGTCCAATCTGTGATTCACTGCATCGCATGCATGCTGATCGCGACGCTGTTCCGGATGAGGTTGCCGCCCTGAAGAAGGCGCTGGCAGTCGAGCGCGCGAAGGCTTTGGAGGTCGCCGCCGAGCTCGCGGTCGCCCGCGCGAAAGCGTCGGAAGACGAGGCGCTGATTGCCCAGCAGAAGCTGCAGATCGCCAAGCTGAAACATCAGATCTACGGACAACGGTCGGAGCGCTCGGCGCGGCTGATCGAGCAGTTGGCGCTGACGTTCGAAGAGCTGGAAGCTGACGCTACCGAGGACGAGCTGGCGGCGGAATGGGCCGTGGCCAGGTCGACCACGGTGCGCGGATTTATGCGCAAGCGCGCCGAGCGCCAGACCTTCCCCGAGCACCTTCCCCGGGAGCGGGTAGTGATCGACGGACCTACGGCTTGTGAATGCTGCGGCAGCAATCGTCTTCGCAAGCTCGGCGAGGACGTGACCCGCACGCTAGAAGTGGTGCCGCGCCAGTGGAAGGTGATCGAGACGGTCCGCGAGAAGTTCTCCTGCCGCGACTGCGAGAAGAT
>NZ_JBVVPC010000081.1:0-16329 GCF_055807355.1 Bradyrhizobium sp. Ken01
CCAAGGCACGCGATGCGCGCACCGCCTACGCCAATGCAACTTGACAACAGAGATAGTCGCTCACCCGTCTCGCCGCTGCCGCGGCGATCCACCCTCTCCCGCAAGGGGAGAGGGAAAGCATCGCCTAATCTTTCAGGTCGTTCACCCGCTTCACCCAAATGCGCACATCGGCGATCACGTCGGGCAGCGCCGCCTTGACCTCAGCCACGGTCATGCCGGCCTTGATGCGGGGATCGTAGAGCAGGTTGAGGATGTACTGGTCGTAGACGTCGAAATAGCCCATCGAGACGTTGTCGTTGAACATGGTCCAGGGCACGCTCGCGGTGTCGTTGATCGGGCCGAGCGATTGCAGCAGCTCCTCATAGGCGCAGTCGAGGAAGGTGAAATCGCCGTTGTCGACGGTGAGGATGACGTCGGAATGCTCGATCTCGAAATTGTCGTTCTTGCGGAAGCCGGACAGGCATTGCGGATCGAGCGAGGTGCGGATCTCGCGGGCCTTCTCCGCACCGTAGAAGCTCGAGATGGTGCGGAACAGATCGCGGTCGCGCACGAGCTTCACCCGCACATTCGCGGCCTCGCTACTGTCGATCATGGCGATGTCGAGATACTGCACGCGCCTGCCGATATCGTCCACGACCTTTGCAAGCTGCGCCTTGCGGTCGGCGCGGTCGCTCTCGGCGAACACGCGCACCGGCCCGTCGAACTTGCGGATGCGGTCGACGCGGCCGGCAAGGTGGTATTCGGCGCCGAACGCCGTCTTCAGAAAGCCATCGACGATCTCGCCGTCGGTAAAGCTTTTCTTCTCGGCGCGCTGGCGCGAGGCGATCGCGGGCAATTCGCCCGCGACGGCGATGGTAGCGGTGTCAGGGACGAACGCGGCGGTGGCGAGCACCAGCAGGGCGATGCGAAAGCCGGACGAAGGCGGGGCCAATGCGCTCATTGCCAGGCGACGCTGCCGTATTCGGAAGCGACGCACAAGACCGCATATCCACGCGGCCCGCCGGTTCCTGCTAGTTGTTCAGCACGACCACGGTAGTGCCGACCCCGACGCGGCCATAGAGGTCGGTGACGTCGTCGTTGGTCATGCGGAAGCAGCCCGAGGACACCGCCTGGCCGATCGTCTCCGGCTCGTTGGAGCCGTGGATGCGGTAGAGCGTCGAGCCCAGATACATCGCGCGCGCGCCAAGCGGATTCTCGACACCGCCCTTCATGTGACGCGGCAGGTCCGGCCTGCGCGCCAGCATCTGCGACGGCGGCGTCCAGTCCGGCCATTCCTTCTTGGCGGTGATCCTGTGCACGCCGCCCCAGCGGAAGCCGTCGCGGCCGACGCCGATGCCGTAGCGCAGGGCCTGGCCGTTCTGAAGCACCAGATAGAGCCGGCGCTCCGAGGTGTTCACCACGATCGTGCCGGGGGCGTAATTGCCGTTATACATGACGGTGGTGCGGGGGACCGGGCTCGAGCCGCCGCGGAAGAAATTCGGGCCGCCGCCCATGATGTCACGCGAGTCGAACTCCTCGGCGAACGCGCCGCCGGCGGTGGCCGACAGCAGTGCGATGGCGGCGATCGGCGCGGCAAAATACCGGATCATAGTTCCCCCAGCAAAAAAATCGATTCAACTGAAGTCACAGGCCATATTTGCGGGCTTTCCGCAAGCCACGGCCCCGTGAGGGAGGCATCCTTAATGAAGGAAGTTACCAAACCGGCAACCGCGCCAAGTTGCCGGAAATTATTAGCCAAACCGGCGCATCGCCGCGCGGGGCAGGGCGGCGATGCCGGCTATTGCTTTGACGAGACGAGCGAACAATGATTGATCGCACGGATTGTGGAACATTGCCGGTTGCGGGAGCTGACGGATGAACGGTGCGGAAAGTCTGGTGCGGACGATGGTCAAGGGCGGGGTCGACGTCTGCTTCTCCAACCCCGGCACCTCCGAGATGCATTTTGTCGCAGCGCTCGACCGCGTGCCCGGCATGCGTTGCGTGCTCGGCCTGTTCGAAGGCGTGGTAACAGGCGCCGCCGACGGTTATTTCCGCATGAAGGGCACGCCGGCCTCGACGCTGCTGCATCTCGGTCCCGGCCTCGCCAACGGCCTTGCCAATCTGCACAACGCCAAGAAGGCGAATTCCGGCATCGTCAACATCGTCGGCCAGCACGCCGTCTACCACATCGGCTACAACGCGCCGCTGACCTCCGACATCGAGGGCCTGGCCCGGCCGATGTCGTCCTGGGTCCGGACCTCGCCGAACTCAAAATCGGTCGCCGCCGACGGTGCCGCGGCGATCGCCGCCGCCAAGAGCGCGCCGCCGCAGATCGCGACCCTGATCCTGCCCGCCGACACGGCCTGGAACGAAGCGGACGGCATCGCCGAGGTTCCGGCCGAGCAGCAGCGGGCGAGCTATTCGCCGCAGGCGGTCGAGCAGGCCGCTAAGATCCTGCACGGCGACGGCGAGGGCACGCTGCTGCTGATGACCGGCAGTGCGCTGAGCGAGCAGGGCCTGGCGCTGGCCGAGCGTATCGCCGCCAAGACCGGCTGCACCGTGATGGGCCCGACCTTCCGTCCCAGGATGGCGCGCGGCCGCGGTCGCTTCTCGATCGACCGCATCCATTACGTGATCGACAACGCGCTGCAGATGCTGGCGAGGTTCCGCCATATCGTGCTGGTCGAGTCCGACGATCCCGTGGCGTTCTTCGCCTATCCGAACAAGCCGAGCATCCTCAAGCCCGAGGGCTGCGACGTGCATCGCATGACCTCCTGGGGTGAGAATTCGGTCGCTGCACTTGAAGCGCTCGCCGGCGCCGTGAAGGCCAGCGCAAAGGACGTCAAGCCGCAGGCCGCGCAGGAACTGCTCAAGCCGACCGGCGCACTGACCCACGCCTCGATCGCGCAGTCGATCGCCTATGCGATTCCCGAGAACGCGATCCTGGTCGACGAATCGCTGACCACCGGCCGCGCCTTCTTCCCGCCGACGGCGGCTGCCGCGCCGCACGACTGGCTCCAGAACATGGGCGGCTCGATCGGCTTCTCGACGCCGCTCTCGATCGGTGCCGCGATCGCCTGCCCGGACCGCAAGGTGATCTGCATGGTCGGCGACGGCAGTGCGATGTACACGATCCAGTCGCTGTGGACGCAGGCGCGCGAAAATCTCAACATCGTCACCATCGTGTTCGCCAATCGCATCTACCAGATCCTGCGCGGCGAGTTCGACAATGTCGGCGCCGGCGAACCCGGCCAGCGCGCCAATGACATGCTTCGCCTCGACCGGCCGACGCTGGATTTCGTGGCGCTGGCCAAGGGCATGGGCGTGCCCGGCCGCGCCGTCACCAACGCGGACGAGTTCAACAAGGCGCTGGCCGAAGCCGTCGCCGAGCCCGGACCGCGGCTGATCGAAGTCCAGATGTAGGGACTGGTCGATCGCGCCGCGAATTCCGGCCCTCATCCTGAGGAGCCCGCGTTACGCGGGCGTCTCGAAGGATGGTGACAGGCGGGATACGGGCCTTCATGGTTCGAGACGCGCGTTCCGCGCTCCTCACCATGAGGGTGGTGACGGCGCATCGGAATGCGCGCGAGGGGCCGGGGGGCAAGATGCAGACCGAGCTGAACAAGGTGATCGCGGCGCTCCGGGACTTCTACGCCAACGAAGCATTCCTGTTCGAGAAGGACATCGGCGAGCGTGCCATCACGCACCGCTTCGCTGTGCATCTGGAGAAGCAATTCTCCGGCTGGTCGGTCGATTGCAACTACGACCGGCTCGGCGAGCGTACGCTGCATCTGCCGCACGGCACCATCATCTCGACCGACGATCACCTGGGCAAGTCGATCTACCCCGACGTCGTCGTGCATCAGCGCGAGATCCCGAACAATTTGCTCACCGTGGAGATCCGCAAGGCGAGCAACCACACCGCGCTCGACCACGACCAGCACAAGCTGATGGCGCTGACCGATGCGCATGTCTGGTTCGCCTTCTGGATCGGCGTGCTGCTGGTGCTGGACAAGGACTATGTGGCGATCTCGGAAGTCTATGTCAGCGGCGTCCTCGATCAGCCGCTGTCCCGCTGGTTCGCGACGCGGCTGCGGGAGGTTGGCCTCGGCCCGAGAAATTAGGGCGTGTCCCAAAAAGAAAAAAGCCCGAGCCTTGCGGCCCGGGCTCCAGTCGACTGGAAGGAATGCCGGATCAGTACTTCGCGATTACGGGCCCGCCGAACGTGTAGTTCACACGTACGGTTCCGACATCAATGTCCTGGCCGATACGATGTGTGTTGGATGGGCCAGTAAACGGCAGAACGAGATTTTGAGAGATGTCCCGGCTGCCCATGAAAAGGTGATCGTATTCGACTGCGACCGACCAATTGGGAGCGAAGCCAAACTCAAGACCCGCGCCTACAACCCCTCCCCACCGCGTTTCAGAACCGGAAGACAGGGTCTGGCCTGCCACCACGCCGCCTGCAAAGGCTGCTCCGGCAGGCGTGAATGTGAGTGAGTACTTGTCGTGCGCGACCGCTGCACCACCCTTTGCATAGAGCAGCACGTTATTCCAGGCGTAGCCAACCTGCCCGGTGAACAGCCCAAAGGCATCGATCTTGGTGTTGTCGTTGAAAAGGGAAGTAGCGCCAATTACAGCGAACTGATTGGCATTGCTTCCTTTGAAATCTGCCCAGTTACCCTGGGCTTCCAAGCCGAACACCCAGTTCGTTGCTTGCCAACGATACCCAATCTGCCCGCCGACGGTCCCGCCCGTTGCGTTATGACAGCCCTCAGCCACGGCCGGAGCGACCGGCACACCGGCGTTGTTGGTGACGTCCCAGCAGGTGTGGGCTGAACCGCCCCCACCGTTGATGCCCAGATAGAAGCCGCCCCAGTTGTAGACGGACGCTGCGATCGCTGGAGCCTTGGTGTAGGTCCGCGCTGCCATATCAGCAGCAAACGCAGAGGTGCTGAGCAGCATAGAGCCGAGCGCAGCCAGAACGATCTTCTTCATCAGCGTAATCCCATCATTTCAACGAATGGCTCGGGATACACCATTTGGCGTCGGCATGCTGTTACAGGTTAGACACATCGGATGTCTATCGAGCTTGCAAGCGCATAGGTCGCCAGAGGCAGTGACGTTTGACGTGCTGGGCTTGCCGAGCGTGCAAGCCAGGCCGGCCCTCGCTACATGTGTCTTGAAGAAGTCGCAGTCATTTCCATTCGCCATCTGATTTTTAAAGCGAGGCTGCCCTCACCGCTAGCCGAAGGTCGTTCGAAGACGTGTCATGTCGTAGCAAACCTGACCTCGACCACTCGGCGTCTAACGCCGCTTTTGACTCGAAGCGAGCGATGCGAACGTGGATTACTCAGCAAAAGGCCCCGGGTGGCTCGGGCCTTACCACGCGCCTACTCTGAATGGAGCGCCAGAGCACCGAAACAGAGAGCAAACATGGACCACAAAACAAACACCAGCGTTCCGCGATTAGATTGGGTTCATGTCGCTCTCAACGTCGTCCGTCATCCGCTCAATGCAGCGGATTGCCCTGGCCGAGCGTGTAGGCGACGAGGTCCTTCAGCGCGAAGCTGGAGCCGGTCACCGGCGTCCATTGCGGGTCGAGCGACAGCACGGAGGAATTATATCCGAACATCATGCCGAAGGAAGACTCGGCGACGATGCGGCCGCCGACCGGTCCTGCGGTGTCTTGACCGTGGCGGGCCCACCGCGACTTACCTCACCAAGGACGCCGTCTTTGAAGAACATTCGGAAGTCCTATGGTTCTGCGAACGACAGAAGCCGATTGCTTTGAGTCATAACCCAAGCGCGATCTCGGCCCATTTCAGCATGCGGTCGCTATTGAGGAATGACAGCACCGCCGGCTCCAGTGACGCGGTCGCGCCCGGTGCGAGCAAAGCCGTCGCGGCTACCATGTCGCAGCGTTGATTGAAGGCGAGTGAGAGCGCGGCCTTGGGGTTTCCCTCAACGCGATAGGCCCGGCTGCGGCCGCGCATTGGACCGACGACGATCGCCCGGCCGGCAGCCGTCGGCGTTGCCTTCCCAATCAGCGCCAGGTCGCCCATCTGTTCGAGGTCGCCGTCGTCGGCAACGCCGGTGGCGCAATTGCAAAAGCCGAGCTTGGCGCGAACGTAGAGCTGGACCTCGCCGCCGCAATCTTCGGCCTTGCAGCGAAACGCCTTTCCTTTCCCCCAGGGATCCGCTCCGAAAGGCCAGTCGATTTCCGCCCACACCGGGCGGACCTCGCCGGAGGCCGCTGTTGCGCGTGCCGGTTCACCGGATCGCGATATCCAGAACGCTGCAGCAGCGCAGAGCAGCGCAAAGGCTACGCTGCTTGCAACGAATTTGCTTATCAGGCGCATGGAAGCTGCCGCGGCACCTTTGCTAATTCTGAGCCATCAACTTTCGTGCGGCCGCGAGGTCTTGCCGCGATGAGTCGCCATTTCTCGCCGTTTCGACGACTTTGGCGTAGTACTGGCGGGCCTTCACAGTATCCCCCGCTTTCTCGGCCGCGTGAGCGGCGCCGATGGTCGCGCCAAAGCGGTTCGGCTCCTTGCGCATGGTGCTTTCAAACGCGGCCAATGCCTCCGTCGCCATGCCGCGTTCGAGCAGCATGGTCCCGTAAAGCTCGCGTGCCGGAGCAAGCGGGCCCGGCGTCACGATGGATTTTTCGGTCTTGTCTTCGGCATCGGCGGCAAGGCGCATCGCTTCCAGCGCATCCGCCTGTTTTCCCTGGGCGTTGAGCTGCCAGGCTGTGGCGACCTGCCGCTGAATGTCCACGATTTCGGTCCAATAGGCGTCCTTGTCCTGCTGCAGCTTGTCCCGCAACTCCGCCAGCTTGGCGATGTCCGGAGTTGCTGCGTCTGCATTGCCGGAGCGCGCGGCGCCAAGGGCGCGTGCGAAATAGGTGATGGCATCGACATAGGCAAACCGGCTCGGCTCGACCTTCAGCGCAGCAGCGCCCTGCCAATCGCCGCGCTCGACCATATAGCGCGCCTGGCTCGCCGCTATCGCGTAGGGACCGGCGCGGACGGCCGGCGCATAGCCCGTGGTCGCAATCATGTCCGCGATGACGTCGCTGGCTCGGCTGTCCTGCGCGAGCTGGAGCAGGGCGTAGACCATATAGTCGTCGGCATGCAGCTGCTCGCTGGGGTCCTTGCCCTCCTTGGCAGCCTTGGCGGAACGGCTATTGGCGTCGATGGATTCGTTCCAGTAACCGACGCGCGTGAAGATGTGCGACGGCATATGCAAGGCGTGCGGTGCCGCCGGCGCGATCTCGGAATAGCGCTTGGCAGCGTCGAGTCCCTGCTCTGCGATCGCCGGATAGTCATAGAGGTGGATCAGGTAATGCGCGACGCCGGGATGCCGCGGCTGGCGCTTGAAGATCGGCTCCAGGATAGCAGCGCCCTTGAGCTGGTTGGCATAGGTCTTGTCGTTTGGTGACGCCGCGACATTCAGCGTGATGGCGTAGGCGATCTGCGCCTCGTCATCATCGGGATAGCGCGCGGCGACGGCTTCGGTTGCCTTGAGATAGGCCTGCGCCCGCTGGCCAAACGTCGTCTTCTCGTCGCCCGAATAGAAGGCCAGCAGCGCGTCGATATAGTCGCGTTCGCGTTCGCTCTTGGCGCCGAGTGCCTTGGCCTTCTGCAGCGCGACGAGGCCTGCGGTAAGGTTTTCCTTCGGCGCGGGAAAATGCGGATTGTACAGCAGGCTCAGGGCAATGCCCCAATAGGCGATCGCGCATTCCGGATCGGCCTGCAGCGTCTCCTCGAAAATCTCTTTTGCGGGCCGGTACCAGAACGAGTGCTGATAACGCATCCCGCGATCGAACCGGCGCTGCGCCACCTCGTTGCAGGACGTCTGGAAGTGCACCTTGCCAAATTGCTCATCGGTCCCGTCCTCCGCGCGTGCGGCAGGCGTGCCGAAAATCGAACCCAGAGCAGCGAGGGCGAGAAGTGAGACGGTTCTCAAGGCGAGCGCGCGCATCAGCCCCTCCATTTTCTGTTCAGAATAAATTTGGTCGGATGGCGCCGATAAAACCGAGGGCGCCGAAATTCGTACTGCTGAGATTGGCAATGGCAATTGCGTTGCTGAAGGATTTCTCCATTCGCGATGCGAGTCAACAGGAAGCGGGCGGATTTGCGTTAGGGAAGCACGCCTGCCAGGAACCGTCCGCCCGCCCGTCGAGGCGAGTGGGCCACAAGGCCGCTCGCATGACACGAGCGGCCTTGTATCATCGTCCGTCACCCGCTCAATGCAGCGGATCGCCCTGGCCGAGTGCGTAGGCGACGAGGTCTTTCAGTGCGAAGCCGGAGCCGGTCACCGGCGTCCATTGCGGCTCGAGCGACAGCACGGAGGAATTGTCTCCGAACATCATGCCGAGGAAGACCTCGGCGACGATACGACCGCCGACCGGTCCGAGCTGCGGTGTCTTGACCGTGGCGGGCCCGCCGGTGGCGGAGATTGCCATGTCCGTCGCGTTTTGCCGCGCCTCGGCCAGGATGTAGGCCCACAGCGGACAGTTGCCGGCGAACACGCCGTTCGCGATGGTCGCGATCTTGACCTGCGGATCGCCCGCGCCGGGCTCGTCGACGGCCTTGCCGATGATGATCTCGTCGTCGCTCAGCGGCGTCAGGTTCATCGCCCTGGCGACGGCCTGGCCCGACGGCAGTCCGAGCCGCCAGCTGCGCTCGAGATTGCGCAGCGCGAGCGACGCCGGATTGGAGGCGACTTCCGGCGGCAGCTTGCGCAGCGGGTCGACCAGCGAGGCATCGATGCGATAGGCAAACTGCAGCCGCCTCTTGTTGTCGGGATTGGTGTCGTCGTCCTCGACGCCATAGGGGCGCGTGTCGAGATCGATGAAGCGGCCCCAATCCATGGCGCGTCCGGGTCCCATGGCGCGGAAGCCGGTCAGTGCGTTGTGATCGGGATTGTTGGGATCGGGGAAGATCTGCAGCAGCATGTTGGCCGCGTCGTTCAGCCGGTAGCCGGGGCGGATCATGGAGTGCCCGAGCCGGTAGGCCGCGACCGAGAACTCGACCGGCATGAACGGATAGGTCTTCCAATGGTAGTAAGCGAGCTTGCTGCGGTCGTATTGACCTGCGGTCTTGAGTTCGTCCAGCACGCTGGCGTGGACGATGCGCGGCAGGAAGTCGTTCAGCACCACATACTGATAGTGGAATCGAACACGCTGCTGCACGTCTTCGAACGACAGGCTGTCATTGTCGTCGACCATGCGGTTGTGAAAGCGCAGCATCAAGGCCTGGAATTGCGATACGATGCTGTTCTCGTCGTTGCGAGGATCGCCGATCAGCGCGCGGCCCTTGAAGCGCGGCAGGTCGACTGCGTCGGGCACGCCGGCGCCGGTGACCTTCTCGCCGAGCCGGAACTTGATGCCGTCATACATATAGGGCTGGTCGTTCGGACCGCGGCCGTAGAGATTGTCCATGTCGAGCGACGGCGTGCGGAAATCGACGAGCCCGTCGGGATCCTGCTGCTTGGTCAGCGAGCTGACCGGATCGAAGGTGATGTCGTGGTCGATGAACTGGCCGAAATAGGTGTAAAGCGAGGGAATGCCGCTCTCTTCCGCGTCCGGCCCGTCCTTCGGCCCGTCGAAATCGGCGACCATCTTGTCGGCGAGCGCCGACAGGTTTGCGAAATTGTCGGAATCGTTCGGGCCGAATTTGGCCGGTGCGAGCTTGCGGAACATGCGGCCGAAGCGGCCTTGCGAAAGCGGCGAACGCGTTGCGTTCAGACCGCGCGGAACAATTGCGTGACGGCTGCTCATTGAAACACCTTCCTGAAAAGTCGAATGAAACAGATCGGGCTATAGTTTCTCGCGCTGGGGTTTGCAGCCTAGGCGCGATCACGCCTGTCACGAGCGAGATAGATCACAATTGCCCGGCATCGAAATTTTCGGAAGGTGCGCCTTGCCCGCAAGCCGCGGCTGCGCATCGCGAATTCCCTCCGTGGCGATGACGGATAACATTCTCGTCATCGACGGATGCACGCGGCTTCGCACAGTTTCAATTCGCCGAGGCGTCGGCGAAAACGGATCGTCTTCACGCAAAAATTGTGGCGGCGCGCGCGTCATGCGCGCACGCCGCCAACTCGTCAGTAGTCGCGCTGCTGCGAGAACGCGTAGCGCGGGTTGATACCGCAATAGGACGACGTGCCGGAGGCGGTAGCGAGGCACTGCTGATAGCTGGCGAACTGGCAATTGCCGGGGTAACCCCACGAGCGGCCCTGGATGCAATATCGGTCGTTCGCAGGATGTGCCTGGGCGGCCGGGGATGCTACGGCGAGCAGGGCCGCGAGCGATGCGAGAGTGAGGATGGTGCGACGCATGTCGGTCTCCGTTGAGAGCGAGTGGGTGGGAATGTCAGCGAGCCTGGCTCGTCTGTTGCGCAGTCATGCCCGTGTTGGTGTCGCCAGAATGCCTTGCGTTCGCGACAAGGCACATCATGACGCAGCCTGCCGCCGGCAATGTGATCTCGGCCACAGTTCACGATGGGGTTCGAGCCTATCGTGAACGGACTTGCACGCGTCGATCCCGGAGAACTACGCTTGCCTTATTCGGATCAGGTATTTTGGAGGTTCTAATGCAGAAATCATACTTGCTGGCTGCGACAGCAGCGCTGGCGCTTCTCATGCAGACACCGCTCGCGTTGGCGCAGGGCGCACCAGCCGCCGCCGGAACCGCGGCGCCTGCGACGACAAATGCCGCGCCGGCAGCGACGACGACCGCGCCGGGCGCCACCAATGACGCTTCCAGCCAGCCGACCGACTCCAAAAAGAGTGCGTCGAAGAAGCCGGCGAAGAAGAAGATGACGCGGCAGCAGGAGATCGATCACTCGGTCGACAGTGGCACGGTGCCCGCGCGCTACCGCAGCTCGGTGCCCAAGCAGTACCAGCAATACATTCCGTTCGACAAGCAGTGACGAATCGCACGGCGGCGCGGCGTGATCGGGCATCGCGCCGCCGGTGTCACCGCGTGACGGACTTGAAATAGGACCTTGGCCGGACAGAATCCGGCCATACATCCCAGTGGCGGTCCGCGCGAGCGGTGCTAGAGTAGGCCGGAGCCTGGGGGAAGTAATGAGTGACGACGTGAGGGATGCTGGCCTTGTGGCCATGATCAGCAGCATCCTGGGAGGCAACAAGCGCACCTCAGAAAGTGTTGCGCCGCCGCCCCTCATCGAGGTTCCGCCGCCGACCGCGCCCACGAACGGATTTGAGTTTGTCGAGTCCGCCCCCGATACGCCGCCGGCCACGCTCGAGAACAAGCCCGAAAACAATTCCGGGAACGCGCCCGATGCGACGCTGGCCCCCGCGAATCCGGTCGAGCCCCCAGCGAAGATCGCCACGACGCCTGATGGCAAGCAGTTGCTGCCTGCTGAAGCGATCGCCGATCTCGTCCTGGGCGAGCTGCGTAAGCTGGAGAATTTTCCGGCGACCGGTGCCTCCGTGACGGTCTACGGTTACAGGCACTGGAATGCGATGATCACCTTTGCGCCGTTCTCGACCACATTCCGGGATGCCACGCGGTTCCGCCAGGCCATGCCGGACATCGTCTTCAAGCTGCGCCGTTTCGTCGTACTTGAGATATGATCGTGGCCGTGAGCCCGAACAGTTCGACAGGATTTTCGACTTGAGCGTTGCCTTTACCAAAGAAGAGAGCGCGGAAACCGCCGCTGAGACGCTGTTGCCGGATCGGCCGATCTCGCCACATCCGAACCTCGTGACGGAAGCAGGCTTGCAGGCGTTGCAAAGGCAGCTTCAGGACGCGCGCGAGGCCTATGAAGCCGCGCAGGCCATCGAGGATGTCAACGAAAAGCGTCGGCAATCGGCGGTGCCTTTGCGTGATGTCCGCTATCTCGCCGAACGGCTGCGCACGGCGCAGGTCATTCCCGCTCCGGCCTCGACCGATATCGTCGCCTTCGGCAGCACGGTGACCTTCAGCCGCGCCGATGGCCGCGTGCAAACCTATCGCATCGTCGGCGAGGACGAAGCCGATCCCAAGGCCGGCACGATCTCCTTCGTGGCGCCGGTGGCGAAGTCGTTGATAGGGAAGGCGGTCGGGGATGTCGTGGGGGCGGGTGCGCAGGAGATCGAGATTTTGTCGATTGGGTAGGGGGCGTTTGTCGATGGTTTCCGCTGTGTCCGCGCAACAAGGCGCGATGGCTGGATGAGGCGGTTTCTGTCGGGAGCATTGCCGTTTTACGCGCTGGCCGGATTGGCCATGTGCATGTACCTCGTCCTGTACAAGACTGATCTCTTCGACTTGAACGCCATCGTCCAGGATGCGACCGGTTCGTCGTGGTTTCCGGTCTTCATCTTCGTCTGCGTGCTGCTGGAGTCGGTCTTCCCGTATTTTGGCTATTTTCCCGGAACCGCTCTCATCTTGATGTCCGTGGCACTCAATCCAAAGCCCGCGGACGTCTCCGTCTTTATCGTGGCGTGGCTGGCCATCATCGTGGGCGCCGTCCTGAGTTACGGGCAGGCTCGTTTTTTCCGACCGCTGTTGCAGCGGGTCGCCTCAAAGGCGGCGCTGAACCGGTGTGAGTCCCTCCTCGACGCCTACGGTCCTTACGCGCGCATTGCCCTGTTCGTTCATCCCAACGCCTGCGCGATGTATTTCACGGCACTCGGACTTCTCGGCCGCAACCTGACGCGCGAGCTTGCCTATCTCGGCGTGGGCGCAGCAGCCTCCGTGGGGGTGCTGTTCGTCGTCGTGAGCAGACTCGTGTCGTCCGTAGGCACCACCGACGACGGGGAATTGCAGCTGCTGCTGGCGGCAGCGCTGGTCGCCATCGGGACCCTCGTCGGTCTCTACACGGCCTGGCGGCCGGCGCAGGCTGCGTAGGGCTGGAGATGGCGTGCGCGTCAACCGGAGTGGCACCGCTCGCAATGACGACATGACATCATCCGCAAAACAAAAGCCGGTGCAAAGGCGATGACCAATACTTCCGCTCAGGCCACCGCGACGATGCCATCATGCCGGTGTTTTGCCCGACGAGTCAAATCCGATTTCGGAAAAATAGTATCATTGTAACCCCTTGATCCGACTGAGGTCGGCTACTGTGCATGGGGTTGTTTTCGACATTTTTGATTGAGACGGTCCCGACACGCCACCAGGCGTCGAGGATGGGTCGGCAATCAGGAGAGTTCAGGAAGGTGGATGGTGGGCGCACAAGGGATCGAACCTTGGACCTCTCCCGTGTGAACCACAATCCGTAGACCCGAGCCAACCAAATCCGGCCATAGTTAGTATGTAAAAATGCCTTTGATTGACGAGGGTTATGGCCCTATTTGCCCATAAGAGCCCATAGCTGACCTTGCTACATTTTGTATGCCCCCGTTGTGCCCGCCGGGGATTTTCCCCTGGGGCACTAAAACGGGGGGAGGTCTGAGACCCGGTTCTGTTTGGGTCTGTGGGTTCTCCCTGCGCGGGCACACGGCAAGGGGAAGGTCTGAGCCCCGGTTCTGTTCGAGGGCTGACCGCCCTTCTTGCGGGGCGCGCGGGGGCACAGAGAGAGGGAAGGAATCATGACGGAGCCGGCCAACCAGCTGACACTCACCGATGCAGTGATCCGCGACGCAACGCTGCCGTCGGGTAAGGCGCAGCATTATCTCCACGACGACAAGCTGCCCGGCCTCGCCTTGCGCATGCGCGCCACCGGTGGCCGGACCTGGGTCTATCTCTTCACCAAGCCGGGGGTGAGGGGAACCCAGCGCAAGACCCTCGGCGCGTGGCCCAAATATAATGAGAAGGCAGCGCGCAAGGCCGCCACCATTGCCGCAGGCGAGGTCGTCAAGGGCTTAGACCCTAACGATGCGAAGCGCGAGGCGAGGCGGCAACAGGCAGCCGAGAAGCAGTGCACCACGCTCGCGAGCCTCATTGTTGAAGATGGTCCCTACCAGGCGTCTTTGACCGAACGCCAAGTCGTCAACTGGAAGCCAGCAATGTCGGCGCTGCGGCGCGGGCTCAAGGATCACGCCGAGAGCGGCGTGGGGGACCTGACGCGACGGCAGATCATGGCTGCGGTCGAGAAGATTGCAAAGACTGGCAAGCGCGGTGCAGCCAAGGACTTGCGCAAGCACGTGCATACTTTTCTCGAATGGTGCGTCGGCGAAGGTTACGTCGAGCACAACGTGCTCGCCGGCTATCGCGCGCCGAAAGAAACCCGTGCGCAGAGAGTCGGGCGCCGAGCAAAGGGCCGCGCACTGACCGATGAAGAAATCATCAAGGTCTGGGATGCATCCGGCAAGCTCGGGGCTTTCGGTTTCCTGGCACGCATGTGCCTGCTCGGCGGCCCGCGCCGCAGCGAGCCTACCATGATCGAGTGGCGTAAGCACATCATGGACGACCGGATCACCTTCGATGCGGCGTGGACCAAAATGGGGTTGCACCACGATGTGCCGCGCACTCACTTGGTTGACGAGGTGCTCACGGCCGCGAAACATTTCCAGCGGGCAACGTCCGACTATGTCTTCCCGTCACCGAAGACCGGTGGGCAGATGTCGGGCTTCACCAAGATGGTCAACCGCCTGGTCAAGGAAGCGGGCGTTGCCAAGTTCACTATGCATGACCTAAGGCGCAGTTTGCGCACCATCATGTCGCGCTGTGGCTACGACAACGAAATCCAGCGGTTGTGTGTTGGGCAGAAGCCAAGCGGAATCGATCAAGTCTACAATCACGACGAACAGTGGATCATCCGCAAGATGGCGTTCGAGGCGGCTCACGACTACATTGCAGAGCTGGTTGGCGCGAAACGCATCGGGAAGATCGTGCGCCTGCAGCGGACGAATCCGCTTGACCCGATCAAGGCCGAGCTGCTCGGCCGTCTCCGTGAGCATTATGCGGCCGAGGCGTCCTAGTCGTCTTCTCGCACTTGGCCAGATAGTCCCGCACCGCATCGACACGATAAAGGGGCCGGCCATCGACGTAGCGCCATTTCAGCGGGTGGTTCGGATCGCGCCGCCACTGCTCTAGGGCGCCGGGGGTGCGCCGGATGACCGCGGCTGCCTCCAATGCCGTCAAATTAGAGCTGCCCGGCAGTGTATCGATATCGAACGTCGCGGGCGGCGGGATGCCACGGTTCTTGCGACGGCGCTTCGTGGCAAGCGGCATTTTGCTGTCATCTGGAGACCCAAATGCCTCGATCCGAGCCTTTTCGTCCTTGCCGCGCATGCCTCTGCCCCGAACCATGATCGGTCTGAGGCGATAAGATCCCAGCCATCTCCAGCAAGAAAGAAATCCTAAGCGCGGCTATGGCTGCTGGGTAGCTGTGGCGTACAAATAGGACGAATCGCCCCTTGCCGAGAGGTTGTAGCGGCTTGGGGTCCGGGGGCTGATCGGCATCCTAATGGGGCTCTGACTCATTTCTGATGAAGTTCGCCGGCGACCGTGGTTCTTCAACGGAGAATCGGCGCCATGCGGACAGGCTTTCGAATTTCATCGCTAGTACCGAGTGGTTTGGTCTTTGATGGCGTAAGTGATTCAGAGGATTCGGTTATTCTGGCTGTTCGGTCAGAGACTGCGGAGGCCCAGTGCCCTTTGTGCGCGACACTATCGCGCCGAGTCCATAGCCGCTACATCCGGCACGTGGCCGATTTGCCATCAGCGGGCAGAAAGGTGCGCCTCCGATTACTCACGCGGCGCTTCACATGCGAGGTGCCGCATTGCCGCCGGCGGATCTTCGCGGAGCGGTTCGGAGAAGACGTCGTTCCGCTTCGACGGCGTCGGACGGCACGGCTCGAACACATCGTCCATCACCTGGGGTTGGCGCTCGGCGGCCGGCCGGCAGCAAGCTTCGCCAAGCGGCTCATGCTGCCTGTCAGCAACGATACCTTGCTGCGGGTGGTCCGCCGGCGGGCGGCGATGCCGATGGATCCCTTGCTTGTTGTGGGTATTGATGACTGGGCGTTCCGGAGAAATCGTCGGTACGGGACCATCGTGTGCGATTTGGAGCGTCGGCGGATCGTTGCCTTGCTACCCGACCGGGAAATGGCGACCGTTCAGGCGTGGCTGTCGAAGCACCCGGGCATCAACATTGTGTCGCGAGATCGCGGTGGTGGATATGGCGAGGCAGCAGCCAAGGCGCTGCCGAACGCCATCCAGGTCGCCGACCGCTGGCATCTGATGGAAAACGCGAGCGCGGCCTTCCTTGAAGCGGTGCGCCGTTCGATGAGCAAAATCCGAGCCGCAATCGGGGCGACGACGATCGATCTTAAACTGCTGACCTGCGCGGAAAAGCTTCGCTATCAGGGTTATCTGCGGCGCCAGGACAGCCATGCCGCAATCGCGGCTCTTGTCAGCGACGGTGTGCCGCTCAAGGAGATCGTCCG
>NZ_JBVVPC010000082.1:0-15493 GCF_055807355.1 Bradyrhizobium sp. Ken01
GAAGAGGGTGTACGAGACAAAGCAAAGCTCGGGCGAGATGCGTCGCGAGGGTGTGAAGCTGTGCCTGCAACGAAAATCACATTCCGCACTGTGCCGGCGCCGGAGACAACAAGACGCCGATCTATGAATGTCGGTTCATTGCTGCGGAGAATTCGAATCGGTAAGAAGTCGTTCGTTGCGCGTCTCGCGTCGTGCAACGAGGCGGAGGCGGATCGATCGTGTCTTGAACCTTTCGATTGCGCCTCCGACGAATCCTTCGAGGCAACGCCATTGGTTGCCGCGGCGCCTGCGCCGATCGACGTCAGGCACCGAAAGCCCGTTTCGATCGGGGGAATTTCATATGAAGTATTTTCTGTCTGCACTGATCGCGGTCGGTCTATCGATTGCCGCCGCGCCGTCGTTCGCGGCTGACGCCCGCAACGTCACTGTCGTCAACGAGACCGGCTATGCCATCAAATTCCTGGGCTTCAACGCCCCGGACGATGGCATGGACGAATGGGACAACGAGCTGGACAAGGTTTTGCAGAACCAGGCGAGCACCTATGTCGAGTTCGACGATGACGACGAAGGATGCGTCTGGAACGTCCGCGTCGACTGGCAGAACTATGACGAGACCGTGCTCTGGAAGAACGTCAACCTCTGCAAGTTCACCGCGCTTCGGCTGCGCTACGATTCCGGCACCAAGACCACTTCGTTCGTCGCCGAGTAACTTGACCTGAGGCCGGGCGGAGGAGGGGCCGCGTGCCCTTCCTCCCCGCAATGTGCCAGATAGCGAATTCGTCCTTTGCAAGCGCAAGCGGCTTTGTTATACGCAGCCGCGCGCGAACGACGGGTTCGCCCTTTTCCTCGGTAGCTCAGCGGTAGAGCATCCGACTGTTAATCGGATGGTCGCTGGTTCGAATCCAGCCCGGGGAGCCAAATTCCGCTTTATTGTCAACGGCTTGCGTCCAGACTCTGATCTGGCGTGCGACCTCGTTGCGGCAAATCCTCAACTAGATGTGTACCGTGGCGAGCCTGCATCCTCCGCGGCGACGCCAAAACGACTCAATTGAAATCGAGCTTCCAGGCGCCGGTCCTTTACGGAGCTGATTCCCATGCGAGACATCCAGGTCGACCGTTCCCCGCTGGCTCCCTCCATTCTGCCGGCGGACGTCCCCGAACTCAGCGACGACGAATGCCTCGCCTGTCTGGCGCGCGCGGTCGAGACCCACGATTCGGCACGGCTTGATGAAGTCGCCGCATTGATCGGCCGCCTCGCGGTCACGATCGAGTAGGCCGGCTCACCCTCGACGTTGCGAGTTGCGGAAGGGCCCGGTTCGCGGGCCAAAGCCATGTTGCGTTTTCGCAGGGCCTGTTCCAAAGATGCCGCCAACTTTCGTCCGCGGCATCGTCCGCCTTGCAGGGTCCGCAAATGTCCGTTTTCTCGACGGCGCGCCTAAAAATGGTCGATGGCCAGGTGCGCACCAGTGACGTCACCGACCGTCGTGTTCTCGACGCCATGCTCACGGTTCCGCGCGAGGCCTTCGTGCCGGCCAGCCGGCAGGCATTGGCGTATCTCGACCTCGATCTCGACGTCAGCGAGGGCGGCGCCAAGCGGTTCCTGATCAAGCCGCAGCTGACCGGCAAGCTGCTCCAGGCCGCCGAGATCGGTGAGGACGACAACGTGCTGGTCGTCGGCTGCGCCACGGGCTATCTCGCCGCGCTGGCCGCCAAGCTTGCGCGTCAGGTCACAGCGACGGAATGCGATTCGGCCCTGGCCAAGAGGGCCAAGGACGCCTTCGCCGCCCTCGGGCTTGCCAACGTGGCCTGCAAGGCCGCGGCCTGCACCGAGGGTGATGCCGCCGCAGGTCCCTATGATGTGATCGTCCTCAACGGCGCCACTGAAGTGACGCCGGCAGGGCTGCTCGGGCAGCTCAAGGAGGGTGGGCGCCTGGTAGGGGTCTCGGCCGAATCCAGGCCGCCGCGAGCCATGATCGTGACCCATACTCACGGCGAATTCGGCCATCGGGCGCTGTTCGATGCCGCGGCCCCGGTCCTTCCCGGGCTGGAACGGGCCGCCGCTTTCGTCTTCTGACGGCCCGATAGCGGCTTTAGCCCGGTAAAATCCCGTTCTGAATCAGAAGTGTGGCCGGGATGCTGCACGTGAAGAGTTTCCACCGAGAACACCCCTCAGGTAGTTCCGTCGCGCTTGACCGCGTCCTATGTTGCGGCGGGGCAGCGACTCCACTCGTAGACGGTAACCCAGCTCGCGGGCACGAGCCGGGCGTTAGAATGAACGGAATTTTTGGATGCATGGGGTGAAGCTCTTCACCGGAGCAGCGGTTTCGGTCCTGCTGCTGGCGCTCGCCGCGCCGACGCCTGCCTTGGCGGATACGATCGAGGCTGCGCTGGTGCGCGCCTATCAGAACAATCCGCAGCTCAACGCGCAGCGCGCCCAGGTGCGCTCGACTGACGAGAACGTGCCACAGGCTCTCTCGGGCTATCGCCCTAAGGTCGGGATCAACCTCAGCACCGGCTATCAGTATCAGGATATTCAGCAGACGCAGAAGGCTGTGCCAATCCATAGCGACCCGCCCCTTCAGCCCAATAGCGCCAGCCTGACCATCAACCAGACGCTCTACAACGGCAATCAGACCGCCAACAGGACGCGCGTGGCGGAGAGTCAGGTCTCGGGATCTCGCGAGGCGTTGCGTGTGCTCGAGCAGACGGTCCTGTTGCAGGCTGCCACCAGCTACATGGACTATCTTCGAGACTCCGCCACCCTGGAAGTTCAGCGCAGCAACGTGCGCGTGCTCGAACAGACGCTCAAGCAAACCCGCGATCGCTTCAATGTCGGCGAGGTGACGCGCACGGACGTGGCGCAATCCGAAGCGCAGCTCGCGGCCGGCAGGACCCAGGCCCTGACCGCCGAATCGAATCTCACGACGACGCGCGCGAATTTCCGCCGGATCATCGGCAACGAGCCGACGAACCTTGCGCCGGGCTCGCCGGTCGATCGTTTCCTGCCCGGGACGCTCGCCTCCGCCGTCGGTCTCAGCCTGGTGGAGAACCCCAATGTCACGGCCTCGATGTTCGGCATCGATGTCAATTATCTCCAGGTCAAGATCAACGAAGGCGCGCTGCTGCCGACCCTCACGGTTCAGGCTGGCATCACCCAGTCGTACCAGCAGACCCTGACGGTCTTCCGAACGACGACCGCTTCCGCCATCGCGACCGCCTCGGTGCCGATCTATCAGGGCGGCGCTGAATATGCGCTCATCCGGCAATCGAAAGAGAACCTGGCGCAGCAGCGTCTGAATCTCGAAACCACACGCGATCAGACCCGCGCCAACGTCGTGCAGGCCTGGGGCCAGTTGGAAGCTGGCAAGGCGCAGGTGCAGTCCGCACAGGCGCAGGTCACGGCCTCCGAGATCGCGCTGAACGGCGTGCGCGAGGAAGCCAAGGCCGGCCAGCGCACCACGCTGGACGTGCTCAACGCGCAGCAGGCGCTGGTCAACGCGCGCGTGGCGCTCGTCACTGCCCAGCATGACCGCGTGGTGGCGTCCTATTCAGTGCTCAACGCGGTCGGCCGTCTCGCGCCGCAGGTCCTCGGCCTCAACACCACGGTCTATGATCCCAGCGTTCACTACCAGCAGGTTCGCGACAGCTGGGCCGGCGTACGCACGCCAGACGGACGCTAGAGTCCCGTAGTCATCCGGTCGGCATCGTAAATAGCCGAGGCCGACCGGTGCTTTGCTTGCAATCATCAAAATCCCTGACATAGCCTTGCCAAGAAGATGCAGGTCGATTCGCTCTGCATCCGATGCCGTGTGCGTAAAGCATGAGTGCCGAGGGCAGGGGCGCACCGCTGCACGTTGAGCCGTCATCTGGGGACAAGTCGGGCTGCCGTGACGAAAATGTCGGGCCACCCATCCGGAACCGGCCAATCCTGTCGTGCTTGGTGTAAAACAACGCATGCGAGGGCGTTGATGATGTGGAGTCGGAGATGACGCAGCCTGCAAAGGTCACAGAACCCTCGATGGAGGAGATTCTGGCCTCGATCCGGCGCATCATTGCCGACGATGAGGCCAAGCCGCCGCCGGCGGATGCCGCCAAGCCCGAGAAAGCTGCCGCCCCCGCCGCGCCACCGAAGCCGCAGGCGATCAACGATATTCCGCCATCCAAGGTCGCGCCGCCCAAACCGGCCGCCGAAAAGCCCGCACCGCCTCCGGCCGCAAAGCCGGCGCCGCCGCCGGCCCCCGCACCCGAGGCGGATGCATCCAACAATCAGGACGATATCGACGCACTGCTGGCGGGCCTCGACACGGCCACGGCTGCGCCGGAAATCCGCGCTCCCGAGCCGGAGCCCGAACCTGAGCCCGACGTGCTGGAATTGACCGACGATATGGCGCTGGCGATGGAGCCGACGCCACCTCCGCCGCCGCCGAGCTTTCGCAAGGTCGAGCCGCGCGACGATCTCGAATTCGCCGAATCGCCGCCCCCGCGTCCGACGCCGGCATCCTATGCGCCCGTGGACTTCGATGCGCCGCCACTGCCGCCCCAACAGCCGATCCTGGCGCAATCGACGGTCTCCGCGGTCGAATCCGCCTTCAATTCCCTGGCCCACACGGTGCTCAGCAGCAATGCGCGAACGCTGGAGGATCTGGTCAAGGAGATGCTGCGTCCGATGCTGAAATCCTGGCTGGACGACAATTTGCCAGGCCTCGTCGAACGCATCGTGAAGGCCGAAATCGAGCGGGTATCGCGCGGAGGCAGGTAGATCGGGCCGCAGAGCCCTCATAAAGCCCTGCTTGAGCGTCATATTCGGCCTCCCGACCCGACCGGAAGGCCCTGATGCCGCCTGGCTTTCCTGTGACTTGTCCGTTGACTTGGACCCCGTGCGCGGCTTTCTAACAGCGCCATGATCGAGAAAAATTACCAGCCCGCCGATATCGAAGCCCGCATGTCCGTCGTGTGGGAGGACAGCCTTGCCTTCAAGGCCGGCCGCCCGGACCGCCGCGACGCAGTGCCCTTTACCATCGTGATTCCGCCGCCGAACGTGACGGGTTCGCTGCACATGGGCCACGCCCTCAACAACACGCTCCAGGACATCCTGTGCCGGTTCGAGCGCATGCGCGGCCGCGACGTGCTGTGGCAGCCCGGCACCGACCATGCCGGCATCGCCACCCAGATGGTGGTGGAGCGGCAGCTGATGGAGCGCCAGCAGCCCAGCCGTCGCGAGATGGGCCGCGAGAAGTTTCTGGAGCGGGTCTGGCAGTGGAAGGCCGAGAGCGGCGACACCATCATCAACCAGCTCAAGCGGCTCGGCGCCTCCTGCGACTGGTCGCGCGAACGCTTCACCATGGACGAGGGCCTGTCCAAGGCCGTGGTCAAGGTGTTCGTCGAGCTGCACCGCGATGGCCTGATCTACAAGGACAAGCGGCTGGTGAACTGGGACACCAAGCTGCTCACCGCGATCTCCGATCTCGAAGTGCAGCAGACCGAGGTCAAGGGCCACCTCTGGTACCTGCGCTATCCGATCGAGGGCAAGACTTTCAGCCCCGAGGATCCCTCGAGCTTCATCGTCGTTGCCACCACGCGTCCGGAGACCATGCTCGGCGATACCGGGGTCGCCGTGCATCCCGACGACGAGCGTTATCAGAAGCTGGTCGGCAAGAACGTGATCCTGCCGCTGGTCGGCCGCAAGATCCAGATCGTCGCCGACGATTATTCCGACCCGGAGAAGGGCTCGGGCGCGGTCAAGGTGACGCCGGCGCACGACTTCAACGACTTCGAGGTCGGCAATCGCCACGGCCTCGCCCGGATCAGCGTCATCGACAAGGAAGGTTGCCTCGATCTCCTCGACAACGAAGATTATTTACGCGACCTGCCGGAAGGTGCCTCGCAATTCGCCGAGGAGTTCAACAAGCTCGATCGCTTTGCAGCCCGCAAGCGCATCGTCGAGCGGCTGGACTCGTTCGGATTCGTCGAGCGGATCGAGCCCCATACCCACATGGTGCCGCATGGCGACCGCTCCGGCACGGTGATCGAGCCCTATCTGACCGACCAGTGGTATGTCGACGCCAAGACGCTGGCGAAGCCTGCGATGGCCGCAGTGCGTTCGGGCGAAACCACCTTCGTGCCGAAGAACTGGGAAAAAACCTATTTCGAATGGATGGAGAACATCCAGCCCTGGTGCATCTCGCGCCAGCTCTGGTGGGGCCACCAGATCCCGGCCTGGTACGGTCCCGATGGCAAGGTGTTCGTCGCCGAGACCGAGGAGGAGGCCGTGAGCCACGCGCTCGGCTATTACGTCGAGCAGGAAGTCATCACGGTCGAGCAGGGCCGCGAGATGGCGCTCGACCGCAACAAGCGTGACGGCTTCATCACGCGCGACGAGGATGTGCTCGACACCTGGTTCTCGTCCGCGCTGTGGCCGTTCTCGACTCTCGGCTGGCCCGCAGACACACCGGAAGTGCAGCGTTACTACCCAACCAACGCGCTGGTGACCGGCTTCGACATCATCTTCTTCTGGGTCGCCCGCATGATGATGATGGGCCTGCACTTCATGAAGGAGGTGCCGTTCTCGACGATCTACATCCACGCCCTCGTCCGCGACGAGAAGGGCGCCAAGATGTCGAAGTCGAAGGGCAACGTGATCGATCCGCTCAGCCTGATCGACCAATATGGTGCGGACGCGCTCCGCTTTACGTTGGCCGCAATGGCCGCCCAGGGGCGCGACATCAAGCTCGCCACCAGCCGGGTCGAGGGCTATCGCAATTTCGCGACCAAGCTCTGGAATGCGTCGCGCTTTGCGGAGATGAACCACTGCGCCGTGCCCGAGGGTTTCGAGCCGGCGAAGGTCAAGGAGACGCTGAACCGCTGGATCGCGCATGAGAGTGCGCACACCACGCGCGAGGTGACCGAGGCGATCGAGGCCTATCGCTTCAATGACGCCGCCGGCAGCATCTACCGCTTCGTTTGGAACGTCTATTGCGACTGGTATCTCGAGCTCGCAAAACCCGTGCTGCTCGGCCCCGACAGCCCTGCCAAGGCCGAGACCCGCGCCATGGTGGCATGGGCGCGCGACGAGATCCTGAAACTGCTGCACCCCTTCATGCCCTTTATCACCGAGGAGCTTTGGGAGGTGACGGCCAAGCGCGACGGTCTGCTCGCGCTGGCACCGTGGCCGCTGAAGCCGGCCGAACCGACGCCGGAGCAGCTTGCGATGCTCGCGGCGACGACGGGGCCGACCGACGCGCTTGTCTCGCCGGTTTGGGTGCTGCCGATCTTCGACCATGCCGACTTCACCGACCCCGCGGCCGAGGCAGAGATCGGCTGGGTCATCGACCTCGTCACGCAGATCCGTTCGGTGCGCGCCGAGATGAACATCCCGCCGGCAACCCTGACGGCGCTGGTGCTCGCGGGCGCCTCGGCCGAGACGAAGGAGCGCGCGCCGCGCTGGAGCGACGTCATCAAGCGCATGGCGCGGCTGTCGGATATCTCCTTCGCCGACCGTGCGCCCGACGGCGCGGTTCAGCTCCTGGTGCGAGGTGAGGTCGCCGCGCTGCCGCTGAAGGGCGTGATCGACGTCGCCGCCGAGCGCACGCGCCTCGACAAGGAGATCGGGAAGGCCGACGCCGACATCAAGCGTGCCGAGTCCAAGCTGGCCAACGAGAAATTCGTCGCCAACGCGGCCGAGGAGGTTGTCGAGGAGGAGCGCGAGAAGCGTGAGGCCGCGCTGGCCCGCAAGGCCAAGCTGCTCGAGGCGCTGGAGCGGCTCAAACAAGCGTCGTAAGCTTATTTCGGGAACGGCTTGCTCAAAAACTTCGAGCCCCTGATGCCATAGCGCCAGGGCAGCTCGACGGCCTTGGTGATGCCGATCCGGATGCCGGCGACCACCTCGACGTCCTCCGTCCGCGCATGCAGCGCGATCGGAGGACGATCCAGCGGCAAGGCGTTGTGCGCGATGGTGATGCCGAGCGCTTCGGTCAGCTTGCCCGGGCCCGAGCACAACGCGTGCAAATCCTGGAGATGGCGCCGCCGACGCATCGCGGCGATGCCATGGGTCGGCTCCAGCGCGCGGATCAGCACTGCGCTGGCCGAGCCTTCTTCCTCGCAGACGAAGTTCACGCACCAGTGGATACCGTAGGAGCGATACACATAGGCAAAGCCGGGCGGGCCGAACATCACCTGGTTCCGCGGCGTCGGGCCATTGTAGGAGTGCGCCGCCGGCTCGGTATGATGATAGGCCTCGACCTCGACGATGATCCCACCGACGCCGTCGACCAGCATGGTCGCACCGATCAGGTCGGGCGCGACCTCGTGGACGCTGCGTGCGAAAAAGGCACGCTTCAGCGCTTTGCCGAGCCGGGGTGTGGAAGGTTTCGAGACTGGAGCCATTCGAGGTGAGAATCGCCAGAGAACAGAGCAGGATATTGCCCATATCTGCCATGTTCCCTGAAGCGGGGCGAGCCGGGTTGCGATGCCCGGCCAGACCGACTAGGTAGGACCAGAACAACCGGACACCCTATGGTCGTTATTGTCGATACCATCTCGAACCCGCTGCGCCCACGTCACCCCGAAAAGGTGAATCGGCCCGATTCCGCGTCGCCGCCGAAGCCGGACTGGATCCGCGTACGCGCGCCCAACACCCGCGGCTATGCCGACACCCGCAACATCGTGCGCGCCAACGGCCTGCATACGGTGTGCGAGGAGGCGGGCTGCCCGAACATCGGCGAGTGCTGGGACAAGAAGCACGCGACCTTCATGATCATGGGCGACACCTGCACCCGCGCCTGTGCCTTCTGCAACGTCAAGACCGGCATGCCGAACGCGCTCGATGCGGCCGAGCCGCAGAACGTCGGCGAGGCCGTGGCCAAGCTTGGGCTTGCCCATGTCGTCATCACGTCGGTTGACCGCGACGACCTCACCGACGGCGGCGCCGAGCATTTCGCCCAGACCATCCGCGCGATCCGCGCTGCGTGCCCCTCGACCACGATCGAGATCCTGACGCCCGATTTCCTGCGCAAGGAGGGGGCGCTGGAGGTCGTCGTCGCGGCGAAGCCCGACGTGTTCAACCACAATCTCGAGACCGTGCCGTCGTGCTATCTCACGGTGCGGCCGGGGGCGCGCTATTTCCATTCGATCCGGCTGCTGCAGCGGGTCAAGGAGCTCGATCCCACCATCTTCACCAAGTCCGGCATCATGGTCGGCCTCGGCGAGGAGCGCCACGAGGTTCAGCAGGTGATGGACGATCTGCGTTCCGCCGACGTCGATTTCCTGACCATCGGGCAATATCTCCAGCCGACCCGCAAACATCACGCCGTGATGCGCTACGTGCCGCCGGACGAGTTTTCGTCCTACGAGAAGGTCGCCTACACCAAGGGCTTCTTGATGGTGTCGGCAAGCCCGCTCACCCGTTCGTCGCATCACGCCGGCGAGGATTTTGCGAAACTGAAGGCCGCGCGGGCCGCACACGCCCGCTGAATTGCCATGCCCAATTTTTCGAGCAAGCGCCGTGTCGATCACAGCGCGTCCGAGATGTTTGATCTGGTCGCCGACGTCGAGCGCTACCCGGAATTCGTGCCGCTGTGCAGCGCGCTGAAGGTCCGGCAGCGCATGGCGAAACCCGACGGCACCGAGGTGCTGGTCGCGGACATGACGGTGTCGTTCAAGCTGGTCAGGGAATCCTTCACCAGCCGCGTGACGCTCGACCGCGCCAATTTGAAGATCCTGGTCGAATATCTGCAGGGTCCCTTCAGCAATCTGGAAAACCGCTGGACGTTCGAGCCCAAAGGCGAGAGCGTTTGCGATGTCGGTTTCTTCCTCGCCTACGAGTTCAAGAGCCGCATGCTGGCGCTCCTGATGGGCTCGATGTTCGACGCCGCGTTCGCGCGATTTTCCATCGCGTTCGAGAAGCGGGCGGATGCGATCTACGGACGGCGGAAGCTGGCCTCGTCGTAGTGGACGGGCACGCTCTCTCCTCCGTCATTGCGATGAGCCCTTGCGACGAAGCAATCCAGAATCCCTCCGCGGAGAGACTCTGGATTGCTTCGCTGCGCTCGCAACGACAATGGGAAGGCAGGCGTGCCAAGATTTCAATCCACCGCCTTCACGATATCCGGCGGCTGCGAGGCATAGTACGCCGCGGCCTGCTCGATTTCCTGCGGGGTCATCGCACGCGCGATGTTGCGCATCTGCTGGCTGATGTCGTTGCGGCGCTCGCCTGAGGCGAAGGCCTGCAGCTGCGCCTTCATGTAGGCCTCGGACTGGCCTTCGAGCCACGGACTGCCGGTCTTGTTGTCGAGGCTGCCGTGGCAGGCGCCGCAGGGCGCGATGCCGCGCATTGGTGCGCCGTAGATTACGATGTTTGGCTTGGGCAATTGCGGCGTCGGGTGATAGGCCGGCAGCCGCGGCAGGTAAGCGTAATAGTTCGAGAGATCTGCGATCTCCTGCTCGGTCAGATTGACGGCGAACGGTGACATCACGGCATTGGTGCGCGCGCCGGTGCGGAAATCATACAGCTCCTTGTAGATCACGGCCGCGTACTGGCCGGCGAGATTGGGCGAATCCGCGCGGCTGACACCGGTCGGGCCGTGACAGATCGCGCAGCGCTGCGCCAGCGTGGCGCCGCGTCCGATCGCCTCCTGGCTCGGGCGCGACAGCGTGTTCGACGTCAGCACGACTCCCGACAGGCGCCTGGTCTGCTCCGGCGCCGTGACGCTCGCCGCGCGTTGCGGCACACCGGCAGCGCTGCAGATCGCGTCCCAGACGTTGGCGAATTGGACCCAGGGCTGCGCGAAGGGCAGCACGACGAAGCCTGCAATCGCCGTGACGATCAGGATCGCGGCGGTGATGACCACACTCGCCTTGAAATGACGATTGGTGAGGGTGAAGAGGTCGCGCGTGCTCATCACTGCGCTCCCACATAAATGGCCGGCACAGAGGTGCCCTCGGTCAGCGCCAGATTCAGGATCGGATAGCCGTAATTGGTGAGGGTGAGCGCGATCATCAGCGCCACCCACAGCGCGTGGGTGTTGAGCGCGACCGGGACCGTTGTGGGCTGGTGCACGGCCAGCGCGAAGCGATAAGGGCCGGCGTCGACCCGCGGCGCGCGCATGCCGCGAGCCAGGATAACGATGAATATGATTCCCGACGCCAGCAGGATGAAGCCGCCGATGGCCGAGAGGCTAACCGAGAGGGCCTGCGGCGCGATCGCGGGATCGCCGAAGTCGAAATAGGCCATGCGGCGCGGCATGCCGAGAATGCCGACCCAGTGCCAGGGAAAGGTCGTGACGATCATGCCGATGAACCACAGCCAGAGCTGGGTGCGGATCAGGCGGACATCGATCAGCTCGCGACCGCTCAGGTGCGGCCACAGATCGTAGGCGATCGCAAAATACATGATCACGATGGCGCCGCCGAAGATCAGGTGGAAATGGCCGGTGATCCACTGCGTGTTGTGGATCGACGCATCGAGCTGATAGCTCATGTTGATGAGACCGCCGGCGCCGCCGAAGCCGAGCATGACGAACGAGAACGCCAGCGCCAGCATCATCGGATTGTCCCAGGGCAGGGCCCCGATCCAGCCGAACATACCGCGGCCGCCGCGCAGGCGCGCCGCGATCTCGACCGAGGCGCAGATCGTGAACACCGTCAGCAGCGTCGGCAGCGCGACCAGCGCCGTGAAAGCCGAATGGATGAACTTGAAGCCGGCGCCGACCTGCGGATCGGCAAAGGTGTGGTGCATGCCGATCGGCATCGCGACCACCAGGAACAGGATGAAGGAGATCCGTGCCATGCTGTCGGAATAGACGCGGCCGCCGATCGCGCGCGGCACGATGGTGTAATAGGCAATGTAGGTCGGCATCAGCCAGAAATAGACGATGGCGTGCAGCGTCCAGGAGAAGAACACGCGCGCAAGGCCGGCGTCGATGGTGGCCTTCAGCCCGGCCGCGACTGGAATGATCTGCAGCAGCAGCTCAAGCGCGGCGCCGACCGCAGTCCAGGCCCACAGATACGAACCCGCGACATTGGCGAACATCGCCAGCGGCACCGGCGCACCGGGATGGGCCTTCCGCCACATGCGCAGATTGAGCGACATCAACGCAACCCAGATCCAGGAGCCGACCACGACCAGCACGACGCCGAGATAGTAGAAGACGTTGCCGATTAGCGGCGGATAGAACGTGTAGAGCACCGAGGCGCGGCCCAGCGCGATCGGGATCACCGCCATGATGCTGCCGCCGACGATCAGCCAGAACCCGGCCCAGGCCCAGCGCACACCGACCAGCCGCTGCTCCAGCGCGGACTCGCTGATGGCGTAGCCGAAGCCCATCGCGACCAGGGTCGGGAAGACGTAGCCCATCACCGTACCGTGCGCGGTCAGCGAACGGTAATAGAGCTCGGGATTGGACAGCCATGTGCCGATCGGGCTGCGGATGAACATCTGCCAGGCGCCGAGCGTGAGCGCGATGCCGAACACGGCGAAGGCCAGCCAGAAATGGGCGAGGATGAGCTTTCTATTGACCAACACAGCTCAGCCTCCCGCCACCCTTCGCGCGATCCGCGAATTCGGTCTTGTCGATCACCTTGACCTTGCCCCACATGCCCTCGTGGCCGAACGAGCAAAACTCCTGGCAGGGCATCAGATAGTCGCCGCTCTTCGTAAAGCGCATGAGCTGCTCGGAGATGTAGCCCGGCACCAGCATGGTGTTGACATTGGTGCCCTGGATCAGGATGCCGTGGACGACGTCGGCGCTGGTGGCGCGCAGCGTGATCGGCGTGTCGACGGGCACCACGATGCAGGCCGGCGTGAACGAATATTGCTGGCCGATCGCGCGCACGGTCACGTTGCCATTGGCCTCGAGCACGCTGCCGAGATTGCTTTCGACGAATTCACCGCTCAGATGCAGGCGCGAGGGATCGGTGGTTTCGACGCGCGGTTGCGGCATGGTCGCGCGATGGATGCCGGCGAACGCCGCCAGCAGCGCCATCATCACGACGATGATCACGGCGATGGTGGCCCAGCGCCGCTCGACGCGGGCTGCGACCTCGGCGCTGGCGCTACCGTTGCTGTGGGCTCCCTCGACGCTCATTGCAGCGAGCCGCGCGGCAGGAACACGAACAGATAGAAGGCGAACCACATCGCGACCACGCAGGCCGTGGCGATGCCGGCGACCACGATCGCGCCGGACGGGCCCTGCGCCACGACTTCCTCGATGGCCTGGTCGGCGGCGGCTGGGCTGGTCGGCGGATCGGAGTTGAACATGGGGCCCTCAGTTCAGCGGTGCCGAGCGCAGCTCGTTGGCCTCGCGCGCCGAGACCGGCGTGCCGCGATTGCCCCAGGCGGTGCGGATGTAGGAGACGACGGCGGCGACCTCGTTGTCGGAGAGGAGGCCGGCGAAGGGCGGCATGCCATAGGGCATCGGATTGCCCTTGGTGCCGGGCGGATAGCCGCCATTGAGCACCATGCGGATCGGGTTGACCGCCGACTGCATCTCGATCGACTGGTTGTTGGCAAGCGGCGGCCAGTGCGGCGGCTTGCCCTCGCCCTGGGTGCCATGACAGCTCGCGCAGTTCTTGTCGTAGACGGTCTTGCCGAGGCTGATCAGAAGGCTGCTCTCGCTGGTCGGCAGCGCCGAGCTCGCGGCCGGCGGAGGCGAGGGCTCCGCGATGCTCTTGAGGTAGACCGCCATCGCCCTGGTGTCTTCGTCGTTGAGATATTGCAGGCTGTTGTGCACGACCTCGGCCATTGGGCCGTAGACCACGCCGCGCATGGAGACGCCGGTCTGGAGCAAATCCGTGATGTCCTTGATGCTCCAGTCGCCGAGCCCGGCCTCACGGTTTGACGTCAGCGAGGGCGCGTACCAGTTCTGCATCGGGATCAGGCCGCCCTTGAACGCGTCGGATTGCGAGGTGCCGCCGAGCGCGTTGATAGGCGAATGGCACATGCCGCAATGGCCGAGGCCCTCGACCAGATAGGCGCCGCGATTCCACTCCGCTGATTTCTTCAGATCGGGCTTGAACTCGCCCTCGCTGAAGAACAGCGTGCGCCAGCCTAGGATGAGCTGGCGGTTGTCGTATGGGAAACGCAATTCGTGCGGCTTGTTCTTCTGGTTCACCGGCGCAATCGAGCGCAGATAGGCGAAGATCGCGTCGCTGTCGGCGCGCGTGACCTTGGTGTAGGACGCAAACGGCATCGCCGGGTAAATCAGCCCGCCATCGGGAAAGCGGCCGCTGTGCATGGTCTTGTAGAAGTCGTCGGCGCTCCACTTGCCGATGCCGGTCTCCGGATCGGGCGTGATGTTGGAGGTGTACAGCGTGCCGAATGGGGTCGGCATGGCACGGCCGCCGGCAAACAAGCGGCCTTCCGCTGCGGTGTGGCAGGCGGTGCAGTCGCCGGCACGGGCCAGATATTCGCCGCGCGCGATGATGTCGCCGGTCTTGTCTTTGTCCTGCGCGGCTGCTGCCGTGGTGAACGCCGCGAGTGCGAGCAACTCGATGGACAGGAGCTTGATCGAAAATTTGAAGCCCATCATCCGCCTCGTCAGTTGGGCTGGCTACCGCAGCCGAATGGCAGCGCGTAGGTGCCTTTCGGCACGGGGGCTGGGTTGGCGGGAGCGGGCCGCGTCGCAAGCCAGGCTGCGACGGCAGTGACGTCCGCCTCGGTCAGGTGACCGGCGACGAGCTGCATGCAATCAGGCGATTTCGCGGTGCGGGTGCCATAACGCCAGCCGCCGAGCTGGGCGCTGATATAATTGGCGCGCAGGCCCAGCAGGCCCGGGATGCCCGGCTGCATGCCCGTCAATGCAGGGCCATGGCAGCTGACGCATGCCGGAATGTTGCGGCCGGCATCGCCGCTGGTGGCGAGCAGCTCACCGTGCGCGAGGACGTCCTTGCTCACTTCGCTCGGCGCCGGCTGCGGCAGCGGCGGGTGCTCGCTGGCAAAATATTCCGCCATCGCCTCCAGATAGGGATCGGGCAGAAACTCCAGCAGATAGTTCATCGGCGGGTATTTGCGCCGGCCGCTGCGGAAAGCGAGCAGCTGGTTGTAGAGATAGCCGGCCGGCTTGCCCGCGAGACGTGGAAAATAGACGTCGCTGGTGCCTTCGCCCTTGTTGCCGTGACACGGCGTGCAGGCCTCGACGCGCGCCGCCATTGTATCCGGTGGCTGGTTGGCGGTTTGCGCGGTCGCACCGTCGGTTGCGGCCAAGACGGCCATAGTGGCCAAGGCGGCAATGGCGACTGCCGGAACAGTGTAGCGAGCGAACACTCTCGTCGCCCTCCAGGGCTGGGCCGGGTTGATTCCCGGTCACAACGTAGAGCGGCATTATTGCGGCAATATAGTCGGGCGCAAGACGCAAAGGGGCCAATGACGTTTGCTCGCGGTTGCACATTTGCGATCCCGATCGGTTTCGACAAAATTGCGTGCATTTTGACAAGCAAACACAGGTTTGCAGTCTCGCGGCTTGGCACGCCCGAGCTTTGCTTTGTCTCGTACACCCTCTTT
>NZ_JBVVPC010000083.1:0-15445 GCF_055807355.1 Bradyrhizobium sp. Ken01
GATGTGATGACCGAAACAGTACTAGGGAGCGCAAGGTTCTTCCGGCGAACTGGCCCGCATTCCCTCGCGCTCGTCGCGAGCACGGCGCGGGGTGTGGCAGACGAACGTGAATTATTGCTGGAAGGTTTGGCCCCTTTACAGGCGGCCGGACCGACTCAAGTGAGCTTTCTAGACAATCGCCGTTACGCTTCCGCCCTGGATCAAACCTCCGCCGGCGCGGTGCTCGTTCACCCTGATATGGCTTCACG
Organism: Bradyrhizobium sp. Ken01; assembly: GCF_055807355.1. Classification (NCBI taxonomy): domain Bacteria; kingdom Pseudomonadati; phylum Pseudomonadota; class Alphaproteobacteria; order Hyphomicrobiales; family Nitrobacteraceae; genus Bradyrhizobium; species Bradyrhizobium sp. Ken01. The sequence continues at coordinate 249 of NZ_JBVVPC010000083.1, forward strand.
AGTACCAGCGGCAACTGTGGCGATCCAAACGAGCGAACCGTATGCCGCTTGGGCCCGCGTTGCTGCCCTGTTCTACCCTGTACCACCGCCACGTCCTGGTGTTCACCCTTCAGCAATAATAGCGGATGGCGCTCAAATTGATCCTTCAACAGAAGTTGGACCCCTGTGTGTGGTCGAAAGCGGAGCGGAGATAGGGTCGGGCTGTCGGATCGGTCCTTGCGCAGTCATCGGAAGCGGCGTCATCATCGGTAGGGACTGCCGGATCGGCGCACATGTGAGCCTTAGTTACGCGGTATTGGGAGCGCGCGTCTACGTATACCCAGGTGGGCGGATTGGGCAGGAAGGGTTCGGATTCGCATCCACCAACGGCGGGTTTCTCTCGATCCCCCAGCTTGGGCGAGTTATTCTGGAAGATGACGTTGAAGTTGGTGCCAATTCGACGATTGATCGCGGATCATCGCGTGACACCGTGATCGGCGCTGGATCCCGCCTCGATAACCTCGTGCAAATCGGCCACAACGTTACTCTCGGCCGCTGTTGCGTTGTAGTTGCACAAGTCGGGATCTCGGGTTCAACTGTGCTTGAGGATTTCGTCCGCGTCGGGGGGCAGGCGGCTATGGCAGGGCATCTTCGAATAGGCCGAGGTTCGGAGATCGGCGCGCAAGCAGGCGTAATCTCAGATATTGCACCCGGGGCCAAGGTTCTTGGAAGCCCGGCTCAGTCGATAAAAGACTTCTTTCGACAAATCGCCACGCTTAAGAAGATCGCTTCTCGGAGAAATTAGGAGTTCTTGTCAGCGAGAGCAGTTCAGTATGGATGCCGCGGTTGAAATTTTCAAACTGCAGAACACACTCGGTGCTGTGGTGATCCGCCCGACAACTAGCTCTTCTTTCCCCACTAGAGGCGTGCCCTTGGTGGACTACGACCGCAGGAAAACTGCAGCATCCAAATAGCAGCGTGGAAACATAGTCTGCAACTGCGTCCCGCGGAGGAAAATAGTGTGAGGCGACAAACCACCTTTCCCTGAGATCCAGCTCCGAACTGGAGCCGGGTACATCGAATAGATCATCCGCGTAGCTTCTCGATTTGTAATATGTCGTCCGCCAGCGCCGAGGTCCCATGCTGCGTGGAAAGCAAGGTTAGCCCTTTCAGTTACGCAAACTCTACCTGATGGGATCTTTGCTAGTACAATCGTACAGGCGGACGCGCAGAGGCCATCGATTACCACGGTTTGGCCCGTGTCCTTTAGCTCATCATACCGATCCAGGTAACGTTGAATCAAACCACCCCGATCATTGGCAATTCGCACTACTGCATGGCCATCGCCGGTGCATGCAAACAAGAATGCAAGAGCGAGCAACAGCGGCAGGATTCTCATCGTTTGCCTCTCCGAGCGAGACATCAACTAGCAACAACCCGCGACTCTCATGATGGCTCTTGACCGGCGTGAACTGGAATAGCGGCTCCGCCATGCGGGAGTGAGCGCTCTGGCAAAAAAACCGTGGCTCCCGGCTTCCGATTCCAGCTAACGGCAGGAACCTAGAAGAAGTTTGCCTGCGGGTGGGGACTGGCGTTGATCTAAGTCAATAATCGGCGAGCCATGAAAGTTAATGACAGCGGGATCGTTGGAAGTTTCGGGAGGTCATCACAATGAGGTGCAGATTTCTTCTGCTTGCGCTGGTCTTAGTCTCCTCAGCTTTGGCCAGTGAGGCGCGCGCCACGACGGCCGATATTCGCAGCATCACCTGTGGCGAGTATCTTGCCATGTCGGCTGCACCGTCGAGCAAGTTTTCGGCTTGGATGACCGGCTGGTTCAGTTATGAAAGTCGGAGGACGTTTGTAGATTTTGACCTGCATCGGGCAAATGTCACAAGCGTAAGAGGGTGGTGCCAATCCAACCCAACTGCCAGTGTGATGGTAGGGCTGGAAAAATCGATAGGCGTAAATGCGGTGCCTACTGCTACGCTGGATTTTAACAAGATCACTTGCGGAACCTGGTTGGCATACGGTTCAGCGGATCAAGATTTTGTAAGATACTTCATGAGCGGCTATTACAACGCAGCGGCAAGCAACAGTGTATTGGATTACGACCGCCTGCAGCGGAATTCCAGTGCGGTTGTCGCGTATTGTAAGAAAAACAAATCCCGCACTCTACCAACGGCCATTCAGAACAGAGCCACCTAGGTCGAACCAGTTTGCAACCGCTTGCAAGCAACGGATCGCGCCCTGCATTAGCGTAGCTCCTGCGTAACAGCGCAATTCATTTGAGTTTCGCTCGGTGTGGCATGTTGGGCTGGACTCGGCTCATCAACTTGAGAGCTTGGCGAAGATCGTCCGGGCAGAAGGCAAGGACTGCGGGCCTAACAAAGGCGGTCGAACACCGTAGAAGGAGTGTTGTGCTGAGGGACGCCTAGGCCCCGCGCCAGACGTGCAACACGCCTTCGCGAAAGCCGCCGACGAAATGATCTGACACGTCAGCTGGTAGCATTTGGCTGAGGTCATCGAACGAGCCGCTCACCATGGTGGCCAGCTCGTGTGCAGAAGCGTGCTCCGCCCACCGGCGGCCCAACTCCAAACCACGTTGCCGCTCAGCCTCAGCATCCATTGTCTTGAGCTATCCCGCGTTGACCGGCCCCGGCGAAGCTGACCGCGCCGGGGCCTTCGACGCTCTCACCAATCGTCGGAAGCTTGGGGGCTTGAAGGACCGGCAAGGGCGCACCCTAGACAAACAGACCGTCCGTGTTTGGCTAGTGCACTATGTGCCAATCCCGGGTGCGATGCTCGCGACGAGTGAGGTGACTCGTTGTTCTTGATTTGTTCAATTGGGGAAAATCCTGGGTCTGTGCAATGCCCACGCTCGAATATGTCCGCTCGGAAATCGAGCGCATGCGCTCGCAGGTAAGCCGCCAGCGCAAGGAAATTCTCCAGCTTCAACGGGCCGGGTTATCGACCGCCTCGGCTGAGACCTTGCTTCAAAGGATGCTGAGTAAGGTTGATGACCTGTGCGCTGAGCGAGACGGGCAAGTGCGGGCGGCTAGGAAGGCCTGACCTATGCGTCCGGCAAGCCGATAAGGGGCACTCCGGCAAACCGAGGATATGATGGATAACCTTCGGTGGTTTCCTGCGCCGTGGGTGATGGTGGAGGAGGGGCAATGTTTCCGCGTAAAGGACGCAAACGGCTTTTCCGTCTGCTCGGTGCCCCACCGCGAAGACCTTCACCAGCGCCCGTACCAATACGCGGAGCAATTCCTCACCCGTGACGAGGCGAGGCGGATCGGAAAGGCAATCTCCCGGCTGCCGGAGCTTTTGAAGAGGCCCCAGTACTGAGAGCGTTCCTCCTGAAGAACGCTCTATGGCGGCCTTACTCTTTGTCCTCGGTCCAAGTCTGCGCGCCGCACTCGCACTTGAACATGCGAACGATTTTACCGTTTTGCGGGTTTAACATTTTCAACACGGAGCGGGGCTTTCTGCCACACTCAGCGCAGGGCTTCGCCGGGGTAGGGTCGAAACTCGAAAAGACTTCGTTCTTAAATTCGCGATCCACTGCTATCACCATGCCTTGAGCGACTCTAGGCTACCCCGCCCCCGCGCTCAGGTTCTTTCACCCAAGTTAAGCTGAGCCGGCGTCGGAGGCGTAGCCCCGGCCAAGGGACAGCATCTGACGGGAAATGTGATCCGACTGCCGCGCCTGAGCGTTTCGAGGTTTCGAAAGACCACGCTTACAGGTTAGTCAATGTCAGACCGCGATAGCGCTCACCATGACGCCGCCATTCAGTATTTGGCCTGGGCTGTCGAAGAGATTCAAAAATCAGGTAATGAAGAAGCCGCTCGCCACGCTCGGGCTGCGTTGAAGGCGCTTGAAGAAGGCTACTCCACTGCCGGATCTTCTGAAGAGGTCCCAGTGGACTAAGGGCGTTCCGCTGGAAGAACGCTGCGTCACACCGCGTTCGCTAACCGTTCGGCGGCCGTTCTCGTTGACGTTGAAAATACAACCTGGAATCGCGATTGCGGTTGTATGAGAGACCGCGGGGGAACACCGCGTGGGCTTCGCTGTTGGAGAGTCGTGAATAAGGTAGGTAGACTGCCCCGCCGTCGGCACCCAACAACCGACGGCGCGCTTTTTGTGAGTTGTGTGAGTGGCAAAGCGTACCCGAGCACCGGCCAAGAAGCCGCGAGCTTCCATGCCGGGCTTTATCAGCCCCCAGCTTGCGACCCTGAAGATGAAGGCCCCTTCGGGCGCTCAGTGGATTCACGAAGTCAAATACGACGGCTACCGCATCCAGTTCCACATCGACGGCGACGACCGAAAGGCCTTCACGCGCAACGGCCATAACTGGGTCAACCGGTTCTCGGTCATCGCCGGCGCCTTCGACATCGAAGGGCAAGCCATTGTGGATGGTGAGGTGGTCGTCATCCACGAAGAGCGCACCAACTTCTCCGAACTCCAGGCGGACCTCGGCAGAGGCGACCAGGACCGCCTCGTTTTCTTCGCCTTCGATCTCCTGTGGCTGGACGGCGTAGACCTCCGCAAGCATGCGCAGCTTGCCCGCAAGGAGCTGCTGAAGCAGCTCATAAGACAACGGGCTGGAAGCACCGATCTTCTACAGCGAGCACCATGAAGGTGACGGTCAGGGGTTGTTCGAGGCGGCGAGAAAGCTCAAGCTTGGCAGAAGATCAAGACGGTGCAGCGCGAAAAATTCCCGGTCGTTGGTTTCGTCAAGGACCCTTCCGGCGTCGCCGCGCTCTACCTCGGCAAGCACGACGGAAAAGAGTTGCGCTACATGGGCAAGGTCGGCACGGGTTGGAGCCGGACAAAGTCGGCGGAGATCCGCAAGGCTCTCGATACCGTCGTCAGCCCGAAGCAAAAGCTCACCAAGCCCGTCAGGAAACCGAAGGCCACTTGGGTCGAGCCAAAGTTCTACGCCGACATCGAATACCGGGACATCACCTCCGAGGGCCTGCTACGGGCCAGCTCATTCAAGGGGCTTAGCAAAGGAACGCGGCGTTCCTGACGGTGTTTTCTCCACTAGTGAGTGGAGTACCGGCATGCCGGATCGCGTAACCCGAGCGGTAAAAGAAGCCCAGGCCATCCTGGCTCGCTATGTCGAGCCTGGGCCCAGGGACGCCGAAAACACGATCAATGACCTGCTGGCCGTTCTCGATGATGAGCGGCTTGTACAGGCGATGGAGGAGGACGATGAGCGACAGTCTCACCAAACGGGACCAGCGCGACCGTAGCAATGCATGAAGACTTCGAGGTCAAGTATTGGACCAAACAGCTTGGTGTCTCAAAGGACGAGTTACAGAAGGTCATCGACAAGGTAGGCAATTCGGCCGCCGCCGTTCGCAAACAATTGGCGGTGTAACCGAGGTGCGCGGTATGCTTCCGATCTTTGGAGCAAGGCCCGCGCGCTTTTTCATGCCATGATAATCCCAACCGTCCCATCTGCTTTGGCTTAGGTTTCGTCTGCGAGAACCACCGCGTTCGCTGCACAGTCTGCCGTTTAGCGTCAACTGACCAATGGAAGCTTGATCTGGAACATCGCGCCGCCGTGATCCCGATTTTTGGCCGAGATGACCCCGTTGTGCGCCTGAATAATGCTGCGCGCGATGGATAGGCCCATGCCCATGCCTTCCGCCTTGCTGGTGTAAAACGGCTCGAAGACCTCTTTCAACTTGTCTTTGGGAATGCCGGGACCGCGATCAGACACGGATAGCTGGGCAAAGTTATCAACGCGCGAAGTCCGAATGCTGATGAACCGATTTTCGCTCGACGTGTCCTTCATCGCCTCCATCCCGTTCAGGACGAGATTTAGAATGACTTGTTGAAGCTGGATGCGGTCGCCCAGAATTGGAAGCACATCCGGTGTGATCACCGTAGCCATCTCGAATTTCCGACCAGCGGCAAGGGAGGACAAAAACCTGGTCGTCTCTTGCACCACCTCATTGAGGTCGAATTGCTTCAGTTCAAATGGTGCCTTTTTCAAAAGGCTGCGCATTCGCTTGATGACCTCGGTCGCGCGGCGGTCATCATTCAAGATGTCGGTAACAATCTCATCCAGTTCCGCGATATCAGGGTTAGGAGACCTCAGAACCGCCTGTGCGGTTTCGGCATTGGTCAGGATAGCGCCCAGCGGCTGGTTGATTTCGTGAGCAATGGACGCGGTTAGTTCGCCTGCGGTCGAGAAGCGGTTGACATGAGCAAGTTCAGCCATGCGCTGCCGGGACTGCACTTCGGCGAACCGACGCCGACGACGCTCATGTAGCAGGATAGCAATAAGCCCGGCTTGCGCGAGAAGAATGGCACTGATCAGCAGGATTTGTGAGGAATAACGCTGCCATGCAGTTTGCTCCCGAAACAGGATTTCGCTCCCCGGCGGCAGGCGGCTCTCGCTGATGTTCCAGCGCTGAAGTAGTCGCCAATCGTATTTCGGTCCTGAGAAGCCGATAGGATCAGTGCCGCTTATCTTCTCGCCCCCCAACATGCGCACGGCAACAGCAGCCATTGGTTGGGCACCCTCAGCCGGTGAAAACATCGGACCGCCAACAACCTGACCGACAAAGTAAGACTGATCGAATGAAAAAATGGGAGCGTTGGCGACTTCATAGATGCGCCTCAATGGCTCCTTGTCTCCATAGACGGCACCTGCACCGTCCACCGCTAGCTGCTGATAGAAAAGTGCAGTGTGCGGTGGCAAAGTCGCAACTGCTTTCAGTATATCCGCTAGCGGCTGCTCGCCGTAAAAGATTAATTCAACGTTGTTTTTCTTCAGCAGTGGACCGACTATCCGTTGGTTCTCGCCAGCCCAAAAGCGCTCACTGGGGGAGCTTCCGAGGATGATCGCGATGGCCTTTGTCTCCGGCAGTAGCCGCAAAATGTTTTCAAAAGCCGCGACTTGATCGTATCGGACCCCGGCCAAGGCGTCCCGCTCCGACAACATGGATGGCTCAACCCGCCGCACCTCAACTGCCGCAAGCAGCATCGGCGTTGTCGGATAGAAGTTTGGCCTGTGCTGCTGGACGAAGAGGGCAGCGGGTGCACCTAAAGCGACAATCAAATCCGGCGGCCGTTGAGCATAGAGCGCCTTAAGATACTCAACAAATTTCGCATCGGCGGCGTCGTCCCCGTCCAGCGCCGTGACGAGCGAATGTTCCTGAATGTTCAGCGGCCAAGGCGATTGTTTGTTGAGTTCTCTCTGAATTTCCCTGCTCCATGCGGCTCCCTGCTCAAAATTCGGACCGAATGTATGAAGCAGCAAAATCTTTTTCGGTTGGCCGGCAATCTGGCCAGACCGGGTTTGGGCGGTTGTGCTCCCCATCGAGACGACAAGCACGACAACGGCAGCGACCCACACGCAAACGCGCCGCTTTAGCGAGGTCATCGCGATGGTCGCCTCACCAGTACATCGTCGCATTGGCTAACACATTGAGGGCACTCCCGGTCTGCGGCGTATAGACCACCGGCGTGGGGTTATTGGTGTACCCGAGCCCGATGCCCACGCGGATGCCGGGCGCAACGGGTGCATAATAGGCTGCAGTTATCGAAAAATTGCCGGTATGCGCGAGCTGGCCGCCTCGCACGGCGGCATCGACCAGATATTGGCTGAAGACATTGCGGGAGACAACCAAGGATACCATATCGCCTGGCCGGGACGGCAGCAGACCTATGCCATAGAGGCGTGCCTCATAGTACTCGCTGACGCGATTGAATTCCGGCGGAGCATACATCGCGGTGAGACCAGCGTACCACCCCCTTGCCGCCTGACCTTCGATTGGAGCAAGTTGGACAAATTGTCGATCCGCCAGAAGATAGGCTGCGTAATTCCCGGCATTCCGGCCGCCGAATTGGAAATCGACATACTTGCTGGTGTTGATGATGGCTGCGGTACGCACCCAGGTCGCGAGCTGGCCGGGGGCGGCCTCCTTGCGATAGCCGACCTCGTTGATCGCGAGAAATCCACTGTTCGGCGTCGACCAGTCCAGGCCGGTCGGGTTAGCGGTCTTCTCGGCGAAGGGGCCATCCGGGCTGCTCGCCACCTGCACACCGAACTTGTCATATAGCCCCTCCGGGCCGTTGACCTTGATGTTGATCGCCGGTTTCGCCCAGGCCCAGGCGCTTAGACCCGCCGCGACCGGAATCTGTCCGCTCGGTCCAAAGATGCTGGACGACAAATTGCCTGCCAGAAATGGTCCCCAATACTCAACGACATTGGCCAAATATCCAACCTTCAATTCCACCTGCCGGTTCAGGAAGGTCTGATAATAGCTGAGTGTCGCGAGGCTAAATGCGTTCGGCCCGGCCGGTGCCCAGGTGTCGTAATTGTAGATGCCGCCAACCGCGATCTGACCGTCGGAAATCCCGTATCTGCTGAGGTCGTAAGTTATCTGCATCACGTTATTCGTGAAGAAGGTTGGCTTCTGACCATTATAGACCTGCTGGCCGAACGTGCTCCGTTCTGCGGGCAGCATGTTGTCGTAAAAGTTGTTGTTGGTGTAGCCGACGTAGCCGATCCCGAGTGCCGCGAGACTTGATCGGATGCCGGCGAAATCGGGGTCGATGGTATCCTGCGGACCGGGCAGTGCTACGATGAGCCCCTTGATCCGAAGCGACTGGAAGCAACCTTTGGCGCGACTTGCGCGGGGCCGAATGCGGCGTCTTTTGTCAGCTCCGCAGCATGACAAGTCGCCCGCAGAAGGAAGCCAGCACAAATCGATAATGCGAACGCCTTCAACATGCAGTCCCAATCGCAATGCTAGGTGCACCATCGCTGGCTCGGCTGGTGCAGGGCCGCAGATCCGCCAAATATCGCATCGTCATACGGCGTATGACTTACCTGACCATCAATCATAATTTGGTAGCGATCCGCAACGCAACCTGGAAAAAGTCCGGTTGAATTTCTGATAGAGTGCCGTCGCCCGGTTTTCGCGCCTTGGCAGGGCACGGTAGTAGCTGTCCACCGTCCATGCGGAGTGTCGCCATCGTCAGGGGCAGCGCGGCACGACGGCGTGGCACAAACCGCATTGAGACTTTGGTAGTAGATCGCAGCGACAGATCAGCTATGCCTGAACAAGGGCCAAACGACACTTACTCTCCCCGAGTTGCGCGGTACCCTTTTCGCAGCGAAAGAGGACCGATGTTTGGGCTCGTGCATCTTGTCGACGATGATCCGTCATTCCGGGGGGCCATGGAGCGGCATTTGAAGCACGCCGGTTACCAGGTCGCAGTCTATGCGTCAGCGCAGGAGTTGCTCGACCGACTGCCGAGCGACGGCAGTCCGGGTTGTATTCTTCTCGACGTTCAAATGCCCGATCTGGACGGCCCGGCCTTGCAAAAAAAATTAGGCGAATGCGGCTCGGCATTGCCGATCATATTTCTCTCCGGTCATACCGACATTCCTATCACCGTGCGGGCCATAAAGGCGGGCGCTCGGGATTTCTTGAGCAAGCCGGTAAGCTCCGAAGACCTTCTTCGCGCAATCGCAGGAGCGTTGGCACATCATCAATCGACATTAGATCTGCAAAACAAAGTAAGTGCGACCCGTGCTCGTCTCGCTACATTGACGCCGCGCGAGCGACAGGTCTTCAACTTCATCGTTCGGGGCAAAATCAACAAGCAGATCGCTCACGCGCTTGGAACAACGGAGCGCACGATCAAAGCTCACCGTCACGGTGTGATGGAGAAAATGCAGGTCCGGTCGTTAGCCGAGCTGGTATCTCTTGCCGAGAGGATCGGCGCTCTTTCCCCAAACACGGAACACACGCCCTGAGCTGAAAGGAGTACCTTAGTTAAATGCCGTGGTTCCGCAGAGCTGATAGCGATCACGTACCCGGAAGCGATCAAGAGGTCCCGGAGTGCACAGTAGGCAAGTCATAGTCGTTGACGACGATCCCGGAATGCTGAGGGCTGTCCAGCGGCTCCTCCGACAGCATGACTATGAACCGATCCTCTTCTCGTCTGCCGAAGAGCTGGAGCAGCACGCCGACATCGCCAACGCACTCTGCATCATCTTGGACATCAATCTCAACCTGCGCTCCGGGATCGATCTCCGACATCAACTCAAAGCACGAGGCGTTTTGGTCCCCGTCATTTTCATCACCGGCAATGAGACCCATTCCGTTCGCGACGCCGCACTGCTGTCCGGATGCGTCGCATTTCTAACGAAGCCGTTCTCAGCGCACGAGTTGATCGAACCGCTCAAACAGGCTGCGGCAAGCCACTAACCCATTCACTGAGCGCGCCCGGGTTTGCTCCCGTTCCCTTGATCTAGGTCAACGAGACTGAACTTTCGTCCTGAATTGTACAAAGGTGCAGCGCTGCGGTCAGCGCCAGGCCTTAGGAACATCGATGAAGACGCCCGTAAGCGAGCTGCGCCGTTTGCGCGGAGAACGCATTGACTGGCTGCTCTCGGTGCTCACGGCAGTGCTGGCATTACTGATTTTTGTCTTCGCCCCGCTACAAGCAATGGGCATTACCGCCTTTCATCTGTTTGCGGATGGCCTGTTGCTAGCGATCATCGTCAGCATGGTGATCATCTCGAACAGTCCGACTGCTCTCGTTCTGATGTCGCTCGCGCTCGTTTTCAACGTCGCCGTATTCTTCTTGCGCATTTACTACCCAGTACCGTACCACCTTCACATTTTGGCGGGCGCATGGCTGGTCATCGCCTGCACGTTGGGCGTTGTCGTGCTTCAGGCCGTTTTCAGGCGAGGTCTCGTTACATATCACCGAATTATCGGAGCGATCCTTCTGTACTTGTTGATTGCGGTGGCCTTTGCAACGCTGTTCCTGTTTGTAGGGCTGGCGGCTCCCGACGCAATCAAGGGAATAGCTTTCGAGGACGACCATTCGGTTGCCGCATCGCTTTTTTACATGAGCTTTGTCACGCTTACGTCGACTGGGTATGGAGACATCGTTCCGGTACATCCGTTGGCACGAAGTCTCTGCAACATCGAGAGCGTGATCGGTCAGCTTTATCCGGCGACGCTTCTCGCGAGGCTCGTCACCCTCGAGCTCGGCAGTACCGGCTCAGCGCGTAAGCCCACCCCTATCACCTGAGCCGCAGGAGCTGCACCGACACGTGTGCGCTGCACTCGCCTCTGTGGGGTTCCCGCGTCGCTAGGGGAACGCATGGTTGACCTGTGTCAACGCCCCCGATCCTTTAGCGGACACGCTGCGTGTAGCCGCACCTGAGACGGCGTCCGTGCATCTGTTGCGCAGGCACGAAAAAGGGAGGTCCGCCATGCATTCGAGGAAGTTTCTTTCGATCAAGTCAGCGACGGTTGCGGGCATTGCCGCCAGCGGCCTGCTTGGGCTTGCAACCCTGTCGCTTAGTCCAACCCCAGCCAAGGCGGTGATTTACTGCCAGTACGTGGAGTATCCGGCGGGTTGCGTCGCTCGGGCAGGCGTCGTGCTCAGACCGCGTCCGGTGGCGCGCGCCGCAGTCCGCCACAACGCCGGTGGCAATGCGAATGGTGGCGTCAATCGCGTTGGAGCCGGACGGTAAAGGCCGATTTCGCAAGCCAGGAAGAAGCCGTCATCGTTTCGTCCCGGTGACGGCTTTTCTTTGTCTGGCGGGGATATGTCACTGGTACCGCCGGGGCGTCATTACGGCATGAAACAAACTTGGTACGTCACTTTTGAAGTGCCACCGGACGGCGCACTGTCACGACGGCGACATCCGCGCCTAACCAACACGTTTGAAAGCGAAGCAGCGGCCAAGGATTTTGCGCGCACCAAATCCAACGACGGACTGATCGTCACAGCAGGGACTGTCATCCCTCACTCGCCGAGAGTGTCGATCCCATCCACCGAAATCCCAAAATGGCTTGAAGCACCGAACCAGGTTGATCCAGATCAATAAGTAGGCCACCGACGCTGGTGACATGCTCTGAGGCAGCAACCGGGAGCCTCAACATGAATGAACGTTCGGAACCGAAACAGGTCTGTGTCGCAACGCACTCACTTTCCTTGGGCACGCAGCGGTGTTTGGGCTAGTGGCCTCGCCCGTGAGTTTGACGCTGTCAAAGCGGGAAGCTCGGACCACGGTGCCGGCGCAGTGGGCGAACCGAGCGGCGACAGGAACGTCGCACCGGACGCGCAGAGCGGCGTCAAGAGCGGCCGACGGGGCACGACGGTGCTGCCGAAGAGAACAAGTAATCTGTGCGCCCACCATGGCCATGTCTTAGGAGAAAAAACATGAAAAGGTCAAAGGTGCTCTGCACGGCCCTCGGTGCAGCGATGTTGTGCTTGGCGCCAGTGTCGTTGCACTTGTCGCCGGCTGAGATGGTCGCTATCTCGGTCGACAAAGCTGACGCTCGCGTCGGTCGTCCGCTCACACCTGGCAGCGTTGCGGGGGTTAATAGGCGAGTGCACCGGCGCGCGTATCGGCGCGGATACTATGGAGCTGCTGTAGGCGCTGCTGCCGTCGGAGCAGCGGCTACGGGAGCGTACTATCACCGCCGGCAATGCGGTTATTACCCATATGCGCCGTGCTACTGAGAGCGTCGGTGCTGTCAGAAAGGCACGGTGATGGTGCGACCAAGGCCACGATTATCTGCGCCCAGCCCGGGTGCTCCAACCGAGCGGAATTGTACATGAACGGAAAGTCGTGGGTCTGTGAATCTCATTTCGTGGGAGGGATCATTCGCTGAGACGCCAAAGACAATGGCTCGCGGGTTGCGGCCTCCGACCAACTGGCGACTGCGCCGGGGCCTTCGATGTTTTCGCTAATCGTGGGAAGCTTGGCGTCTTGTAGGATTGGCAAGGCGCACCTTAGACAAACAGGATGTCAGTCCTGGGCCGCTGTACTTTGTGACAACGCAGGTTTGGCCGTGCGTGAAGCCCGCGCGGTGTTGAATGAGATGAGGCCGCTACTGGTTAGTTCCAAGCGCACGCCCCAGTCGCTCTAGTTCAAGCGTTACGCAGAACAGCGCGAACAACGACGCCAGGAGTTGCAGCCCACGTCGGGACATGAGCCAAAGATCGGCGCCTTGATTGATCTCCGGCAAATGTCTGAAGAACACGACGCCGAACAGCGAGCCGCCAAAAATAAAGGCAAGTCGCCCCAGAAAGAGAAACAAGTGACTGAGGATCGGATTCGATTGCTGAGGGGGAAGCGGAACGCGTTGCAGGCGATACCAATAGGCGACCTGCATCGCGAGAATCATGACCGGTGCAGCAAGATTGTCAGACCGTTCGAACGGCAGTTGCTCACCGGGAAAGTTCATCAAGTGTCTAAATTCTGGCAAACCCTCCAAGATTATGAAGAGCGCTCCACTTAGCTGAACTAAAAGAAGAACCAGATAGACGGCTCGTGATTTCAAATTCGTCATACGGAACACTGACAGGACTATGCTGAAACTTCGCCCTTAACCTCCGAATAGCTCTGCTTCGCCGGTCTTGCTGAGCGCCTTCGGCGATTTTCATGATTTGACCCATCATTCATTGATCTAACGCAAGGGGGGTCGCTGCGCAGGGACGTGCGGCTCTCTCTCTCAGCCTAGGGCAGGTTGGGCCGCAGCAAGCCGCGGCCCGTCGTGGTCCGACGTCTTCGTGACTGGCGCCCCGATGATTCGCCGCAGCTCCAGCGCGACTCCGTCCAACACCGCGCGCTTCTCCTTCAGCCGCTTGCTGTGATTGTAAACTTTGCCGGTGACGGTCGGCACGACGACCTCGGCCTTCTTACTGGCGGCGTGATCCAGACACTTCGCGATCCACGCATCGTCGAAACCCAGATCGCCGGCGAGGGTTGCGGCTGTTCGGCGGAGGTCGTGGGGTGTGAACGGCTTAAGGCCGAGCAGCTCGCAAAGGCCGGCGGTCTTGGTTTTGTCCTTGTTCTTCTCGTGCTTCGTGCCGCGCAGCGCGTCGGCCATCGCTTTGCGGTGGATCGGCTGGCCCTTGTACATCGGGCTTTCGAATACGAACTTCTGGTCTGCGGACGCCAGCGCCTCCTTAATGATTTCAACCGCCAGATCGGACAACGGCTGCTGGATCACCCGCCGCTTCTTCACCCGCTTGAGGGGCACGTCGAAACGCGGATGCTGACCATCGAGGTCGAATAACTCATCCCGGCGCGCGCCAAGCAATTCACGTGAGCGCAGCATGGTGACCAACTCGAACTTGAGGGCGAGTCGGGTCCGGCGATCCCACGGCAGGTCTTCGCGGTCGAGACCGCTCCAGAAGATCCTGATTTCATCCTCAGACAGGACTCGTGTCCGGGGATGCTCGGGATCGAGCTTAGGCAAGTTCACGCAGGGGCTGGCGGTTACATAGTCGCGGCCTGCCTCCGCCGCCCAGTTGAACAGGCCCGAGGCCGCCTTGCGCATATGACGCGCGTTACTGACCGAGGGCTTGCCGAACTTCCCCGCGACGATGTCGTTCGAGAGTGTCGCAATGTCGTGCTTGGTGACCTCCATTGCCAACTTTCTGCCGAGGCGGGGGCAGATGAAGCGGTGGAGGTAGCTTGCCGTGTTCTCCCAGCTTTCCAGCCGGGGCCGCATCTCGCCATCCGGCTTCTTGACTGGCGTCTTCATCCAGTCGATCCGCTCCTCAATGATATCGGCGACCGTCTTGCCGCGCTTTGCCCTGTTGGCCTTCTGGTCGCGGAAGGTCTCGGCGAGAGCCTGGATATCCAGCGCCTTGAGGCCGTAGACCTTGCTGCGGGCGTCCTCGACGGTGAAAGTCTCGGGATTGTAGACGCCGAGCCAGCCGGTGCGCTGCTTCCCGGTCTGCCTGTCGGTGAACTTGTACGAGAAGGTCGCCACGCCCGCCGCCGTGATGCTGACATAGAGGCCGGGACACTTGCGGTCGTAGAGCTTGGTTCGGTTGGCGACCCGCTTCTCGCACAGGCGTTCCGTCAGGATGACGCTGCTGTTGCGGCCGCGCTTGCCGGCGGGGGAGGGGGCGATGCTACTATCCATGTGGTTTCGGCTCCTAAGGCTTGGGACCAAAGGGCTCGGCTTTGAGGCTTTCAGTGTGTCGAGCGGACGCTGAAAGACTTAGGGCCGGGCCCTTAATTTGGTGAAGCCCGCTGAAACTGCCTGCATCAGGGTAGTCCAAAGACGCTTGTTTTAAAGTCTTTTGTTAGTTTCGGCGTGTTTCACCGAATGCCAAAATATAGACGTGTGGTCCTGGCCGTCGTTGCTACGGTCAAGCTGTCGCGGAGGTGTGTGCGAGCCCAACCGGGCAGACAGCATCA
>NZ_JBVVPC010000084.1:0-15196 GCF_055807355.1 Bradyrhizobium sp. Ken01
GCCAAGGCACGCGATGCGCGCACCGCCTACGCCAATGCAACTTGACAACAGAGATAGTCGCTCACCCGTCTCGCCGCATTGCGGCGAGCCACCCTCTCCCGCAAGGGGAGAGGGAACAGCGGTCGCGTCGCGCAAACAGAACGCTACTCCTCGTCGTCCTTCTTCCGCAGCAGATCCGTCGCGAGGTCCGACAGCTTCGGCGGCGGCAGGGCCGCGAACGGCAGCGGCCGTGTGACGTCGATTGCGGCGAGGCCCAGCCGCGCCGTCAGCAATCCATTCAGCATGCCTTCGCCCAGTCGCTGCGACAGCTTCGCCGCAATACCGTGGCCGAGCATCTGCTGCACGAGGCTGTCGCTCGCCGCCATGCCGCCAGTGATGGCGAGATGGGCGATGACGTGGCGGAGCAGGCGGATCATGCCGAGCGCGCCGGGGCGGCCGCCGTAGAGAAAAGCGAGCTGGCGGATCAATCTGAGCGACGCCACGAACACGAACAACACGTCGATCAGCGCGCGGGGCGAAACCGCTGTCACGATCGAGACCTTTTGCGCGGCTGACGACACCAGCCGCCGCGCCTCGATGTCCAGCGGCGACATCAATTCACGCTCGGCGAGCCGGATCATGTCGGCGCCGTCGATGATTTCGCCGGCATGGCGTTCCAGCGTGGCGCGGGCGCGCGCGAGCTGCGGGTTCTGGTGCGCGATCTTGAGCAGATCCTGCACGATGATGCGGCTCTCCTTACGATCGTCGCTGGCAAGGACAGCGGCTGCGCGCTGATGCAGCTTTTCGATCGTTGCCAGCCGCGCCAGCCCGAACGCCTCGCGTCCGGTCACCACCGCGAGCGCAAGCGCGGTAACTGAGGCAAGCGCCAGTCCGACGAAGCCGAGGCTGTCGCTACGCGCAAACAGATCCTCGATCAGACGGACGACGCCTAGCCCGACCCCGAGCAGCGTCAGCCCGGCAACGCCGGACCAGAACAATGCGCCCCAGGGAAAGCCGCGCCGCGCCGGAAGCGTCGCTGCGATCGGCACCGGCAAGTTCGCCGGATCGGGCTCCGGCGTGATCTGGATGGTGGTGCGGCCGAGCCGGGCCGTTTCGTCGGACTCGGTAACGACGACGCCGGGGTCGTCGAGCCGGAACGTTGCCGGTCGCCGCGACTTCGATCGGTCGTTCATGACAATTTGTCTCCGAGCAGGAACTGCAGGGCACGGTCGAGGCGGATGTGAGGCAGCGCCGCCTGGTCGGCCCCCTCGCGTTCGATCTTTGGCGGACGGAAACGCAGGAAGCGAAAATCGCTCTTCCCGGCGGCCTCGGTCGAGAGCCCGCGGAACGCATCGGTGCCGTTGAACAGGGGTTCGGGATCGAGCGGGAGGTCGCCCGGAAAGGTCGCCACCTCGGTGTTGCCGTCGAAGAACTCGCCGCCGGCGCTTTCGCCTGCGGCCGGCGTTCCCAAAATCGACGGCAATTTGTCACGGCCATGCGCAACCTGCGCCTCGCGGGTAGCGCGGATGGCGGCAAGCGCGACGACGTCGATCTCCGCGCCGGTAGTTTCCGCGCGCGCCACGGCGCGGGTGACCGCGCGGCGCAGCACGGCCTCGAGCCGGTCGTGGCTGGAATGATGCAGATGGTCCGCCTTGGTCGCCGCGAACAGCACGCGGTCGATCCGCGGTCGGAACAGGCCGGAGAGGATCGTGCTGCGGCCGATGTTGAAGCAGTCGAGAATGCCCGCGAGTGCGGCTTCGAGATCGTGCAGCGCTTCAGGGCCGGCGTTGAACGCGGCGAGTGCGTCGGCCAGCACGATCTGGCGATCGAGCCGGGCAAAATGATCACGGAAGAACGGCCGCACCACGACGTCCTTGTAGGCTTCATAGCGGCGCACCATCATGGCCCACAGCGATCCCTCCGGCGCCTGGCCGCCCGCGCGCACGTCGAGCGGAGCAAAGGTCAGCGCCGGTGTGTCGGCGAGATTGCCCGGCATCAGGAAGCGGCCGGGTGGCAGCAGGCTCATCGCAAACCGCTCGTCGCGGCAACCTTGCAGATAGCCTCTGAAGAGCTTTGCGGCCGTCAGCGTCGCCTGCTCGTCCTCGCGCGCCTCGGGCTTGAGCGTTGCGAGATGCGCGTGCCAGTCCGCGGCAAGATGGACGCGCGGCGCCTCGCGCGACAGGGCGAGACTTTCGGCCGACCATTGCTCAAAACTCTTCTGGAGCAGCGGCAGGTCGAGCAGCCACTCGCCGGGATAGTCGACAATGTCGAGCGTCAGCGTGCGGTCGGCGCCGTTCTGGCGCTGGTAGTCGATGACGAGCCTGAGCTCGCTGATGTCGACAGTCGAGCTCGGCCAGCGCCGCTCCTCGATCAGCGCGCGCAGATGGCTCTCATAGGCGAAGCGCGGCACGGCGTCGTCCGGCTGCGGCGCCAGATGCGCCCGCGCGATCCGCCCGGATGAATAGGCCTCGAATACCGGAAAACGGCCGCCACGGGTGAGGCCGTGGATCAGCGCGGTGATGAACACCGTCTTGCCTGCCCGCGACAGGCCGGTGACCCCGAGCCGCACGGTCGGGTTGAAGAAGTGCTCGCCATAGTCGATCAGCGCCCTCGCCGACAGCCGCGCTTCTTCGACGATATCCTGGAAACTGAATGCCATTTGAACGTTAAGTGATCTCGGCGGGAGAAAATGTGTGACCGATCACAAAAGTGGCAATTGCGTGCGGAAAATCAAGCTTCATACTTCCACCTCCTTTGTCGGCAAATCAGCCGTTTGCAAATCGCCCGTTTGAACGACGCGCCGGTCCCGAAACACCCATACAAGAGGGTATTGTCTCACTTTGCGGATTGCCATGACCGTCTTTCAACTGAAACAGCTCGCATCCTCCTCCGTCCACGCAGCGGCCGACGCGGTCGGCTGGCATTACGACCGCGCCGAGCTGATCGCCGACGGCGTGATCCACGCGATCGGGGTGCTCTGCGGCATCGTCGCCGCGACCGTGCTGGTGGTGCTGACGGTGCTCTTTGCCGACGCGACCGACGTCGTCGGCGTCTCGATCTACGTCGCCGGCCTGCTCTCGATGCTGGTGTTGTCGGCGACCTATAATCTCTGGCCGGTCTCGCCGGCCAAATGGCTGCTGCGGCGCTTCGACCATTCGGCGATCTATCTCCTGATCGCGGCGACCTACACGCCGTTCATCCTGGAGGTGAAGGACAGTGCCTTCGCGGTGGTGCTGCTCGCCGGTGTCTGGTGCGTGGCGCTCCTCGGCATCGTGCTGAAACTTCTCTACCCCGGCCGGTTCGACCGCGTCGCGGTCGGCATCTATCTCGCCATGGGCTGGAGCGGCATCATGCTCTATGATTCCGTGGTCAAGGCGCTGCCCGCGCTGGTGCTGGGCTTCATCCTTGCGGGCGGACTGCTCTACAGCTTTGGCGTGATCTTCCATGCCTGGCGGCGGCTGCGCTTCCAGAATGCGATCTGGCACGGCTTTGTCTTGGCCGGTGCGGCGTGCCATTATACCGCGGTGCTCGACCTCGTGTTGAGCTGAGCAAGCTCCGCCAAGCGGAATAAGCCAAAGCGGTATAAGACAAGAGGAGACGTCGCATGCAGGTGACCGGCAAGGTCGTGGTCGTCACGGGCGGCGCCAACGGCATCGGTAAGGCGCTATGCGAGGCGTTTCACAAGGTGGGTGCGGCCAAGGTCGTCGTCGCCGACATGGACGCGGACAATGCGCGGACGGTCGCTGCCACGGTGGATGGCGCGGCCTTCAAATGCGATGTCGCGCAGGAAAAGGATATTTCCCACGTCATCGAGGAGACCGAGCGGCAGTTCGGCCCGATCGAGTTGTTTTGCTCCAATGCCGGCATCGGCGGCGGTTTCGATCCGATGTCGGTCAATGCCGGCGGCGCCTCGGATGAGCCGTGGCAGCGCAGCTGGGCGATTCACGTCATGGCGCATGTCTATGCGGCGCGGCATCTGATCCCGCGTATGAAGGCGCGCGGCGGCGGCTATTTCCTCAACACCATCTCGGCCGCAGGCCTGCTGTCGCAGGTCGGCAGTCCCGCTTACTCCACCACCAAGCATGCCGCGGTCGGCTTTGCCGAAAATCTGGCGATCTCGCACAAGGCGCACAACATCCGCGTCTCGATCCTCTGCCCGCAGGGCGTCGACACCAACATGCTGCGTTCGATTCCGAAGGGCCCGCAATCCGGCGACGGTGACCTCTCGCCCGAGCAGGTCGCCAAGGACGTGCTCGCCGGGCTCGAGCAGGAGACGTTCCTCATCCTGCCGCACCCGCAGGTGCTCGGCTACATGCGCAAGAAGACCGAGAACTACGACCGCTGGATCGGGGGCATGGCCAAGATCCAAGCGAAGATGCGGGAAGATTTCGGGACGTAGGGAAGGCGGGCGCCAACACTCGCTGTCGTCCCGGCGAAGGCCGGGACCCATAATCCCAGGGAGTAGTTGTTTGGCTCGGCCGTAAACTCCGAGTCCTCGTGACCACATCCGCCTGTGGGTAATGGGTCCCGGCCTTCGCCAGGACGACGCTGGTAGCTACGCCGCCGACCGCCCTTCGTCCTCCACCCGGCTCTGCCGCAAAGCCCGTGCATAGAGCATCATCCCTTCCCGCACCGTGCGCTGCTCGGCCTCCGTCAGCGCGGCCAGTGCGCCGCTCACCTGCTGCCGTCCGAACGCGTGCAGCGCCTCCAGCGTGCGGCGGCCCTTCGCCGTCAGCGACAGCAGCTTGCTGCGTGCATCGGCCTCGTCGGGCGTCTCCCGCAACTCACCGCAGTCGATCAGCTTGCGCACCAGGCGGCTGACGCTGGATTTCTCCAGCCGCAGGAAATCGCCGAGCTCCCCGGAGTTCATCGGGCCACGAATGCCGATCTCCAGGATCGTGTGCACGGCCGACGGCGGATAGTCCGATGCCGCCACCGTCGCGTCCATGAAGCCGAGCTCGCGCACCATCAGGCGCGAGGCCGCGCGAATGTCGTCGATCAGCGAAAGCCCGGTCATGCTTGACTCCGCGCACATGGTTGTATCATACAACTATATGCGCGCAACGGCGCGCGCAAGCGTTTTGGAGTGAGCCATGAGCGGAACTCTGCCGACGGGTGCGCGGATGAGGGGCAAGGTCTGTCTGGTGACGGGCGGCGGCAGCGGCATCGGCCGTGCGACGGCCTTGCGAATGGCGTCCGAAGGCGCGGAGGCGATTGTCTTGGCGGGCCGGCGCGAAGCCGAGATCGATGCCGCCGCCGCGGCGTGCCGCGAACTCGGTGCGGACGCCATCGCGATCAAGACCGACATCACGCGCGAGGACGATGTCGCGCGGCTCGTCAGCACCGCCATCGATCGCTGCGGCCGGCTCGACGTCGCCTTCAACAATGCCGGCTTCCAGGAGCGGCGCGCGCCGCTGGAAGAGCAGGGCATGGATGTCTATGACAGCGTGTTCGACACCAATGTCCGCGCGCTGTTCCTGTGCCTGCGCCATCAATTGCCGGTCATGCTCGCGAAAGGCCGCGGCAGCATCGTCGTCAACGCCTCCGTCAGCGGCGTGCGCAATCCCAATCCCGGCTTCTCGCTCTACTCGGCATCCAAAGCCGCGGCGATCTCGCTGACGCGCTCAGCCGCGATGGAGAACGCTCCACGCGGCATCCGCATCAACGCCATCGCCCCCGGCCGCGTCGTCACCGACATGATGCTGCGCGCCGGTGTCGGCGATGTCGCAACCGTCAGCGCGGGCCTGCCGCTGCGGCGGATGGGGAGCCCGGAGGAGGTGGCCGAGGCGGTGGTGTGGCTATCGTCCGACGCGTCGTCCTATGTCGTCGGGCATGTGCTGGCGGCGGACGGAGGATTCTTGGCGTCTTAGATTTGCGCGTATTGGCCAAAAACCTGTGTCGTCCCGGCGAAGGCCGGGACTCATAACCCCAGGGAGACGTTTGATGAAGATTGGTTGTTCGGATTGGCGCCGCGCACAATCGATGAATCGCGCGGTATGGGTCCCGGCCCCCGTGCGCAATTGCGCACTAGGCCGGGACGACGCGGTCAATGCTTCTGCCCGTACAGCACCGGCACCGCCGAATCCACGATGACCTCGACGAGGCTGGTCCCTTCGAATGCCATCCCGCGCTTCAGCGCTTCCCGGAGCTCCGCCGCCTTCGTTACCCGCACCGCATGGCAACCCATGCCCTCGGCGAGCCGGACGAAATCGATGCCCGGCAGTTCGAGTCCCGGCACGTTCCTCACCTGCATCACCTGGCTGAATGAGCGCATCGCGCCATAGCCGGAATTGTTGATGACGACGATGGTGAGCGGCAGCTTGCGCTGCGCGGCGGTCCACAGCGCCTGGATCGAATACATCGCCGAGCCGTCACCGATCAGGCACACCGTGCGGCTCTTTGGTTTGCCGAGCGCCATGCCGACCGCGGCGGGCAGCGAGTAACCGAGGCCGCCGCTCGCCATGGTGTAAAAACTGTCCTGGCCGCGCATCGGCATGAACTTTTGCATCGCCGGCCGGTGCGAGGGAATTTCCTCGACCAGCGACGCGCCGTCCGGCATGGCCTGCGACAGCGAATGCAGCAGGAATTCGACCGGCAGTGGATCCGCGGCCTGCGGGGCCGGCGGCAGCGTTCGCCCCTTCGGTGCCGCGCGCTTGCTCTCCGGCAGGAGGTCGAGCAGCATTGCGAGCGCCGGCTTCATCGTCGCGATGATGCTGGTTCCGACCGGCGTCACCGCCGCAGCATCCGGGTCATCGGTGATCTGGAAGAGCGTCGCGCCGCCGTCGAAGATCGCGGCGTGGCCTTCGACATGGAAGGTGAACACGGGCGCGCCGATCACGACGACGAGGTCGTGCTCGCGCAGCGCGTCCGACAATTGCGCCGGCGAGGCATGCAGGAAGCCCGCGAATTGGGGATGGCGTTCCGGGAACGAGCAGCGCGCCGAAAACGGGCTGACCCAGACGCTGGCCCTGGCCTTCTCGGCCACGCGCACCATCAAATCGACCGCGCCGGCGCGATCGACGCCGGGGCCGACGACGAGGGCAGCGTGCTTGGCCGAACCGAGCGCGGCGACCAGCGCGGTCATCGCGTCAGCCTCGGGCCCGATCTCGCGGCTGACCTTGCGGGCTTCGACGGGAGCTGCCGCATGCGCCCAGTCGTCGACCGGGATCGAGACGAAGGTCGGCCCGCATGGCGGCTGCATCGCGGTGTAATAGGCGCGCGCAATCGCGGCCGGCACGTCCTCGGGCCGCGCCGGCTCCACGCTGTACTTCACATAAGGCCGTGGGAATTCGGATGCACGCTCCGCATAGAGGAACGCCTGCAACGGGAGGATCGAGCGCGCCTGCTGGCCGGCGGTGATCACCAGCGGCGTCTGGTTGCGATGCGCGGTATAGATGTTGCCGAGCGCGTTGCCGACGCCGGCGGCCGAATGCAGATTGACGAAGCCGGCATTGCGCGTCGCCTGCGCGTAACCGTCGGCCATGCCGACCGCGCTCGCTTCCTGCAGCGCCAGCACGTAGTCGATATCGTCGGGCCAGTCGCTCAGGAACGGCAGCTCGGTCGAGCCGGGATTGCCGAAGACGCATCTGATGCCGAAGGAGCGCAGCAGGTCGAGCGTCGCCTGCTTGACGGTGACGGATTTGCTGCCGCTCTTGCCGTTCTTCGCCATGATTTCCGTTCCCTGATGTTTATCGGCTATCAGCCCCACCGTCATTGCGAGGAGCCCCTGCGACGAAGCAATCCAGACTGTTACCGCCGAGGGACTCTGGATTGCTTCGCTACGCTCGCAATGACGAGGAGGAAGCAGCAGTGTATCACCACACCGCCGTCCCCTTCATGGTCGGCTGCCCCTCCGCGTTCGCGGTCCACAGCTCCATGCCATCAGCGGTCTCGTTGGCGTTGATGGAGAACTCGCTGCCTTCGAACAGCGGCTGCACCCCGCGATACGAAAACTTCTTCGGAGCCTTGCCGCCGCGCAGCTTCGCGGCCATCTCGATGATGAACGTGGCCTGCAACGGTCCGTGGAAGATCAAGCCCGGATAGCCCTCGACCTTGGTGACGTAGTCGCGGTCGTAATGGATGCGGTGGCCGTTGAAGGTCAGCGCGGAATACCGAAACAGCAGCACGGGATCGGAGACATGGGTCTCGCGATGCTGCGCCTTCGATGGCGGAGGCGGGGCCTTTGCCGGCGCGGACGTCGTCGTCATCTCGCGATAGACGATGTCCTGCCGCTCGCGGATGGCGATGCCGCGCGGCGAGGAGATGCTGTGCTCGACCGAGACGAAGCACAGCGTGCCGGTCGAGCCTGATTTCACCTGTACGTCGGCAATGCGCGAGGTCCGCGTCGATTCATCGCCGACGCGCAACGGCTGCAGGAACTCGATCTCGCCGCCGGCCCACATCCGGCGCGGCAGCGGCACCGGCGGCAGGAAGCCGCCGCGGGTGGGGTGGCCGTCGGGCCCGAGCATCGACATCGGAAACACCGGCTGCGCCAGGCACCAATGCACCGTGAACGGCGCTGCATCGCCGGCCTTGGGCGAACCGACCTCCTGGAACAGCGTCGCGCGCAGACCCTTCACGAGCTGCGCGGTGACGGTGTCGGTGGCCTCTTCGCTGCGGCCGATCCACTGCCTGAGATGATCGATGTCGAGCTTCTCGGTCATGATGCCTCGCTCTTACTGTTACGATTTTTTGGCCGGTCGTTCGCCGATCCCTGGCACCGCGCCATAGCTGCGCGTCTCACCGACAATGATCGGCGCCGGCGCGGGATAGCTGACACGTCCTTGCGGGGTGTCGACCT
Organism: Bradyrhizobium sp. Ken01; assembly: GCF_055807355.1. Classification (NCBI taxonomy): domain Bacteria; kingdom Pseudomonadati; phylum Pseudomonadota; class Alphaproteobacteria; order Hyphomicrobiales; family Nitrobacteraceae; genus Bradyrhizobium; species Bradyrhizobium sp. Ken01. The sequence continues at coordinate 8,780 of NZ_JBVVPC010000084.1, forward strand.
CGATGCGGCGCAGATGCGGATGCTTGGTGAGGTCGGCCATGGTGTTGACCTCGGCAAAGGCGATGTCGGCGTCGGACAGCCGCTTGAGCAGCTCGTCGCGCGTCATCTTGCCGAAGGCATCCGCGACCGTCTTGTCGGTGAAGTCGCGGTTGCGCACGCGCTCGACCATGTTGGCAACGCGCGGGTCTGCGGGCAGATCCGGCTGGTCCAGCACCTTTGCGCAGAGCGTCTTCCACTCGCGCTCGCTCTGGATCGAGATCAGAATGTCCTTGCCATCGCTGGACGTGAACACGCCATAGGGCGCGATCGAGGGATGGCGAAGCCCCATGCGCTTGGGCGGGTTACCGGCTTCCGAGTTGAGCAGCGGAACGGTGCACCAGTCCGCCATCACGTCGAACATGGAGATGCGGATGTCGGCGCCCTTGCCGGTGCGCCCGCGCCCGATCAGCGCCTCGAGGATCGCCGCATGCGCGGTGGCGCCGGTCGCGACGTCGACGATGGACATGCCGACCCGCGAGGCGCCGTCGGGATTGCCGGTGATCGAGGCAAGGCCGCTCTCGGCCTGGATCAGCAGATCATAAGCCTTGCGGTGCGCATAGGGGCCCTCGTCGCCATAGCCGGTGATCGTGCACGAGATCAGCCTGGGATAATCCTTCAGCAGCCGCTCGCGCGAAAAGCCGAGCTTGTCCATCGAGCCCGGCTTGAGGTTCTGGATCAGCACGTCGGCGCTCGCGATCAGCCTCTCCAGCTCGGCGCAGCCTTCCTTGGTGGCGAGATCGACCACCGCCGATTGCTTGCCGCGGTTGAGCCACACGAAGTAGCTGCTCTGGCCCTTGGCCGCCGCGTCATAGCCGCGGGCGAAATCGCCTTCGGGCCGCTCGATCTTGATGACCTCCGCGCCGGCATCCGCCAGCCGCGACGAGCAGAACGGCGCTGCCACCGCCTGCTCGACCGCAATCACCCTGATCCCGTCAAGTGCTCCCATGATGCTGCCTCAGTACGAACGGGGCATGCCGAGCACGTGCTCGGCGATGAAGGACAGCACGAGGTTGGTCGAGATCGGCGCCACCTGATAGAGCCGCGTCTCGCGGAATTTGCGCTCCACGTCGTATTCCTCGGCAAATCCAAAGCCGCCATGGGTCTGGACGCAGGCATTGGCCGCTTCCCACGACGCGTCGGCCGCGAGCATCTTGGCCATGTTGGCCTCCGCGCCGCAGTCGAGCCCGGCCTCGTATTTGCGCGTGGCTTCCTTGACCATCAGCTCGGCCGCGCGCATCGCGGCGTAGGCCTTGGCGATCGGAAACTGGATGCCTTGATTCTGGCCGATCGGCCGGCCGAAAACGCTGCGCTCCTTGGCGTAGTTGGTGGCCTTTGCGATGAACCATTTGGCATCGCCGACGCATTCGGCCGCGATCAGGATGCGCTCGGCATTCATGCCGGAGAGAATGTAGCGAAAGCCCTTGCCCTCTTCGCCAATCAGATTCTCCGCCGGCACCTTCATGTCGGTAAAGAACACTTCGGTGGTGGCGTGGTTCATCATCGTGCGGATCGGGCGGATCTCGAGGCCCTTGTTCTTGGCCTCGCGCATGTCGACGATGAACACCGAAAGACCATCCGTGCGCTTCTTGACCTGGTCCTTCGGGGTGGTGCGCGCCAGCAGCAGCATCAGGTCGGAATGCTCAGCGCGGCTGGTCCAGATTTTCTGGCCGTTGACGATGTAGCCGGCATTGCCGTCCTTGCGTGCGAAGGTCTTCAGCGAGGTCGTGTCGGTGCCGCTGGTCGGCTCGGTGACGCCGAAGGCCTGCAGCCGCAATTCGCCGCTCGCGACCTTCGGCAGATATTTTGCCTTCTGCTCGTCATTGCCGTGCCGCAGCACGGTGCCCATCGTGTACATCTGGGCGTGGCAGCCGCCGCCGTTGCAGCCCGCGCGCTGGATCTCTTCGAGGATCGCCGCGGCCGCTGAAAGCTTCAAGCCCGCGCCGCCATACTCCTCGGGGATCAGCACCGAGAGATAACCGGCCTCGGTCAGCGCGTCGACGAAGGCCTTGGGGTAGGCCATCTCACGGTCGAGCTTGCGCCAGTATTCGCCGGGAAACTGCGCGCACAGCTTTGCGACGGCTTCGCGGATGTCGGCGTGATCTTCGGTGTGGTGGTCTTCACTCATGGGGTTTCCCGTATGTGCGGCAGTTAGGATAACGCCGGCCGATCCTCTGGCGTTGTGAAAACAATGCCAGCCCCCTATGCTCATTTGCTATAGCGTATGGAGCAGCCTTCCAGGATTGGCAAGCATGGATTTCCGTCAGCTCAGGACCTTCAGTTGCGTGGCGGAGCTCGGCAGCCTCTCCAAGGCGTCCGATACGTTGCGTGTGGCGCAGCCGGCGCTCTCCAGGCAGATCAAGCTGCTGGAACACGAGCTGCGCACGGACTTGTTCACCCGCAATGGCCGCGGCATGGTGCTCACGGATGCCGGCCGCCTGTTGCTGGCGCGCACCTCGGGCATCGTGCGGCAGATCGACCAGATCCGCGACGACATCCAGTCCTCCAAGGGGCCGCCATCGGGCCAGGTCGTGCTCGGCCTGGTCCCGACCGTGAGCTGCGTGCTGTCGGCGCGCTTTGCGCGGCGCTGCGTCGAAAAATTCCCCGGCATTTCGCTGCGCATCGTCGAGAGCTACAGCGGCCATCTGGTCGAATGGCTGCATCGCGGCGAGATGGATCTCGCCATCCTCTACGGCCGCTCCGCCGATCTGCATCTCAACGTCGAGAGCTTGGGGCGCGACAACATCGTCGCGGTGGGTCCGCGCGGTTGTGGCTTGGCGCGCAAGAAGAGCGTCGATGTCGGCTGGCTGCTGCGGCAACGGCTGGTGCTGCCGAGTCATTCCCACGGTCTCCGTGCGCTGATCGAGCACGCGGCGGCGCAACGCAAGATCAAGCTCAACGTCCAGCTCGAGGCGGATTCGTTCCGCGTGCTCACGAGCCTCGTCGAGGAAGGCCTCGGCTTCGCGCTGCTGCCGCCCTCGTCGGTCCACGCCGAGGTCGCGGACGGGCGGCTGGAAACGGCTCTCGTCTCGAAGCCGATGACGCGCGAGCTCATATTTGCCTCTCCGATCGACCGTCCGGTCTCGACGGCCTCGGTCGCCGTCACCGCCCTCCTGCGCGAGGAAGTCGCCGCCTGCCGCAAGGAAGGCGTGTGGGACATCAAGTTGAGCTAGATGTGCCGGTGTCGTAGACCAGTCGCGCGCGATCTCGCCTTCGCATCTCGCGCGAGCTGTCATGCCGAAATTTTATAGCTGGGGAGGAGTCGCCCGCTCTTAATCCACCCTCGGTGTCATTGCCCGCGAAGGCGGGCAATCCAGTATTCCAGAGGCCGCAGTGCTTGAGCCGAGAAGCCGCGGCTTACTGGATGCCCCGCCTGCGCGGGGCATGACAGTGGGGCCTACCCCGGAATCCTCACCGGCAGTGACTCATACCCCTTGATGAAGCTCGAATAGATCCGCTTGGGCTCGCCGACCACTTCGATGCGGTCGAAGCGCTTCAGCATCTCTTCCCAGACGATCTTGAGCTGGAGCTCGGCGAGGCGCATGCCGACGCAGCGGTGGATGCCGAAGCCGAAGGAGAGGTGGGTGCGCGGCCGCGGCCGGTCGATGATGAACTCGTTCGGCTTCTCGAACATCTCCTCGTCGCGGTTGCCCGAGACGTACCACATCACGACGCGGTCGCCCTTCTTGATGTGCTTGCCGCCAACTTCAGTGTCCTGCAGCGCGGTGCGGCGCATATGCGCGAGCGGGGTCTGCCAGCGGATCACTTCGGGCACCATGGAATCGATCAGTTCCGGGTTGGCGCGCAGCCTGTCGTATTGCTCCGGGTTCTCGTTCAGCGCCAGCACCGAGCCCGTCATGGTGTTGCGCGTGGTGTCGTTGCCGCCGACGATGAGCAGGATGATGTTGCCCATGAGATTGTCGGGGTCCATGAACCGCGTGGCGTCGTTATGCGCCATCAGCGACAGCAAATCGTTGCGCGGCGCGGAGTTGACGCGCTCGTTCCAGAGCTTGGACATGTAGGCATAGCATTCGTCCATCTCGCGGCGGCGCTCTTCGGCGGAAGCAACAATGCCGCTCTTGGGCAGCGCGGTCGCGACATCGGACCAGCGCGTCAGCTTGCGCCGTTCTTCCCAGGGGAAGTCGAGCAGGGTGGCCAGCATCTGCGTCGTCAGCTCGATCGAGACGCGCTCGACGAAATTGAAGGTCTCGTTGCGCGGCAGATTGTCGAGCACGGTCTGCGAGCGCTGGCGAATCAGTTTTGCCAGTTCGTCCAGATGCGTCGGCGTGAACATCGGCGACACCGTCTTGCGCTGCGACGAATGACGCGGCTGGTCCATGGCGATGAAGCTCGGCCAGTCGTAACCTTCCGGCACGTCGCGGATTCCGATGCCGCCGAGCGTCGAATCGGAGGAGAACAGGCCGTGGTTGGTGTCGACATGCATGATGTCGTTGTACTTCACCACCGACCAATACGGCTCGATCGGCGCGTTGGTGCAGTAATGCACCGGCTCTTCCTTGCGCAGCCGCTCGAACCACGGCCACAGGGTGTCGTCCTGGAACAGCCTGGGCGCGCCGGGGTGGAATTGCGCCAGCGGTGTCGCATAGGCCTCCTCGCGGGCCCGGCGCATGCGTTCGGCCTTGTCCACTTGAACCGGCGCTTGGATGTTCATGGTGGTTTGCTCCAGTTGATTTTCTAACCTATCCCGCTTGCGGGAGAGGTCGGCGCGCAGCCCCGGGTGAGGGCTTTTTCCTCTTGGGGGCTCTCGATTAGGGAGGCACCCTCTCCCCAACCCTCCCCCGCAAGCGGGGGAGGGGGCGTAGCTTCCCCGTGGATTTCACTCTGGCTCATCGCCCTAAGCCGCGATCTTCACCGGCAAGCTTTCGAGACCCTTCACGAAACTCGAATAGACCCGCTTGGGTTCGCCGACCACCTCGATATGGTCGAAGCGCTTGAGGATCTCTTCCCAGATAATCTTGAGCTGGAGTTCGGCAAGCCGCAAGCCGACGCAGCGGTGGATGCCGAAACCGAACGAGAGATGCGTGCGCGGCCGCGCGCGGTCAATGATGAATTCGTAGGGCTTTTCGATCGCGTCGGCGTCGCGGTTGCCCGAGACGTACCACATCACGACCTTGTCACCTTTCTTGATCTGCTTGCCGCGGAACTCGAAGTCCGCAAGCGCGGTGCGCCGCATATGGGCCAGCGGTGTCTGCCAGCGGATCACTTCCGGCACGAAGCTATCGAGCAGCGCGGGGTTTTCGCGCAGCTTGCGATATTGCTCCGGATGCTGGCTCAGCGCGTCGAGCGAACCGGACATGGTGTTGCGGGTGGTGTCGTTGCCGCCGACGATCAGAAGGATCAGATTGCCGAGGAAGTTCTTCGCGTCCATGTCGCGCGTCGCGGCACCATGCGCCATCATCGACAACAGGTCGCTCTTCGGCGGCTGCTCGATCCGTTCCTTCCACAATCGCGTGAAATAGCCGGCGCATTCCGTCAGCTCGGCTTGACGCTCGTCTTCGGTGGCGACGAGGCCGTCGGGTCCGGGAATGGTGGTCGCGATGTCCGACCAGCGCGTCAGCTTGCGGCGGTCCTCCCAGGGAAAGTCGAACAGCACGGCGAGCATCTGCGTGGTGAGCTCGATCGAGACGCGGTCGACCCAGTCGAACACCTCGCCACGCGGCAGATTGTCCAGGCACTCGGCCGAACGCTTGCGGATGCTCAGCGCCAGATTGTCCAGATGCGTCGGCGTGAACATCGGCGCCACGGTCTTGCGCTGCGCCGCGTGACGCGGCGGGTCCATCGAGATGAAGCTCTCGCGGCGCAGTTCCGGATCGATGTCGCGGATGGTGATGCCGCCGAGCGAGGAGGCCGAGGAGAACACCGAATGGTTGGTCTCGATCTCCATGATGTCGTTGTAGCGCGTCACCGACCAATACGGCCCGAACATCGAGTCCTTGCAATAGTGCACGGGATCTTCGCGGCGCAGGCGATCGAAATAGGGCCAGAACGTATCGGTTCTGAACAGCTCGGGATCGCCCGGATCGAACTGCTCCAGCGGCAGTGATGTGGCGCGTGCGCGTAACGCGTCGAGCTTCGCCGCGCTTTCGATGGTCCCATGCATGACCGCTCTCCCTGAGCTGACCGCGCGTTCTCGTTGAATTCTGCGCTGCGGTATTTGATTTGCAATTACAGCCGGTTGTCTGCGCCGGAGCAAGGGCGAGTTTTGCCACATGGGTGTGTTGTAGCCCGGATGGAGCGAAGCGTAATCCGGGATTCAGGCGGCCATTGCCGCTGTCCCGGATTACGCTGCGCTCCATCCGGGCTTCTGTAACGGGCCTTGGTTAGTCAATCCCTTTTTGCGGCATCCTCTCGCCGGGAACC
>NZ_JBVVPC010000085.1:0-14817 GCF_055807355.1 Bradyrhizobium sp. Ken01
CGCCGATGTGACCAACGTCCACCGCCGTCCGGCCCGCGTTCGTGACGATCGCGATACGCCCCTCTTCCTTGGGCCGGAGTGAGGCGGAATATACGCAATTCCGAATTTCGGTAAAGTGGAATATTTTGGGCGGTACGGGTTGACTGCCAGCTTGGGTGTTTTGCCCGGCGGGCAACGCTAGCGCTTGTATGAGGCTATCATGCCTTGGCAATGGACGGCCGTGCCTTCATGACTCGATCACCTCATCGGCCAACGCCACGAGGCGGTCCGGCGCCGTGACGCCCAGAGCCTTGGCCGTCTTGAGATTGAGGACGAGCACAAACTTGCTGGCCTGCTCGATCGGCAGGTTCGCAGGCTTTTCGCCGCCGAGGATCTTTGCGGCATAGATGCCGGCGCGGCGGAAGTCGTCGATCAGATCGGCCGAATAGGACATCAGAAGCCCGGCGCGGCCCCACTCCGGATAAGTGCCGACCGTCGGTTTTCCCGGCGCCATCACCAGGGGCAAGACGCGGCGCATGTTGTTGTAGAGCAGCGGCTCGCCGGACACATAGAGGGCATCAACGCCATCCCGGATGCTCGCCAAAACCGCGGCCTCGACGTCATCGAGCCCACGAACTTCATGTCGAACAACCGAAAAACCGAGTTGACCAGCGACGCTTTGCAATACGTTGAACTCGATTCCGGCTAGAAGAGACGACGAACCGATAAAACCGAGCGCCTTTAGGTCCGGCACCAGCTCCTTGAACAGGTTGAAGCGCTTGCCAGTAAGTGCCTGCTCGCCGCCAACCGCACTCATCACATTGCCGGTCGCATGGCCGCCCGGGTGCACATAGCTTTCGGCGAATCCTGCTTTGATGGGATCGGCGGCATAGGATGTGAAGACCAAGGGCAGGTCGGGCAGCATCTTGTGCGTGACCGGCGCGGCGGCAGCCGAAGCAATGATGACGCGCGGCTTGAGAGCAGCGAGTTCAAGCGCAAGGGCGGGCAACCGGTCGAAGACACCGTCCGCGTAGCGCCAAGCAAAGGTGAAGTTGATGCCCTCGGTAAGGCCAGCCTCCCGCATGCCCTGACGGATAGCCACAATCCGATCTTCAGCGTTTTTTGCAGGTCCCGGCACCAGCACGGCGACGATCGGCAAGTCCGGCTGGGCACGCGCCACAAGAGGGAAGGCTACCGTCGCGCCCAGTATGGCAAGAAGCTCCCGCCGCCGCATGTCCACCCCCGAGATGTAACGAGCACTCTATCGGCTTCGTGGAGGTCCTGACCAGGAGATTGCAGTGATGCCGTTCGCAACGGCCCAGCCGGCGTCGGGTCAAAGCCTCGGCGGGCATTGCCTTCCTTTGCTTCCTTTCGCCCGGCTCATGGGTGCAGGGCCAGCTCAAACACGCGGCGCCCCATATGTCGGCGGCGGAGCCTGCACGGTCGGCGCGGCCGCAGCGAACAGCTCGTCCTTGTTGCCCGACAGCGGCGGATAGATGCGCTTGCGGTTGATGGTCTGCTTGGTTGCCTTGGCGGCCGCGCCGGTGGCGCGGACTTCGCGGTCCCACCCTTCCGTATAGAGCGCGCCCCAGCCGCCGAGATCGAGCACGGTCACGTACCAGTCGATCCGGAGCGGCAGCATCGGCAGGCCCGCGAGATCGGCGACCACATTGTGGCCGGCGAAGCGGCCCATGGGACGCGCGAACTGGCAGGACATCACGGTCGGATGCAAGCCGTCGACCACGCTCGAGGCGACATCGCCGGCCGCGAACACGCCGCCGACATCCGCAACCCGCATCATGGGATCGACGAGCAGGCGCCCAAGACGATCGCGTGCGTCCGGGAAGCTCGCCGCCAAGGGGCTCGCGCGCATCCCGGCACACCAGATCACCGTCCGCGTCGGAATGAACTCGCCCGAACTCAGACGCAGGCCGGCGGCCTCGACGGAGACGACGCGGACGCCAAACCGTGTCTCGACGTCGAGCGAGGCCAATGCCGTATCGATGACGGGACGCGCATGTGCGCCGATCGTGGCGCCCACCGCAGGATTGGGATCGACCAGGATGATGCGGCGGCTGCCGGTGATGCCGGCGCGCGCCAGCTTGTCGGGCATCTCGGCCGCGACCTCGATGCCAGTGAAGCCGGCGCCGACCACGACGATCGTCGAGCGCCCCGGCGCGGGCACGCTGCGTCCGAGCGAATTGAGATGATCCTGGAGGTGGAGCGCCGCTGCATAGGTGTCGACGTCGAAAGCATGCTCGGCAAGGCCGGGAATGTCGGGACGCATCACTTCGCTGCCGAGCGCCAGCACCAGCCGGTCATAAGTCAGCGTCTCGTCGCCGCCACACGTCACCAGCGAAATCTCACGTCGTGCCGGATCGATGGCTTCGACCTCGCCGATCCCGTGACTGACGCCGATCGGATCGAGCAGTTGCGCCAGCGGAAGCGCGACCTCGCTGAGATCGGCCTCGTAATTGCGCACGCGGATGTTGTGATAGGGATTGCGGTCGACGACGCGGATCTCGATGTCGCCGCCAGCGCCGATCTCGTCGCGCTTGCGCGCGGCACCGATGGCCGCCCACAGGCCTGCAAACCCGGCGCCGAGCACGACGATACGCGCCATGTCCGTTGACTACATTTCCCAAGAGGGCGACGACGAAGCGACGAACGATCAAGCCGTCTGACCGCGCAGACAGCTATAGCTCATCCGGCCGGGCGGACCAACTGCCGTGGTACCGGCGCGCCGCACCAATTGTCGGCTCGGCTCAGGCCTCGCGCAGTTCCGACGGCGTCGCGGCAAAGCGCTTGCGGAAGGCGCGGTTGAAATAGGACAGATCGGAGAAGCCCGACGAATGCGCGATGTCGCTGATCTTGCGGGTGCTGGCACGGGGATCGCTGAGCAGCTTGCGCGCGTGCAGCAGGCGCTGCTCCAGCACGAATTCGGTGAAGGTCGTTCCGGCCTGCTCGAACAGGCGCTGTGCCTGGCGCGGGCTCAGGCCCGAGCGCGTGGCAATCTCGGACAGGCAGAGATCGTTGCGGCCAAGCGCAGCCATCACGTCGGCGCGCATGAGATCGAGACGGGCCGCCGCATGACCTCGCCCGCGCGCGAGACTCGCATGCTCGGCGTCGGTGCCGAGCAGGAGGCCGACAAGATCGACCATGTGCTGCGCGGTGAGGCGCTGGCCGACGGCGTCGAGATGCGGCGCGTGATGGGCGGCAAGGGAGTGGTAGCGGAAGATCGTCTCGGCGACCGCGCCGTCCGAGAGCACTTGCGACAGCTTGTCCTCGGCGCGCGGATTGATCTCGAGCAGTGCGCGGCGCGGCATGCGGATGGTGGTGAAGCGATCTTCGTCGGTGTGGCCGACGGTGCCGGTGATGCTCATGTCGACGAGCACCATCTGCGCCGGCGCAAGCTCCACGGCATGGCCGTTCTGCCCGACGCGGACGAGACCCGCATGCGCCGCGATCAGGACGAGATCGTCGCTGCCGTCGGCAAGGTGGCTCTGGGTGCGTGAATATTGCGCGGAGGCGCCTTCGGGAATGGCGAGCGCGATATTGTCGACCACGCTGACCTGGAGCCGGCAATCGATGCTGTCGCCCCGGCTCGGCCCGATATCCAGGCCGCAGGCCCCGAAAGTCCGCTCTCGCCAATGTTCGAAGGCCGGGCCGTGTGGCAGCCCCGCATATTGGTGAATGAAGATGCCCGACGTTTTCGCTGCATCCATCTGATTTCTCGCCCCTCTCCGGCACCATGATTGGGGGCGCCGACTGCAAATTCCGGGCATTTGACGCCGCGACCAGCGGAGAGGTTCAAATCGGGGGCGGATTCGGCTGGATTTGTCGGAAGACGACGGCAGGACGGACCGTGGCGACGGAAATTGATCAGCATTGCCACGACGATGTTGAAGCGTCCAATGCCCCCCGATGTCGTCCTGGACAAGCGAGCAGAGCGAGCGCCGATCCAGGACCCATTACCCCGAGATTGAGTGGTTGCTCACCCGTGTGGCCACCGCTCACTCTCGCAACAAGCTCTTGGGGTAATGGGTCCTGGCTTTCGCCAGGACGACAATGGAAACCTACTTCTTGGCGGGCGCCTGCGGCTGCGCGGGCGGCACGGTTTCGATCAGCTTGCCGGAAAACACCGGCGCCGAGGTCGGCTGGCCGTTCGGCGAGCCGCCCGCCTGCTCGACGGTGACGGCGTAGGTTGCGCCGTTGACGACGTCGGGATCGTACGAACCGAGCACCGGTCGTGCGGTGAAATCTCCGGCGCCGATCACGCCCAGCGAGCGCGGGCGCGGCAGCTTGTCCGAGATCAGCCAGAGCTCGAAACTCTTGCCGGGCTCCGGTGCGGCGCCGACCTTGCGCACGGTAAAATTCTTGGTCGCACCGTCGATGGTGAGGATAAAGGCGGGACCTCCGCCCTGGCCCTGCAACAGCGCGACATATTGCGACGACGGGAGCGGCGCCGGTGTCTTTACCTCGACGGTCTGGATGCGTGGCGCCGGTCGCAAGCCGCCCGGCAGCGCCTCGGGCTTGAAGATCTGAAGCGACAGCGTCACGAGCAGCGCGGCCGCGAGCGCACCGACGGCGGATGCGATGGTGCGCCAGCGCTTCACGCGGCCCTCGAGCCGGATCACGTTGCTGTTGTCGGCGACCGGCGGCGGCGGCGCACGCACGACCTCCGGGTCTGGCGCGTGGACCTGCGGCATGAAGATCGGCGCGACGTCGGGAAGCGCATCGGGCGCCGGTGGCGTCGTTTCGGGCTGCTCCGCTTCGGGAGGCTGCGGTACCGGTTGCTGCATATTCTCCGACGCCACCGGCGGAGGCACGGTGTCGGGCGAGGAAAACTCCGGCACGGGTGGCGGCGCTGCGTCCCGCAGCGCTGGCGGATCCTGCGCAAAGCCCGTCCGCGCGAGCTCGGACCTGATGTTCTCCCACACGATCGGACGCGGCTCGATCGAGCCGACCATCTGGTTGAGGACGCCGAGCCGGAATGCCCACGCCTGCACGACGTCGGCGAACGCCTTGTCCACCGCCATCATGGTCTCGACCTGCGCGCGCTCGCCGGCGTCGAGCGTACCGAGCGCATATTCCGCGGCGAGCGCGATATGGTCCTCCGTATAGGCCATCACTTGCGGTCCAGATCCACCATCACCGTACGAGCTCTCATAGCCCGAATCTCAAAGGCCGAGACATTCGCGAATATCCATCATGCTGCGCCGAAGCCACGTCTTCACGGTGTTGACGGGCGCCGCGAATTTCTCCGCCAATTGCTCGCGGCTCCAGCCGTTGTAATAGGCGAGAAGCACGAGTCTCTGACGGTCCGGCTCGAGCCGGCCGATGCATTCGAGGAGCCGCTTCAATTCCTCGGTCATCTCCCGCCGCGCCAGCGGATCGGGGCTGTCGCTTGCGACTTCCATCGCCTGCGGCTCTTCCTCGATGGAGACTTCCGTCTTCTTGCGGACGACATCGATGGCGCGGTTGCGCGCAATCGACGCCATCCATGTGATCGGCGACGCGAGAGCGGGATTGAACTGGCCGGCGCTGTTCCAGACCTTGACGTAGGTCTCCTGAATGACCTCCTCTGCGAGATCCTGTCGGCGCAAGATACGGAGCACGACGCCATAGAGTTTCGCGCGCGTGGCGACGTAGAGGCGCTCGAACGCGGCCTGATCGCCCTGCGCTACCGCCCCAATCAGCCCGACCAGCTCTGCTGGCGTCAGCATTCAGCCCCCCGATGTGCGGCCCGTCGCGTTCCGCGCAGGCCCTGGCACCCCGCCACCATAGCGCGCGGCAAAGCCGACCACCAAGGGGGCGCGGCGCCCCTCTGTGGACAGGACATGCGAAAACCCGGACCTTTGGGGTCCGGGTTCTGCAAATTCTCTCAAGTCTGGCGGCTAGCGTCTCAGGCGACGGCGCCCATGCGGGCCCGCATCAGGCCGATGCTGTCGAGATCGGCCTGCTCGCGGGCGTTTTCCTCGGCGCGTTCGCGGGCCTGATCGCGCTCGTCGAGGAGCTCGACCTTCTTCAGCTCCTCGAAGGCTTCGGCCAGCGCGGCCTTGGCTTCGTCGAGCTGGCCCTTCAGCTCGTCGGCCGAGCGGGTCAGGTTCTCACGACGCTGGATGGCAGCCTTGGCATAGGTCGGATAGGCGAAGTGCGAGGGATCGTTGATCCCGGCGCGCTCCTGCTCGGTCGAGATCTCGCGTTCAAGATCGGTCGACATCCGCTGGAAGTCGGCGATCATGGTCTCGATCTGGGTGACCCGGCGGCGCTTCTCGTCGACCTGAAACTTCTTCAGGCGGATGAGGGTATCACGTGACTTCATCGACTCGTACTCCCCAGAAGTCCCTTGGCTGCACGTGGGACAACACCGGTCTCCCCACAGGCCCGACAGGGGCCAAGACCGGCTCTGCTACTCTGTGGGATGGGATGATGACGGGACAAAGTTAGCGTTCCGTTTCCAAATCACCGAGGATTTGCGCCAACTGGCGGTAGCCGTCCGCCAACGATGCATTTTCGTCCTTGCGCTGGCGCAGGAAGGCCTCCAGCGGCTCGTGCAGGCGGATCGCCTCGTCGACCTCGGGGCTGGAGCCGGCGCGGTAGGCGCCCAGACGGATCAATTCCTCCATGTCGGCATAGGTCGCCATCACCGCCCGCGCCTTCTGGATGGTCGGCCAGAACTGCGGGTCGGCCGATTTCGGCATGGTGCGGGAGACGGATTTGAGGATGTTGATGGCCGGGTAGCGGCCGCGCTCGGCGATCGAGCGCTGCATCACGATGTGGCCGTCGAGGATGCCGCGAACGGCATCCGCGATCGGCTCGTTATGGTCGTCGCCATCGACCAGCACCGTGAAGATCGCGGTGATGGCGCCCTCGCCCAAGCCCGGACCGGCGCGCTCCAGAAGCTTCGGCAGCTCGGTGAACACGGTTGGCGTGTAGCCCTTGGCGGTCGGCGGCTCGCCCGCGGACAGGCCGATCTCGCGCTGGGCCATGGCAAAGCGCGTCACCGAATCCATCAGGCAAAGGACGTCCTGCTCCTCGTCGCGAAAATATTCGGCGATCGCGAGTGTCAGATACGCGGCCTGGCGGCGCATCAGCGCCGGCTCGTCGGAGGTCGCGACCACGACGACGGAACGCGCCAGGCCCTCCTCGCCGAGGTCGTCCTGCAGGAACTCCTGCACCTCGCGGCCGCGTTCGCCGATCAGCCCGATGACGCTGACGGCGGCATCGACGTTGCGCGCCAGCATCGACAGCAGCACCGACTTGCCGACGCCGGAGCCTGCGAAGATGCCCATGCGCTGGCCGCGGCAGCAGGTCAGGAACGTGTTCATCGCGCGCACGCCGAGATCGAGCGCCGCGCCGACGCGCTTGCGCGAGTGCGCCGGCGGCGGCGAATTGCGGTACGGCATCGGCGCCGGACCCTGAGGCAGCGGCCCCTTGCCGTCGATCGGCTCACCCAGCGCATTGACGACGCGGCCGAGCCAGGCCGCGCAAGGCCGCACCTGATTTGCCGCATTGGCGATGACGGCCTTGCAGCCGCGCCGCACGCCGTCGAGGCCGGCGAACGGCATCACGACGGCATTGTTGCCGGAGAAGCCGATCACCTCGCAGGGGATGGAACGGTTGCCGCCGGTCTCGATCACGAGCCGCGCGCCCACCGACATCGCATGGATCGGGCCGGCCACCTCGACCATCAGGCCGCGCACGCCGACCACACGGCCGTAAATATTGATGCCGTCAATGTCGCCGATCTGTTCGGCAAGAGCCTTCACGAGAGGGCCTTCATGAGGTGATCGCCTTCATAATCGCGGGCTTCGTGGCGAGAACCTTAAGTTTCGCCATATTTCTGAACGGCGCTTAACTTCGTGTTTACCCGCATCGTTAATCATTGCGTCACTGTCTTTGTGACTGAGCGTGGCTCCCCTTCAGAAGAAGGCTGAGTCGCGGGAGTCGGTTAGGCCCGTCTCTTAAAGTGGAACTTGAACGCAACCGGATAACGAAAGCTGCTTCGCACACAAGACCTTAGGGCGATTCGACGAAAATTGCATCTCCAGGGCTTGCGTTCCAGAATCAGAATTTGTTAACCATCTGTTGTCAGGATCCGAATCAGTTGTTCAAAGGCGTTTTGTTGTGTGCCGCGAATGCGGCCGACCTGACGCCCAGGAGCGGCGACTATGGGGAACTGGCATGCGCGTTTTGCTGATTGAAGATGACAGCGCCGTCGCGCAGTCGATCGAGCTGATGTTGAAGTCTGAGAGCTTCAACGTTTACACGACCGATTTGGGGGAAGAAGGCGTCGATCTCGGTAAATTATACGATTACGACATTATCCTTCTCGACCTCAACCTGCCCGACATGTCCGGCTACGACGTGCTCAAGCAGCTCCGGGTCTCCAAGATCAAGACACCCATTCTGATCCTCTCCGGCCTCGCCGGCATCGAGGACAAGGTCAAGGGTCTCGGCGTCGGCGCCGACGACTACATGACCAAGCCCTTCCACAAGGACGAGCTGGTTGCCCGCATCCACGCGATCGTGCGCCGCTCCAAGGGCCATGCCCAGTCGGTGATCCAGACCGGCGACCTCGTCGTCAACCTCGACACCAAGACGGTGGAAGTCGGCGGCCAGCGCGTGCATCTGACCGGCAAGGAATACCAGATGCTGGAGCTGCTCTCGCTCCGCAAGGGCACGACCCTGACCAAGGAAATGTTCCTCAACCACCTCTATGGCGGCATGGACGAACCCGAGCTGAAGATCATCGACGTCTTCATCTGCAAGCTCCGCAAGAAGCTCGCGAATGCCTCGGAAGGCCGCAACTTCATCGAGACCGTGTGGGGCCGCGGCTACGTGCTGCGCGAGCCGCACGAGGTCGAAGAGCGCATTCCCGCCTGATCAGTTTACTGCGCAAGCCCTTCGGGCTTGCTCCTCCCAGCCTGGACCCCGCCGCAAATGGCGGGGTTTTGTTTTTTGGGGATGCGAACGCGGCCTCGATCGTGCTGCCACCGTTGAACCGCTATCCTTCCCTCGCCGACGAATGATCGCTGCACGATGGGGGAACGATGATCCTGCAATCACTGGCCGGCCTGCCCGCCTTCCTGGTCTATTTCTGCACCGGGCTGATCGCGATCGTGACGTACCTGTTCGTCTACACCCGCATCACGCCCTACAACGAATTCCAGCTGATCCGCGACAACGAGCCGGCCGCGGCGATCGCACTCGGCCTCAGCCTGCTGGGCTTCGTCGCGCCGCTGGTCAGCGCGATCGCGCATTCGGCCAATGTGCTGGACTGCCTGATCTGGGCGGTCATTGCCCTGATCGTGCAGATCATCGTGCTCTTTCTCGTCAGGGTGCCGGTGCCGAACCTCCCGGCCCGGATCGCGGCCGGCGAGTTGGCGCCCGCGATCTGGCTCGGGCTGTCCTCGTTCGCCGCGGGCCTGCTCAACGCCGCCTGCATGATCTACTGACATGGCCGACAAACCCTCCAAAAAGGAGTTCGGCAAACGTCGGCCGGCGGCCGGACCGCCGCCTGCGCAACTGCTGCCGAAGCGCTCAGGCCGTGTCGCGCTGCTGGTGATGGGCACGATCGCGGTCGGCACCACCGCCTACACGCTGATGCCGCGGCAGACTTGCGAGCCCTCTGCTGCCGGGGCGATCGTCCCCGGGGCGACGGTCCCCGGAGCCGCGCCGGTGCAGGCGAGCACCGCCTGCAGCAGCAGAAGCAGTTCGTCTGGCGGCGGCGGCAGCTCGCGCTGGTCGTCGCGATCGAGCTTCTTCAGCAGCGACTCCTCGAGCCATTCCTCGTCCGGAACGTCGTCCGATTCAGGCTCCGGCGGCGTGAGCCGCGGCGGATTCGGCTCGTTTGGCCATGGCTTCTCTGGCGGCGGCTGACCCATGCAACGCATCGTCTGCCCCGAGCGCGACGACTGGCGGCAGACCGCCGAACAATGCGGCTTTGCCTTCCACACTATCGACGGCGAGCGCTATTGGGACGAGCGGGCCTACTACGCCTTCACGCTCGACGAGATCGAGCGCGGCATCGAGACGCCGACCGGCGAGATCGACGCGATGTGCCTGGAGCTTGCCGGCCGCGTGATCGGCGACGAGCGCCATCTGCAGCGCTTGAAGATACCCGACGCGTTCTGGAGCTTGATCGCCGAGAGCTGGACACGCGACGACCGCAGCCTCTATGGCCGGCTCGATCTCAAATTCGACGGCAAGGGACCGGCAAAGCTGCTCGAATACAACGCGGATACGCCGACCTCGATCTTCGAAGCCGCGGTGTTTCAATGGACTTGGCTCGAACAGGCGATCGAACGGCGCATCATCCCGTCGCGGGCCGACCAGTTCAATTCCATCCACGAACGGCTGATCGAAGCATGGAAGCACATTGCCGCGGGGCGCCACGTCCATCTCACCGGCACGACGGGCAATGAGGAGGACGCCGGCACGCTCGCTTATCTCGAAGACACCGCGCGCCAGGCGGGACTGACGACCACGCTGCTCGATGTCGAGGCGATCGGCTGGCGCGATGATACCGACGGCTTCGTCGATCTCGACGACCGCGACATCGCGCTCGCCTTCAAGCTCTATCCCTGGGAATGGATGTTCCACGACAGCTTCGGCGCAAAGCTCAAGGACGCACAGACACGCTGGATCGAACCGCCGTGGAAGTCTGTGCTCTCCAACAAGGGCATCCTGCCGCTGCTCTGGGAGATGTTTCCGAACCATCCCAATCTGCTGCCGGCTTTTTTCGAGGACGATCCGCGGGCGGCCGAGCTCGGCAGCTCCTATGTGCGCAAGCCGCTGCTGTCGCGCGAAGGCGCCAATGTCACGCTGGTATCAGGCGGAATGCCGCTCGACGAGCAGGCAGGCCCCTACGGCGCCGAAGGATTCGTGCGGCAGGCGCTCGCGCCGCTGCCGAACTTCTCAGGCTTCTATCCGGTGGTGGGAAGCTGGCTGGTCGATCACCAACCCTGCGGCCTGTCGATCCGCGAGGACGAGAGCCCGATCACCGGCAACGGCTCGCGGTTTCTGCCGCATGCGATTTTGTGAGGGATACCCAACTTCCCTTCTGGGAGAAGGTCGCCGCGTAGCGCCGGATGACGGGTTCTATTCGCGAGTTCAAAGCATCAGTTGGATTCGCGGCTCGCGCATCGACAAAGGCCGGCACGGCGTGGCACAAAGTGCATAGAGACTTTTCGCTGCGACAGATCAGCTATGTCTTAAAAGGGTGCATTAAGACACTTATGCACCCTGAATAGCGCGGTAGCCTCTCTGAAATGGAGAGGGGACCGGTGCCGGGGCTCGTGCATATTGTTGACGACGACCTGTCTTTCCTGACGGCCATGGAGCGTCATTTAAGGCACGCCGGTTACGAGGTCGCCGTCTATACCTCGGCGCAGGCATTGCTGGACCGACTGCCGAGCGACAGCATTCCGAGTTGCATCCTTCTCGATGTGCAAATCCCCGACTTGGACGGCCCTGCCCTCCAAAAACAATTGGGCGAACTCGGCTCGACATTGCCGATCATATTTCTCTCCGGCTATCGCGACATTCCGATCACTGTGCGGACCATAAAAGCGGGTGCGCAGGATTTTCTGAGCAAGCCGGTAAGCTCAGAAGACCTTCTTCGCGCAATCGCCGGGGCCTTGGCACACCATCGATCGTCACGAGACCTACAGAACATGCTGAACATGGCTCGTGCTCGTCTCGCTAAATTGACGCCGCGCGAGCGACAGGTCTTCGACCTCGTCGTTCGGGGCAAAATCAACAAGCAGATCGCACACACGCTCGGAACGACCGAGCGTACGATCAAAGCTCACCGCCACGGCTTGATGGAGAAAATGCAGGTTCGGTCATTGGCCGAACTGGTCTCTCTTGCCGAGCGGATCGGCGTGTTGGACGGCGCATCCGACGAGAGAGGGACGGCCTGACAACTCCACCAGTTTCCAGGTACCTGCCGCTCCGTTGATCTACGTCAACGGCGTTGAGCTTTCGTCTTTCGTCTCTCCGACAGCAGACGACGTCACATCGTCCACCACACGGCGACAGGCACCGCGCGGGCCGACGTCTATCGGCCTAGCATCGGTCCGTTAAAGCAAAGCAGCTTCGAACGCGCGGCAACATCACGGCGCCGATAGGCGCGGGCCACGCGTCTCACCGCGCCGCTGCCACCTTCAACGACGGCGGCATCAATCCGCCCATCGGGCGGCCGGAGCGCGTCGGGTTGAGCTGATAGAGACCACGACGTTCGACGATCGGGCGGAACGCGTCGGTGATGCCGACGACGGATTCGGCGGCGCCCAACAGCAGCGTGCCGTCGGCTTCCAAAATCTTCGCCATGCGCTCGAAGATCACAGCCTTGGTGTCCTGGTCGAAATAGATCAGCACATTGCGGCAGAAGATCACGTCGAACGTGCCGAGATGGGAGAAGTCCTGCAACAGATTGAGCTGGCGAAACTGCACCATGGCGCGGATGTCGGCATTGAGCTGCCAGACCTCGCCCGCTTGCGTGAAGTATTTCATCAGGTGCTGGATCGGCAGGCCGCGCTGCACCTCGAACTGGCTGTAGACGCCGGCCTTGGATTTCTCCAGCACCTCCTGCGACAGATCGGTGGCGACGATCTCGATGCGCCAACCGGCGAAGGCTGCGCCCATCTCCTTCACGCACATCGCGATCGAATAGGGCTCCTGTCCCGTCGACGACGCCGCCGACCAGATGCGCAGCGACTTGCGCGCCGCACGCGCCCGAAGCAGCCCCGGCAGGATCGTTTCGCGCAAATGATCGAACGGGATCTTGTCGCGGTAGAAGAAGGTCTCGTTGGTGGTCATCGCTTCGACCACGTCGCTTGCAAGCCGCCCGTCGCCGTTCCTGATCTTCAGCACGAGATCGGGAATCCCGGCGAGGCTCGCCTTGCGGGCCAGCGGCAGGAGCCGGCTCTCGACCAGGTACTGCTTGTCCGGGGAGAGATCGAGGCCGGAGCGCTCTTTCAGGAACTTGCGCAGATAGTCGTAGTCAGCCGGCGTCACGAGCGGTCTCCCGCGAACAGGCGATTGACCCGGGCGCCGATCTGGTTGAGCGGCAGGATCGCTGCGCAGATGCCGGCATTGGCCGCCGCGCCCGGCATGCCCCAGACCACGCTGGAGGCTTCGTCCTGCGCGATCACGCTGCCGCCGGCGGCGACGATGTCCTTGCCGCCGCGCATGCCATCCGAGCCCATGCCCGTCAGGATCACGGAGAGGATGGCGCCATGCCAGATGTCGATGGCGGAGGTGAACAGCGGATCAACCGCGGGCTTGCAGAAATTGACGGCGGGACCGTCGTCGAGCGCGATCGCCACGTCGGCGCCGCTGCGCACGACACGCATGTGCTTGCCGCCCGGCGCAAGATAGATGCGGCCCGGCCTCACCGGCTCGCCATCGACGGCCTCGGCCGCCGGCTTGCGGCTCGTGCGTGCCAGATGCTCGGCGAGAATGGTGGTGAAAGTCGGCGGCATGTGCTGGGTGATCAGCACCGGGACGCGGTCGATCACGGGGCCGAGCTCGGCGACGAGCGCCATCAGCGCCTGAGGACCGCCGGTCGAAGAGCCGATCAGCAGCACCTTCGGTGCCTGGGTCGAGAACGGACGTATGGATAGCACCGAGGACGAAGACGGCGCATGCACGGCCGGAGCCGCCGCGGCCGCGGCAGGCCGCGCGACAAGCGGTCCACGTGCAGCCGGAGCCGGGCTTGCGGGCGCCAGCGGCGGGCTCGCAACCGCGGGCTTGCGGCGCAGCCGTGCGCCGAGGTGGCGGATTTTCTGGATCAGGTCGTGATGAAAGATGTCCGCAGCCGACGCCTCGCGCGTCGATTCCGGCTTCGGAATGTAGTCGGCCGCGCCGAGCGACAGCGCCTTGAAGCTGATCTCCGCGTTACGGCGGGTCAGCGTCGAAGCCATGATGATGACGAGATCGCGCTTCTTCGCCAGGAGTTGCGGCAGCGCCGAGATGCCGTCGAGCTCGGGCATTTCGATGTCGAGCACGGCAACGTCGGGGTTGATGCGTTCGATCTGGTTGACCGCCTCGAGCCCGGTGCGCAGCGAGGCCGCGACCTCCATGTCATGCTCGGCACCGACCCAGCGCGAGATCAGACCGCGAATGACGACGGAGTCATCGACGATCATCACCCGCAACGGTCCGGCTTCCCGCGACGAGCCCGGGGTCGAATTACCTGCGAACGCAACACTCATTTACTCACCAACTCAGACTGAAACGGTCAGTTGAAAACAAACGCCGAAGGAGCCGTTCAGCCTCCGGGCGGTCGCTCAGATAAGGCCGACTTCCTGGAATTTCGCCGTCACGATGTCCTTGTCGAAGGGCTTCATGATGTACTCGTTGGCGCCGGCGTGCAGCGCGCGCGCGATATGCGCGACGTCGTTCTCGGTGGTGCAAAACACCACCTTGGGCTGGTCTCCGCCGGGCATGCGCCGGAGATGGCCGAGGAACTCGTAGCCGTCCATCACCGGCATGTTCCAGTCCAGCAGGACCGCATCGGGCAAGCCGCGCTTGCAGGCCTCCAGCGCCTTCTCACCGTCCTCGGCTTCGAGGATCTGGAAGTCGAGGCCCTCCAGGATCCGGCGCGCAACCTTGCGGATGACGCTGGAATCATCAACGACGAGACAAGTTCGCATGTGAACCTCTGCTTCTCCCCCGTTTTCGGGGGCGCTTCCAATTGCAGGTACGTCGGCGATGCGCCGGCGTATCAGGCCGCCATCATCTCGGGCGCGAGCTCGAGGACGCGATCGACGTCGAGGACGACCATGAGCTGGCCGTCGAGACGGTGGACACCGCCGGCGAGCTTGG
>NZ_JBVVPC010000086.1:0-13738 GCF_055807355.1 Bradyrhizobium sp. Ken01
CCAATCGATCTTGCCGGCGAGCAGAACCAGCTCGTGCTTCATGTTGATGATCTGGTCCAGCCGCGCCCGGAACAGATCGTTCGATCCCGTCGTCCTGTGCTTCTTCGGTCGCATCGGCCCCTCCAATGCACCACAGAATCATGGTCCGCAGCGAAAGGGAATCCACAAACGAAAATTGCAAGGTTTGGGGGCCTCAAGCCCCCAATCCCTGCAATCTCAAATGCCGCCCCAACCGGAAAACTGACTCCTGCTCAATCGCTTAGAGCCTTGTTCACGGACGACTACTGAGCTGGTCCCGTTTGTCTGAACAGAATCTCCGCGTCGATAAGTGGAGCCTCTGCCGGGGTTAGGCGGCCGCGCGGAGCGGCGGAAGGTTGAAGTAGGCTTGATCCGGGGTCATGTCGTCAAGACTCGAATGCGGACGTCGTCCGTTGTAAAAATCGAGATACCGGCCAATCGAATGTCGTGCCTCGCCGACGGTTTCGTAGGCTCGCAGATAGACCTCCTCGTATTTGACGCTGCGCCAGAGCCGTTCGACCAACACGTTGTCCCGCCATGCGCCCTTGCCGTCCATGCTGATCGCGATGCCGTTGTCGGCGAGCACGTCGGTAAAGGCCTGGCCGGTGAACTGCGAGCCCTGATCGGTGTTGAAGATGTCCGGTTTGCCGTGACGAGCCAAGGCATCTTCCAGCGTCTCGACGCAGAAGGCTGCTTCCATCGTGATCGACAGCCGCCAGGACAAGACCCGACGGGTCGCCCAATCCAGCACCACAGCGAGGTAAACGAACCCGCGCTCCATGGGGATATAGGTGATGTCCATGGCCCAGACCTGGTTAGGCCTCGTGATCTCCATGCCACGCAGCAGGTATGGATAGATCTTGTGGCCGGGCTCCGGCTTGGTGGTGCGCGGACGGCGATAGAGCGCCTCTATCCCCATCCGCTTCATCAGCGTCTTGACATGCCGGCGGCCGATTTTGCACCCTTCGGCAGCCAGCAGGCCGCGCAACATACGCGAACCGGCGAAGGGATACTCCAGATGCAGCCGGTCGAGACGCCGCATGATCGCGAGATCGGCGTCCGGCACCGGCCGCGGCAGGTAATAAACGCTGCCGCGGCTGATCTGCAAAACTTCCGCCTGCCTGGTGATCGACAGATCGTGCTCACGGTCGATCATCGCTTTGCGCTCAGCAACCCCGCCTTGGTGAGCGCTCCTTCTAAAAAATCGTTCTCCAGCGTCAGCTCTCCGATCTTGGCGTGCAGCGACTTCACGTCGATCGCAGGCACGGCCGGCGCAGCGCTGCCAAGTCCAAAAACTCCGGAAGCTCCGCCCTCCAGCTGAGCCTTCCACGCCGTGATCTGATTGGGATGGACGTCAAACTGCTCGGCCAGTTGAGCGATCGTCCGGTCGCCCTTGACGGCGGCAAGCGCCACCTTCGCCTTGAAGCCCGGTGTGTGGTTCCGGCGCGGTCGTCTGCTCATCGTCTCTCCTGATTCGCAGGCATCAGCGTGCCCGCTGTCAGGCAGAAACTCCACTTATCGACCTGTTCAAATCTGCGGAGCCGGCTCTTACTTCTTTATGCAAATTGTAGGAACAAGCCAGTGTCGAGGACCCGGCTAGGCTTGGTTATTTCCTTCTTGCGATGGCCTCGGCGCTTGTCAAGAAGCCCTTGTAAAGTTTCTTGAAGCGATTGCATGGGTGGCCTAGCGCCAACTCTCCGACCGCCACATCCAGTTTGCCTTACAATCCCACCGAGGGCCATTCCATTCGCGCGCGTAAGGTTGGTCCACGATGATGTTCTGCGTCGAAGTGGAAAATCTTGCCTGAAATATGCATCATCCCGTCCGACATTGGCGAGTTTCTCCGACGGAAAAAGTAAATGGTCTTGATCGTGATGGACGGGCCGGCCTGCGCCTAAGAAAAGCGAGCTTGTACAGAATGGCTGAAGACACATGATCCCCTTGGTGAGAAGCTGTCCCGCCGCGCCCGGGTGGTCCCTAAGTCCCGGCCGTCGGTAGCAGCGAACCCACGCTCACGTGGAGCCAACCGGACGCCCGAGCGAACCGAATTACCCGCGCCTTGAGCCTCTGCGCAGTGACGGGAATGTGCGAAGGACCCGACTGCGTGACGATCGTATCGGTCGGATGAAGTCGTCCGTTGGGCGGCAATGTAGCCGATGTCGAATGTTCCAAATGAACGCTGGAGCAGCTCACGAGATCTTCATAGGGAAAAATGCCAGATAGCAATGAGATCAATCTTAGCGAAGCTCGTGAAGATCGAGGAAGAGCTTGGCCGGGAGGGCGCGCTGCGGTGGCAAGGTTCGACCGCGGCGATCGCATCAATGCGCTTTCTAACGATGCAACTCGCGAGCTGACGAGAGCTGCTGAAATTTTTGATGACGCCACAGAAACCTCATTCACAATTCTGACCGGCGCGGCCGACGATATCAAAGGGGTGTGGGAGGTGCGAAGGGCACCGATTTCGCGAGCCATATGGATGTCGATCGACTGGTCCTGACATCATCTGAGGACTACAAAGAGCGGGCTGCGGCCTTCGTGAGAGAGAAAGCCTCTTTTCACCGGACGGCAACCGAGGACGCAGGAGCGCTCTGCAGAAGGACGAGGCGCTATTACAGTAACGATCGGATCCCGCCCCGCTTGGTCAAGGCGCCACAGTATGCCAGTAAGGTTCAACACCCTTCCGTTCTCATCGCCAACGGGACCGTTGTGAAGATGAATATCCTCTAACGACATTGGAATTAGCTCAGAGGCAAGGTGACCAAAGATGACTCTCAAGAACGCACCCGATCCCGAGATTCGCGAGCAGATCGTCAAGCAGGACCTCAAGACAGTCTTGCACCCGATCGTTCAGCACCGCGTGCTCGAGCAGAACCAGATCGTGGTCACGGGGGCCCAGGGCTCCACCATCATGGACCATGACGGCACAGCCTATCTGGACGCCATGGCTGGCCTTTGGTGTGTCAATATCGGCTACGGCCGCTCCGAGCTCGCCCAAGTCGCCGCCGAGCAGATGGAACAGATTGCCTATTATCCGCACACGGCCATGAACCTGCCCGCCGCCGAGCTCGGCGAGCAGATCAACAATCTGATGGGCGGCGGCTATCACAGCTATTTCGTCAATTCGGGCTCAGAGGCCAACGAGGCCGCCTTCAAGATCGCGCGGCAGTACGCGAAACAGGAGTTTCCGAAGGATTTCCGCTTCAAAACCATTAGCCGCTACTACGCCTATCACGGCACGACGCTCGGCACGCTGGCCGCCGGTGGCATGGGCGATCGCAAGACCAACTTCGAGCCGTTCGCGGGCGAGTTCGTGCATGTGCCGGCGCCGACCTGCTATCGCTGCCCGCTTGGTCTCGAATCTCCCTCGTGCGGGATCGCCTGCGCCAAGGCGATTGAGTCCGCTATTCAGGGCGAAGGACCCGGAACCGTCGCTGAGGTGCTCGTCGAGCCGATTATGTCCGGTGTCGGCGTCGCCGTGCCTCCGGATGAATACCTGCCGATGGTCGAGGAAATCTGCCGCAAGTACGATGTCTTGCTGCACGTCGATGAGGTGATCAACGGATTTGGCCGTACTGGAAAGATTTTCGGCCACCAGCATTACGGCGTTAGCCCGGATATCATGGCCGTCGCGAAGGGCATCGTCTCGGCTTACCTGCCGATCGGTGCGACCGTGGTGAAAAACAAGGTGTTCGAAAGCTTTCTCGGCGAAGAGGCCGAGGCGCGCCAGGTCATACAGGTGAACACCTATGGCGGCCATCCAGTGGCAGCAGCCGTAGCGGTTCGCAACATCGAGATCATGCTCGAGGAGAAGCTGCCGCAGCGTGCAGCCGAGATCGGCTCTTATCTCATGGACGGACTGAAGGACCGATTAATGCGGCATGGCATCTGCGGCGAAGTTCGTGGCAAAGGTCTCCTGATCGGCATCGAGCTGGTCACCGATAGGCAGAGCAAAGTTCAGCTGGACGGCAAGCTCGTCGCCGGGGTGCTGGCGTTCTGCAAGAAGAACGGCGTGATCGTCGGCCGCTCTGGCGGAGGCGCGCGGCATTCTAACACGATCGTCTTGTCGCCGCCGCTCATCATCACCCGCTCGGAATGCGACACGCTGATCGAGGTTCTCGACAGGGCGCTGGAAAATGCCATGCAGAAGTTGGCCGGGAAGGAATGAAAGATCGCCCGCCCCGCGGAGCACGCGGAGCGGGTCAGTTCATGAGGAGGGGACGCAGATGAAAACGATCGACCTTCCAGTCACAATCAGGTCGGCGAGTGCATTGTGTTCTACCCCGGCTCGTGCGGAGTTTGCGGAAATCCTTGCAACCTCACGTACTCAGATCTGGAGGAAGTGTCTAAGATGGGAGCTCCCTGTTTCGTGATTCGGCCAAGCCCATCCTTCCGGCGGTGGAATTCTGCTTCGGCGGCAGGCAAAGCCAAGCCGCAAAGTCTTGTCCGGAGCGGAGCACGGTCTGGTCCGGTACAGTCGGCCAGAGCCGCGGCCGGATGAATGCCAAAGATGCGTGATAGCAACTTCGCGATCGAATTCATTCTCTGGAATTGATCGCCGCTCACGTCAGTTGGCATCGATCTGCTGGTCCAGGTCCTTCAATTGGCTTCACAAGAACACCGATAGCATACGTGCACCAACAAGTAGCATCGTCATTCGGGAACTTCACCAGTTCATCCACCCGTTGCCGATCTCGTCGGACAAGTGACTTCGAACTCCACAGCCTAAGCTCGAATGGCCAAGACGTCATGGTTCGCTGGTGAACCAGCAGGCTCTTGCGTATGAATCATCAACAAGCCTTAGTTCTCGATGCTCTTGACGAAGCAATACGTTCTGCTGGTCCTGCATGTTGTCACGTCCAGCTGCTTTCGTGTCGTAACACGTGCCTCGTCAGAATTGACGAGAGGAAGGCCTCGATTTTGATCAGGAGGCGCAGAATATCTGCTTCACAAGGTTCAATATTGATCGAATTCAAAACCCGCGATCCGATACAGCTAGAACTGTAATCGTGTTGTGCGGTTACGCCAAATCGGAAGCTAACACCATTTCTGAGGTCATGGTTCCATGGATTGAGGTGAAGAATAGTCCGCCTGTGTCGGTGCCCCCAAAAGGAGATCGTCGGTCGGCGATCTAGATGATGTGGAGCCGCGGCGGTGCAAATCCGATGAACTAAGAAGCCCGGAAGGACCCAGGGAAATCTACCGGAGTGATGAAACGCGGTCCAGTTTAAAAAGATCAATTTCGACATCTGAAAGGCGAACTCCATGTCTAAGAGTGCTGCGACCAGGTCTGAAAGGCTGCCACGCACAGTCGGGTTGCTGGGGGGCGGCGTCATCGGCGGCGGGTGGGCCGCACGGTTCATGCTCAACGGAGTAGACGTGCGTCTGTACGATCCCGAGCCGGGTGCGGTCGAGCGTGTGCAAGAGCGCCTTGAGAGAGCGCGCCGCGCATTTCAACAATTGACGCAGGTGTCGTTGCCAGGTGAAGGGGCGCTGACTCTCGTAGATTCCGTTGCCGATGCCGTGCGCGGGGTCGAGCTCGTTCAGGAGAATGTCCCGGAGCGTCTGGAGCTCAAACAGCAGGTGCTCTCGGACGCCTGCCGGGCGGCGCCCCCAGACATCCCCATTTGCTCTTCGACCTCACAAATCCGGCCCACTTTGCTCCAGGCGAAGATGCCTCGCCCGGAACGATTGCTGGTTGCGCACCCGTTTCAGCCAGTTTATCTGTTGCCCTTGGTCGAACTTTGCGGTGGCGCGCGAACTACCGCCGAGGCGATTACGCGAGCGGCCGAGATTTATCGCGCAGTAGGAATGCATCCACTGGTCGTACGCAAAGAGATTGCCAGCTTCATTGCGAACAGGTTGCAGGACGTTATTTGGCGTGAGGCGCAGTGGCTCGTGCAGGATGACATCGCTACTGTTCAGGAGATTGACGATGCCATCCGGTATTCGTTCGCGCTTCGCCTGCCCATGTTGGGCCAAATCCTAACGTACTATGTGGGCAGCGGTGAGACCAACATGCGTGCGTTCATGCAGAAGTGGGCCGGATGGCGCACAGACAGCAAAGAAAAGCGGCCCTCCAGGGAGAGCGAGGCGCCAGAGTATACTGACGCGTTTCTGAACAAGATGTCGCAGCAGCAACTTGCGCGAGAATCGGATGAGGGGATGACTATAGCTGAGTACCACGAGAAACTCGATGAGGGCATTATCAGGGTATTGCATGGCTTGCGCTCCGTGG
This sequence comes from Bradyrhizobium sp. Ken01, assembly GCF_055807355.1. Classification (NCBI taxonomy): domain Bacteria; kingdom Pseudomonadati; phylum Pseudomonadota; class Alphaproteobacteria; order Hyphomicrobiales; family Nitrobacteraceae; genus Bradyrhizobium; species Bradyrhizobium sp. Ken01. Next base: position 6,254 of record NZ_JBVVPC010000086.1, read on the forward strand.
ATTATGGCGCTGGCGAGACACTCGCGAGGTGGGAGCAGTCACTGCGCAAGCGCGTTTAGCGGAGGAGCAGCCTTGGAGTAATTGGAAAGGATACGTCGAGCATCGAAACGCTTTTGACAAGGCGAGACCGAATGTCACCTGTCGGTCCCGGCTGTTGCCCTCACAATGGGCTGCATCAGCTCGGAGCCTTCGATCCGCTGAGCGTTTCGGAGGCCGGGCTCACATAAAGTCGATCAGCTGGTCAAGTCTATGGATCACACGGAACGGCTCCATGAGCCCGAACGTACGCATCATCCTCATAATCCGAAATGAGAGCCGAAGGTGGCGCTGCGCGCCACCGCGAGAAACTTTCGCGGCTTCTTCGCGCCGGAGAAACTGGGCGACATCGGCCTCTGGACCTGAATGAAGCATTCCCGAGCCAAGTACTGTATTATTGTGCCGCGATAAGCTAGGAAAGCCGAATGAGAGGCTGAACATCTCGGCCAACTCCATCTCCGTCGGGCGTCCCTATGGTATGACGGGAGCCCGCACACCGCGCATCTGATGTACCAGGTTGTCGTCAGCATTTGCGTCGGCGGCGGGATGGCCGTAGCCGGCCCGTTTGAGATCTTCTGACGTACTGAGATTGACGGCGTGCTTCTTCGAAGGAATCGTGCGGAGTGTCCGCGCCGATAACCTCACCAGGGCGACTCGCCTGGAAAGGAATATCGTTTGCTTTCCGGAATTGCGGCGATCACCACCTCGATGGTTCTAAGCAGGCGCCTAGCATAGTCGTTGTGCCGCCAACTAATTCATCTCACTGGGGGCAATGCCGTACCGCTGCAGCTCGACGTGACGGATGCTGATCAGCTGAGAAAGGTTGTGGGGGATGGAGAGCGGCAGCTCGGTCCGGTGACAATCCTGGTGACGCAATGCGGGCATCCCGGACGCGCAACACGCTACAAAGATGTCGATAGACCTGATCGACCGCGTGCTGGATACGAATGCACAGCGCCGTTTGTACTGTCATGCGAGTCGCACGCCGACTGATTAAGGCAAAACTTCCTGGACCCATCGTCAACCTCGCATCGTCGGCGGCTTGCTCCTACGCAGGAAATGGCCCCGCGCTCTATTCAGTCAGCAAGTCCGCAGTGGTACGCATGACCGAGGCGCTTGCGGTCGAATGGGCGAAGTTCAATATCAATGTGAACGCGATCGCACCGGGATCGTTTTCATCCGAGATGATGAGCGGCATGCTACAGCGCACGGGCGACATCATGAAGGGATTTCCGCGTCCGCGCATCGGTGATCCGGCGCAGCTGCACCTTATTATTCCTGGTTTCGCCGTCATCGGATTTTGTGACCGGCATCTGCGTGCGGGTCGACGATGTTCAGACGGGCAGGTAACTAGGCCTTGAGCGGCGTCATGCCGACGTAGCGTCCAACACAAGCGACTCCAGGCTTAGTAGCCACTTCTGCTTCCGCTACGACAAGCTCACGCGCCGCCGGATAGTTGAGAGGAATTGCGATACTAAGAGTTGCGCGAGTATCACTTAAGTGAGTAGCTTTTCCGAGGCGGCCGACTGGGACGCCAGCGTCACCGTTTGCGACAGCCGACCTGGTCCGCGTAGTACATGAGGATGCGCCCTCATTATCTGTTGCCCCTAATACCCCGCAAGCTGCGCTAAGCGGTTCGAATGGTAGTCGACATCGCCAAACAATTCGGCGAGCACTCGCTGTCGCTTCATGTAGAAGCCGATGTCATACTCGTCAGTCATCCCAATTCCGCCATGCATCTGAATCCCTTCTTTGACCGCGAGCGCGCTGGCCATACCGGTCATGGCCTTGGCTACCATGACTGCCTGTTCGGCACCCGTATCATCACAGTCGAGCAGCTGCTGGGCCTTGAGGATGGAAGCACGAGCCACCTCCATCTCAGTGTGAACATGGGCGGCGCGATGCTGTAGTGCTTGGAACGAGCCAATCAGGCGACCGAACTGCTTGCGCTGCTTGAGGTAATCTAGTGTCATGGCGAACGCGCCAGAGCCGACGCCCATCATCTCAGCAGAGGTGCCGGCGCGCAACGCGCTGAGCGTCTGCTTCAGGCCGCCGAACCCATTATCGAGCTCGCCTATGACTGCGTCTGCGAACGCTTCCACGCCATCGAACCTCAGGCGCGCGACGAGGCTGGAGTCGGTCAGCCGCTCCGTCTCGATCCTGAGATCCGCGGTGTTCCTCTCGATCAGGAAAAGCGTCAGGCCCAGCTCCTCGCCGTCGGAGCCCGCAGTCCGGGCCGGGACGATCAAAAAGTCGGCAGCGTGACCGCAGGTCACGAAACGCTTCTCACCCATCAGGCGGAATCCTTTGCCAATCCGTTCGGCCTGCAGCCCGATTCGATCGGGCCGATGGCGCACGCCCTCGTCGATAGCAAGCGCGCCAACCGCCTCTCCGGTCAATATCCGCGGAAGCCAAGCTTGGCGCTGGGCCGCCGAGCCGCCTCTCAGTGTCATGACCGCACCTACCGCAGTCGCGAGGAACGGCGATGGCGTCAGATTGCGGCCAATCTCCCCGAGTACGATGCCTGCCTCGACGTGGCCCAACCCTAGGCCGCCGTCGGCCTCCTCTATAAGGACGCCATTCAGGCCGAGCTCAGCGAACCGCTTCCAAAGCTCGCGCGAGAAGCCCGTTCTGTCGTCGGCGTCCCGCAGCGCGCGCATGTGGCGGACCGGGGCTTCCTTGGCAAGGAAATGCCGCACTGTGTCGGCCAGCATCGTTTGATCTTCGGTATGGAAGAGGGGCATCGTGTCAGGCTCCCGGTAGCTCGAGGATGCGCTTGGCGATGATGTTGAGCTGCACCTCGGACGTGCCACCTTCGATGGAATTGGCCTTGGACCGAAGCCAAGCACGCGCGTTAGCCCCGCCACGAGATCGTTCGCTTTCCCACTCCAGCGCATCCGACCCGCAGGCCGCCATGACCAGCTCCTGACGCTGCTTGTTCAGCTCTGTCCCGAAATATTTGATCACAGAGGGCAGCGCAGGATGCGCTTGCCCGTGCTTTAGCTCGTCGATGGAACACTCAGACATGGCTTCGAACGCCTGGGCACGGATATCAAACAGCGCAATGCGAGCTCGTAAAACTGGATCGTCCAGGCGACCGTCCGGTTCGACACCAATGGTGCGCTTGGCCAACTCGCCGAGCGAAAGTCGCCCACCCTCCGTGCCAATGCTAGACAGGTTCTCGCGTTCGTGGCCCAGCAAGTATTTAGCGATTTCCCACCCTTTATTTAACTCACCGACTAAGTTCTCCTTCGGTACCTTTACATTTCCGAAAAATGTCTCGCAGAAAGGCGAGGAGCCAGAGATGAGCTTGATCGGCTTTGTGGAGACCCCCCGAGACTCCATATTGATCAGAAGAAAGGAGATTCCGTTGTGCTTGGTGGAGGTGTCCGTGCGGACCAGGCAGAAGATCCAATCGGCTTTGTCGGCGTCGCTCGTCCAGATTTTCTGGCCGTTCACAAGGAAGTGGTCGCCCTTGTCCTCCGCCCGGGTGGCCAGCGAGGCGAGGTCGGAGCCCGCTCCCGGCTCGGAATAGCCTTGGCACCAAAATATTTCGCCACGGACCAATTTCGGCAAATGCTCCCGCTTCTGCTCCTCCGTACCGTACTTGAGCAGCGCCGGGCCCAGCGTGTAGAGGCCGAACGAACTCAGCGGAGTCCGGCAACCGAGGCGGCCCATCTCCTCTTGAAGAATCTTGGCTTCCGCAGGGGAAAGCCCGCCGCCTCCGTATTGCTGGGGCCAGTCAGGTGCCGTCCAGCCTTTCTCGACCATGCGGTCCAACCAGACCTTTTGGGCCGGCTGCTTGTAGACGGCGCGACGGCCACCTACGACGAAGTCATCGCCGGAGCTAATCGGCTGTCGCATCTCCGGCGGGCAGTTCGTCTCAAGCCAAGCAAACGTCTTCTGGCGGAACATCTCAAGATCGTTCACGTTGTGAAGCCCTTTCTATTTTCTTTCGCTTGGCTCTCGCGGGCTTGCGATATTTGCACTTGCCGACAATCTGATGCGCATGTCGCTTCAGCTCATCGGGAACCCATAGGAATGCTGATCTACTACGCGAAGATACGCTGCTGGCATCCAGCGGCGAACTATAGGCACGTGTCATTGCGATAATCATGCAAGCGCGCTGGCTAGTCACTTCTGATGGGCAAGGCCGCTCTCGCTTTACATCGGATAACCTGCAGTCTTTTCACATTCAAAGTCTCGCTGCACTTCGTCAGGCCGGTCGTCTTGTAGCTCAAGGCACGCTAACTTGGTCTAGTGAATAATATCGCCAACTTCTGGCGCGTGCGTGCAGTGTTCCGGCAGAAAAGATCGTTTTGGTGCACCTCGCCGTCCGGCAGCTGATACCAAGAGCATATGTACGCTCAACCCTCGGACTCTCCGACTTCACCGCTATTGCGGAGGAGCCCGCCGAGACGACACGCATTGGGAGCAGGTCCTGCGCGAGAATAGCGGGTCCTGATAGAAAAGATTGAGACCTACCTCATGTGCCGACGAAATGCTGAACGTTGCTGGGTGCGACTTCTGCTGTTCTCCTGAAGCCGATTGGACGGGTCACTTGAGGCAGCGCGGAGCAGCCTGAGCGATGGCGTGCCGACAAAGCTATACTAGTCTGGAGTGCCCCTGGTCCGACGAAACCTGACGAAAAGATCTGATCTCGGCACCCTGCTTCAAAGCCGCTCTCCGCTCGAGATGCAAAGGCGAGCAAGACTGCATCAATCTCGCTAAAGACGCTTACAAGCCGCGCCGCTACACAGAATTAAGAGGCCGATCCACGCGATGAGTATATAGCTTCCGTATTCATTGAGCGCGTCGACGTCGTAACATCGGCGGCTCGGGCTCTGACGCGTCGCCGCTTTCTAAACGTTATCTAAAATCAAAAATCTCTTCCTCAATGCGACGTTGCGCCCCAGGGCTCCTTAATTACTAGCGCACTTAAGCCGCTTTCCGATCATGCCATGAGGTCGGTCGCTGGCCGCGTTCATCGATCGCCCGAGACAGATCCTTGCACCGTTATGAAACTCGATCACGTGCCACGACCCGAGTGAGAACCCTTAAGGCGGCGGACTCTCTTCTCGATCTCAGCGCATAGCCCTGGAAGCAATGGAACATCGTCGATGAGACGACTTCCGCACCGCGCTTAGCCAAATTACGATGGCCAATGCCATGTTTGCAGCAGCGGCGTAAAGAGCAGGAGGAAATCGACGGAAGCGCCACGGCGCTTGCAGAGAGCGCCGATTGATGGTGGCGTTAGCTAGTCTGTGCAGGATTTCCGCAAGCGAATGCGGATCATTGATCAAATTCAGCGGCGGCAGCCTGATAATCCTGTCTCAACGAACGGTTTGCGGTCCGGAAAGTCGCAGTGTTACAGGCTGATAGGGAAGGATCACGTCACCTTGGTCAACCGAAGACGCTTTATTGCAGGTTTATCCTTGGAATCTCGGCTGCGCGTCCAAGAGGCCCCAATTCAAGAAAGAACCTAAGGGTCTGCCAATCGGCGGCGGCGCTGTAACGGGTAGCTCCACGACGGGACAGGGGTATGCAATGCCAGGCAGGCGGCCAGCAACACAGCGCGTCGCGCTGCCCATCCTTCGTTTTCGAACCCAAGCTCGTGCTGATGGACGGGCTGCTCGGCGCGTTGGATAGGCCTATTACGTAAGTAAATGCATCTCGAGATAACCCAATTGATGTCTACTTGCAGCCACAGAGCGCCTTCGGCTCCCCCTTCATCGGCGAGAACAACCGGCTGCATGGGAGAGGAGTTTCAAAGAACGCAACATGCATGGTTGGATGTTCATGAGGCTGGCAGCGCGCACGCGGCAGCGCTTAATGTAGATGCCATCGGGCGATAAAAGCCGGTTCATTCGGGATTGCACAAAAACACTGAGGAGAAAATGAAAATGATGAGATATGTATTGAACATCGGTCGGGTCTTGACAGTCGTTGGATTGGCTGCAGGTGCCCTTGGGCTCTCCCGATCTGCACTTGCGGAGACGATAACGGTGGTTGGTTGGGGAGGGCCATCTGAGAAGGTCTTCCGTCAGGTCATGTTTCAACCATTTAGCCAGGCGACAGGTGTCAAGGTTGTCTCCGAGACGTACAGCGGCGAATACGCGAAGATCCGCGCAATGGTCGATTCCAAAAGTGTGAGTTGGGACGTGGTCGATGTCGGCGGAGACGCAGCCCTTCAAATGTGCGCCGAGGGTAGCATCGAAGTGATTGACTGGAAAAAGTTGGGCCTAGACCGCGTAAAAATCTTTAATGGCGACAAGTATGACTGCGGGGTGGCCTCGGGAATTGCTCCTACCGTCGTAGCTTATGACAAGGATCGGTTGCCGAATGGTCCCAAGACAGTTGCCGATCTGTTTGACGTCAAGAAATTTCCCGGCAAGAGAGGGCTATGGAAGAACGCAAGAGGTAATTTGGAGTGGGCATTGATCGCGGACGGTGTTCCCCTTAAGGATGTCTATACAGTGCTAGGCACGCCGTCCGGCGTTGATCGCGCGTTCAGAAAGCTCGATGCCATTAAGAACGACGTCATTTGGTGGACCGCTGGTGCCCAGCCGATGCAGCTTCTTGCTGACAATCAGGTCGTGATGACGGCGGCATGGAGTACCAGGGTTTTCGACGCGGTAAAGAATTCAGGCAAGAACTTCGAGGCCGTTTGGGATGGCGCGACGATTGGGGGGGGCTACTGGGTAATTCCCAAAGGCAGTCCGCGGCTTGATGATGCGTACAAATTTATTGGTTTTGCTGTTTCTCCACGCGTTCAGGCCAGCGTTGCACTGCAATTGGCTTACCCACCAGGCAATCGGGACGCGTACGCGATGATCGATACGAAGGTTCTGCCCAATCTTCCCAATGATAATCGTATGAGGAATGCACTACCTCTCGATTTCGGTTTTTGGGCTGATCATTCCGATTTGCACCAGCGCTTCAGCGCTTGGCTCGCAAAATAGCGCTCAGGCGGAAGTACCTATTGTCCTTGGTGGCGCGCGATCAGATCAGTCCGGCTATCAGGGCAGCCGCGACGATGCTGATCGTGTCCTTCGTCTTCGTGTCGAAGAGTATTGAACTGCTGCACCGTCGCTCGAGATAGACGTGCGGAATTCTCAGTTTCTGACAATAGAGCGCCGGGTCCCAAAGGGCCAGCTTCAAGGCCTGCAGTGGCCAAGCAAACGAGTAACCAAAAATGGCAGAAATCGAGTGGCCGCTTGATTGTGATCTAGCAAGCCTCTACCCGCGTGGGTCCCGGCGACGTGTTTTGCCACGATCGCCATGATGTGTTTGCTGAAGGGCTGAGCAGGTTCTCCTGGACCCATTGGCAGCTATGTAGGGTCTTCAATTTGTCTCGAATAGGTGAGTCACTATGAACAAGGTCTATCCCGACGCCAAGTCGGCTCTCGAGGGCGTTCTGAAAGACGGCATGATGATCATGTCGGGCGG
>NZ_JBVVPC010000087.1:0-13579 GCF_055807355.1 Bradyrhizobium sp. Ken01
TATCCCGGCAACAACTTCGACAGCCTCGTCGGCGGTTCCGGCACGGTCACTGGTGTCAACCAGTTCACCTACACCGCTGACTTCGGTCAGGGCGTGACGGCGTCGTTCTCGGCTGAAGACGTCTCCTCGTACTATCAGGCCGGCAACCTGAACATGTCCGGCGCGACTGCGGCCGGCACGCTCGGTGCTGCCTACGGCTCCAATGCCATCGGCGGCACTCGCTCACCGAACCTCGTTGGTATGGTGCGTGTCGACCAGGCCTGGGGCCTTTTCCAGGCGTCAGTGGCCGCGCATGACAACCACGTCGGTTACTACGGCGCGTCCGAGCCGACTGGCCACCCCGACGACAAGTGGGGTTGGGCGGTTCAACTCGCTCTGTCGATCAAGAACATCCCGACTGGTGCGGGTGACGTGATCAACATTTCGGGCGTCTACACGGACGGCGCAACCCGCTACAACTTCCAGAACCTCGCGGGTAGCTCCTACACGATGTGGGGCGGCTCGAACGTTGCCTATGGCAGCCTCGGCATCGCCTCGGCTCCCGACACCGTGTACGTCACGGGCAGCCAGCAGGAAACGATCAAGACCTGGGGCTTCCGCGGTGCTTACACCCATAACTGGGATCCATACTGGAACACCGCGATCTACGGTGCCTACGCTCAGGCTCAGTTCGGCAGCCTCGCCAAGACCACGCTCTGCGGCGCTGGCGGTGCTGGTGGCGGCATCATCGGTGGTGGGTTTGCCGGCGTGACCTCGTGTAACCCGGACTTCGCGATCGGACAGGTGGGTCTCATCACCCGCTGGACCCCGGTCAAGAACCTGACGTTCTCGGCTGACGTTGCCTGGACCCACCTCGACCAGAAATACGCTGGCATCGTGACCCCGGCTGCTGTCGTGGCGATCCCCGCCAAGCCGGTCGCGACCTACGAGCTCAAGGATCAGGACTCGGTCGTTCTGCTCCTCCGCGCTCAGCGCAACTGGTAAGTTCGGTCTAACGACCTGACCTCCAAAGGCCCTCGGCAGGAAACTGCCGGGGGTTCTTTCGTTAGTGCTGACTCTGGAGGCTTCAATGGCACGGGGATCGACCGACGAGCCACCAAGGCCCGCTGCGTTCGAGCGAATAAGCAGATTAGTTCGATCCTTGAGCGCGTCTCTAACGGATGTTCAGGCGGTTTGGGCGGACAAGCTGCAGGTGACGGTCCCGCAATGGAGTATTCTCGCCGTCATCTCAGATGTGGATGGCAGAGTTGGTGTGCCGGTGAAATCGATTGCAGAACTGCTCCACGTAGACTCCGCGTTCGTCACTACGCAATGCAAGATTTTGTCCGATCGAGGACTGCTGCGGAAGCGAAGCTCGATCTCTGACAGGAGGATGGTCCACCTTTCACTTACTACCAAAGCCCGAAATCAATTTGAGCAGCTTGTCGAGACAAGGAAGGTTGTGGATGCCTCACTCAAAGACGCCTTCGGCGAACTCGGCACATCACGGACCATCGAACTATTGCAGGACCTCGAAAACTGCCTTCTGCGCTGCCGTTTGAAGTTGCGGCTTAACGAGTAGAGGAAACGCGTGAAGCAATTGAAAGCTGCGAGTGGGATGTCATTGATTTATGCTGATGTGCTCGCGCCAATTGGGGCCACGTGGTCGGGAGCGGTAACTGCTGGCTTAATCGGCCTTGCGAGCACCTATGCAAAACGGAATCGCTGGATTTCCTTATCTACGTTGTCCATAATCAAACTGGACGTATAGTTTCTTTACAGACCAGCTCTGGAGAACCTCGACGTGCCATCGGCTCCGCTCATCACCTACATCCGCGTGTCCACCTCTGCTCAAGGTCGCTCAGGCCTGGGCATCGAAGCCTAGCGGCAGACCCTGGCTCACTTCGCGTCCTCCGAGGAATACGAAATGGCCCGCGAGTTCGTTGAGGTTGAGACGGGCAAGGGCGCCGACGCGCTCGACCGCAGGCCGCAGCTCAAGGCCGCCTTGGCCGCAGCGCGGAAGCTCAGGTGTCACGTAGCCGTGATGTACACTTCATCTGCGGGCTAATGGGCCCACAAGGTCGCTTTCATGGTCGCTGAGCTTGAGCCCGACGTTGAGCCGTTCGTCCTGCACCTGTTCGCCGCCCTGGCCGAGAAGGAGCGTGCGCTGATCTCCACCCGCACCCGGCAAGCCCTATCCGCTGCGAACGCCCGCGGGGTTACACTGGGCAACCCTAAGCTCCGCGTGGCCCGCAAGGGAGCTGTGGAAGTCGTAAAGGCCGAGGCCGACCGCTACGCTGCGAATGTGCTCCCCATCATCCGCGAGGCACAGAAGGCGGGTGCGAGCACGCTCAGGCAGCTAAGCTCGCCGGCATGCGTGAGTCCGCCTCGACGATTGCGGAAGGTGGGCCGATCAGAACGAAATAAGGCCTTCAGTTCGAGCCATAGTCTTTCGCATCGTCGGTCGCTTCTGACCTCATCAAACCGATAGAAACCGTCTTGCAGACACAAGCCTCAACTCAGGTAGTTGAGATGCCCTTGTAGATGTCACCGCCCCACAAACGCAGCTCGAAGAATCGTCCTTTGACGTCGCGTCGAACAGCTGCATCCGCCAGACGATTCCCCGGGGCAGACCCGCTGCTTGAAAGCGCCAGCTGCGTCACGATCTTTCTGAGACTTAAGGCAATGGAGTAACGAGCGACGTAGAGGTCGCCAGCGTCGCCCAAACGGACGATGTCTTCAACGAGATTTCGAAGCTCGTCCTGCCGCGAAAGCTCCGCTGCGTCCAGGAGCGCAGGGTGGGCCAAAAACTGTAGAACGTTTGCTTCGAAATCCTGGTAGGACCATGCCGTCCGCGTGCACCCGTTTTCGTCAAGCACCTTCGCACAGACCAGGCTCTTATAAGGGTGACTACTAAGAAACCGGACTTCGCTCCCGCAGTAAGCGCATGTGGTAAGTCCATCGAACAGGTTTGCTAGATCATTTCCCTTTCGCCCGCGGCTGGTCATCAAATTTTGCTGCCGGGCGGCCTGAGCTTTTTGGAAGGTATCTTCGTCTATCACGGCCGGATAGTAGTCCGGCACGGGCGGACCATTCGGAATTCCCTTGCTTCGGCCGCCGGCATAACTCTTCGGCTGATACTCTCCTAAGACGGCGCGGTTGCGGAGCATGCTATCGATCGTGGTGTGGTCCCATTTGGGCGATGATCCGAACGGGGGAATGCCCTGTTTCTCCAGAAAGTTCGCTATTGCGTAGCTGCCCAACCCGCCAATCGAAAGTTCAAAGATCTTTCGAATTATCTCGGCTCGATCCTCGAGATAGACGAAGCTTCTGCGGTCCTCGCTCAGTTCGAGCCAGCTCGGACACGCGGAAATTTTCTTGCTCTGTGTGATCGTCATAGGAGTGAAGCCATTTTCCATCATCAGTTTATCTCGAGAGCAGAAAGTCGGGCGAAATGTGGCCGGCCGCAAGGCTTATCGAGCGGGTTCCGATCGCTGGTGCAACATGTGGCGTCTGGACGAGCCGAGCGCGCATTGGGAGCACTAGCACGAGTATGACGCGATCGGACGTCTCAGCCGAAACTGCATAGTGGGTCGTGGAAGAATCAATCACGATCCAGTAAAGCCCAAGGGCGCGGCGGAGAACCGGATGGGTGTTAGCTGCCAAAGCCAGAGCAACCACCAGCAGATGCCTTGCTCAACCCACATGCCGATGTTGCTTTCTGATGCGGGCCGAGCGTCATGACCGTAGCAGCTACGCCGCGGTGGAGTTGGGCTTGGCCCGTGATGGCGTGGCTGCTGTTCCTGATGATCCCCATCATCGGTACCGGGGTCATCGTCGGTGGACTCGCCGGACCCGTGTTGCTGTGCACCGTTTTTGCAGCCGTTTACCACGCCGAGGTGGTTGCCCACCGTGTTGGTGAGCCGTATGGAACACTTGTTCTTGCCTTGGCTGTAACAGTGATTGAAACGGCCCTGATCGTTTCGGTTATGGTCGGAGCGCCGGCCGAAAAAGCGGCGTTAGCTCGTGACACGGTCTTCGCTGCCGTCATGATCGTGTGCAATGGCATCGTAGGCGCGTGTCTATTGTGGGGCGGCATTCGTCACCATGAGCAGGGATTCCAGGCTCAGGGTGCCAGTGCCGCCATGGCGGTTCTCGTCGCGCTCACCGGCCTGACGATGATTCTTCCGAATCTCGCGGCGCAGGAACTCGGCCCCCTGTACAACACGCCGCAACTCATCTTCGCAGGACTTGTATCGCTGGTGCTTTACTTCGCTTTCGTCTTCATCCAGACGGTACGCCACCGTCATTATTTTCTGCCAGTCAAGCCACCGAGCAACGAGGACCATGTAGCGCTGCCCGACAATAGAACGACCGCGCTGAGCGCAGGGCTTCTACTGGTTTCGCTTACCGCTGTGGTCGCTCTCGGCAAGATTCTGACGCCCCCGATCGAGCGGGGAATAAGTTATCTCCAGGTGCCGGAATCCGTCGTCGGCATCGTCATCGCTCTGCTGGTTCTGCTGCCGGAAGCGGGAGCAGCAATCAAGGCGGCGCGAAACGACAGATTGCAGACCAGCCTGAACTTGGCGCTCGGCTCGGCGCTCGCCACCATCGGTCTCACGATTCCCGCGGTAGCGGCAGTTTCAATTGTGCTCGGATACCGTCTGGAGCTTGGACTGGAAGCCAAGGAGCAGGGGCTTCTCGCCCTGACCTTGCTTCTCGGCGTCATCACCTTAAGCACGGGTCGAACAACGGTGCTTCAGGGAGTCGTGCATCTCGTCATGTTTGCCGCGTATATATTTTTCGCCGTGGTGCCATGATGAAACGCAGTCCTTCCGATCCCTCCTCCATTCGATCAATGCAGAGCGACGCCTTTTCGTGGCCGCTATCGCCTGGCAAGGTGAACAATCGTTAGGACCTTGGATGTTGGCTGACACTCATTCGCCTGTCCTTCTGGTTCTGGTCATGGCGGTCGCCGGACCGCTGCTTGCTGAGCTTCCGATCGGATTTCGCATTCCAGCGGTAGTGCTGGAAGTCGTGTTAGGCGTCATCATTGGCCCGCAAGTTCTTGGCTGGGTACGATTCGACGGCGTCTTGGCCTCTATGTTCGCCTTCGGCATGGCGGCGACGCTCTTCATGGCAGGCATGGAGCTTGAGTTGGAGAGAATTCGGGGCCGGCCCTTGTTGCTTGCGGTAGGCGGATGGGGAATGTCGGTATTGCTTGGGGTGTCAGCGGCAGCCGTCCTCCGTGCGAGTTCGCTCCATGATCCTATGATCGTGGCATTGGCCCTTGCCACAACCGCGCTGGGTACGCTGCTACCCATTTTGCGCGATGCCAATCAACTCGACACACCGTTCGGGCGTTTTTTCATTGCCGCAGGGACAATGGGCGAATTGGGCCCGATTGTCGCAATGTCGTTGCTGCTCAGCCAGCAGTACACGACTTTCCAGGAGTTTGGTTTCCTGGTGGCATTCCTTGTTGTCGTGGTTTTGACGGCCGCAATCAGCCTGGGACTAAGACCACCCCGCGTTGTGGCCTTCCTGGCTCGCTCGATGCATGGAAGCTCCCAGCTTCCAGTTCGTATCACCCTGCTACTGTTCGCCGCTTTCTTCGTTCTGTCGGAGCGCTTCGGGTTCGAGAGCATATTGGGAGCCTTTGCTGCGGGACTAGTCGTGGGATTGGGTACACAAGGGCCGGACGGAAAAGCACCGCGGATGAAAATTGATGCCATCTTTTTCGGCTGGTTCATTCCGTTCTTTTTCGTCGGCACGGGTATAAAATTCGATCTCGCCTCGATAACCGGTAGCCTCGTCACGATGTTGCTAGTACCGGTCGCACTCGCCCTTTTTCTGCTGGTGCGAGGTGCGCCGGTATTTCTGTATCGCAGGGATCTGAAGCCCGCAGAACGGATACCGTTTGCGCTTTATAGTTCGGTGGCCTCGCTTTCATTGGTCGTGGTCATCACGGAGATCGCCGTTCGTGCAAAAACCATGAGCCAGCAGATGGGCTCCGTGCTGGTTGGAGCTGCGGTTTTGTCGGTGTTGCTGTTCCCGACGATCGCCGGGCAGCTTCTTCATAGGCGCCCAGACGAGCCGCCCAGACGCGACTAAAGGCCTGCACCGGCGAGTTGACCAGCGACGATGTGAACCTGTCGTCATTTCGCCTGGAAGAAGCTAGTTTGTCCGATCTGGCAATTCTTAAAGCTGCTTATCCGGCAGCTTCTGGAGGTCTGAATTGTATGGACGTATCAACCCCCGACAGAGCTCGAGGCGGAAAACGATGGACTCGTCGCGACGATGACCGGCTTCTCGAGCTGGCCTCTCAGGGAACGTCATGGGGGGAACTCGCATCGACAATGCAGCGCAGCTACTCCAGCGTTCAGAGCCGACTACGCACTTTGCTCAACCAGTCTGATCGCGCCAAATGTCTACTTGTTCAATCGGAACCAAGACGTTTTCCGTTGGTCGATCTCTCCTGCGGCGCGCTTTCCCAAGCATCCCACCAAGTCTTGTCCACCTTATGGATGAATATCAAAGGGCACCACAGCATCATTAGGCGATGGGAGCCCTCACTGCTTAAACCAGAAGTGGAATGTTTTTTAGGTGCAGTGATACGGGAGGGGCTAATTTGCCTGCAACCAGACAGCCCTTCAACTTGGAGGAGATTCTCCATATCTCGAATACGCGCGAATGACGTCGGCGTAGATTCCGGCGTGGCAAGAAACCTGATAAGCGCACTTCACCATCATGGTTTCTTAGAGCTATTTGTCGGATATGTAGGTTACAGCGGGTCCTTTCAGCTGGACATCCATACTGCTCGATTCGGCCGCTCCGCCCTTCTAAGGGCAACTCGAAAGACGCTGCAAGCCTGTGCACGGCAAGGAATCAATTTGAACAATCTGCACACGCATCTCCCGACCCTTCGTTGAGGGTCGTGGTGATCGTCAATTGGCGCAAGTGACAGGCTCGCGACCATTGCATTGACGATCTTGCACAGGCTGCGTGATCGGGGAACGCCGGCGACGAAGCGCATTTCCTGGGCGTACGCAAGACGCAAACCGGACATTTCTGCCGATTACGCATAGTAAATGATGAAGCGGATCGTCAGGCTTGCCGCAAGGGGTCGTGCTCTGAGCACCGACCTCGCGCAGAAAGAGAGCAAGCATGTCCGACAAAATATCGAGTCCCGGCTTCGACCGCCGTACACTGCTTTCGGCACTAGCATTGCTCCCTACCTTATCCGGATCTCTGCTGCCCTTAGCCGCATCCGCCCAAACGCCAGCTGGGGATTTGGCATCATGGAATGATGGACCGGCAAAGCAGGCAATCCTTAGTTTCGTCCGCGACACCACTGATCGTTCCAGCGCGAAATTCGTGCCGCCCGAGGAGCGCATCGCCACCTTCGATCAAGACGGTACGTTGTGGGTGGAGCACCCAATCTATTCGCAGGTGCTGTACTGTCTCGACCGCGTGCCGGCAGTCGTGGAGAAGGACCCGAAGCTCAAGAACGTGGAGCCCTTCAAGACGGTTCTCTCCGGTAACCGCGAAGCAATCGCCAAATTGACCTTGCCTGACCTAGAGAAAATACTTGTTGCGACACTAACGGGCATGTCGGTGGAAGATTTCAACACGGAGGCAAACAAATGGATAACGACCGCCCAGGACCCCCGCTGGAAACGGCCTTACACCGATTTGATCTACCAGCCGATGCTCGAAGTCATGCAGTATATGCGGAGCAACGGTTTCAAGACCTATATCGTCACGGGTGGCGGACAGGATTTCGTGCGCGGCTACAGTCAACGTGTGTACGACATCCCCCCCGAGCAGGTCGTCGGGACGGCAGGAGGCACGAAGTTTGGTTACAACAAGGACGGCAAACCCTTCCTGACCAAAGAACCCAAGTTGCTCTTGAACAACGACAGGGCTGGCAAGCCTGAAGGTATCTACCTGATGATAGGTCGGCGGCCTCTGGCGTCGTTCGGCAATTCGGACGGGGATCGTGAAATGCTCGAATACACGGCCGCTGGTACGGGCGCTCGTCTCATGATGCTGGTTATGCACGACGATGCTAAGCGTGAGTACGCATACGGCCCCGCACAGGGGCTACCTGCTACGAAGGTTGGCAGCTTCAGTCAGGCCCTCTACGAGGAAGCGAAGAAGAACAGCTGGACGGTCATCAGCATGCAGAAAGACTGGAGGAAGATTTTCTCATTCGAATAGCCATATGAGCCCGGTATTGCCTGGTTCGAGCGCATCGGTGAAGGGGCTCGCCAAACTTTGTATCAGTCCCGCCCCAAGTGGGTCGATGAGCCCTGCCATGACGACGCGGACTGAAGGCCCTACTTTCTGGGCGGCGCGAGCCGCCGCGATGGTTCTGGCGATGATTACGCGAGGCTTGCGTTCCAAAAGCTACAATGCGAGCGCGACAAAGCGCGTGTAGTCCGCTTCGACCCAACGTACATCCAGAATGTAGTCAAGTCGCCTCCGGCTAGAGGTATGCGGTGTAGGAGCTGATCCACACGAGGATAGATGCAAGAAGTCCTATCACGCCGGCCTTTTCCGAAAACGTCGTTGCGCTGCCTGACATACCCAGCCGCAGCGACTCGCGGCTTATGTCGTCGGGTATGGATATAACGGCCGGAAATGTCGTTGCTCCACCGAGCGCATTGGTGCGAGCAAGCGTTCCTGAGACGGCAACCTGACCTTGACCTATGCCTTTAGGAATCTCGACGATCCTTGCGTGAAAAATGCGCCCCGGCAGGTTGTCCAAGACTATCTTGACCTCGGCTCCCCGCTTGACGGTGTCGAAGCCGTTTTGCGGGAAGAGACCAACCAGCGTGATTTCCTGCTCGACAATGAATGACATGGCCGAACGCGCCTGGAGCGCTCGATCACCAACAGTCAAGGTGACGACCGTGACATATCCGTCTGCCGGCGCGCGAACGGAGGTCTGCGACAATTCCCAGATCGCGTTTTCGAGCTGCGCTTCAAGTTGGGCAACTGTGGTATTGACGCCGCCAATCTCCGAGTCGAGCGCAAGTTTGGCTGATTGCTGGGCAGCTTTAGCTGCGACCAGTTGCGCCGATACGGTCTCGTACTGGACCTGTTTGTCCTGAAGTTGGAATTGTGTGTTTGCCATGTCTGCCGCCAGCGTTCCGATGTCGGCAAGACGCTTTTCGTTGTAAGCGGCCTGCGCCATCAGTCCCGCCACGTTCGCTGTGGCTTGGTCGTAATTGGATTTCAGTATCGCGGTCTGTTGCTTCGCGCCCGCGAGCGACGCCCGCAACTGCGATACCTTGTACTGGAATGGCGACGGCTCGATCAGAAAAAGAATGTCATCCTTCTTCACCGGAACGTTCGGCCGAACTGGAATCGCGATAATTTGTCCCGATACATTGGCCGTTACTTCCACCACGCGGCCGGTCACTGTCAGCTGGCCGGAAGGGGTAAGGTAGTTGAAGAGCGCCAAAAACGTTGCGACGATCAAGCCGCCAACGAGTAGTGAAATCGTGCCGCTGAACCAACCCCAGCTGACAATTTTGAACCTTGCGAACACTAACCAGAGAACCACGAAGTAGAGGCAAAGAATGATGAGCATGATAAGGAGGCCCGAGTCCGTGGAGGGGCATATCTCAGCAGACAGATTGCAGATCGTATTCTTGCGAGGTTCAACGCTCGATTTAGGGAACTAGGCAAGCTAGGGCAGCTGAGGCAAAGCGCACCCGTCGGAAGGATTACACCCTTTTCTCTGACCGACTATGCAGAATCGGCACATCACGTGGCGTGCATGTCCATCATCGGTCTCGCGGCTGGGGCCCGGGAGATCGGGCGAGCTCGGGGCTTCCGCAGCCTGCTGCTGACCCCGCTGTGGCAGGGCGAGGAGGTCATCGGCCTGATCAGCGTGACCCGCAGGGAGCCGGGCAGCTTTGCCCAGCATCAAGTCCACTTGCTGCAGACCTTCGCCGACCAAGCCGTGATCGCGATCGCGAACGTACGCCTGTTCGACCAGTTGCAGGCCAGAACCGTGGAACTGTCGCGCTCGCTCGAGGAATTGCGCGCCGCCCAGGATCGCCTCGTCGAGACCGAGAAGCTCGCTTCCCTCGGGCAGGTCACCGCCGGGATCGCGCACGAAATCAAAAACCCGCTGAACTTCGTCATCAACTTCTCCAGCCTCTCGGGAGATCTGCTGGGGGAAATGACCGATGTGCTCGCCGCGGGCGAAGTGGACCGGAAGACCAGGGACGAGCTGAGCGAGCTCGCGGAGATGCTGAAAGGGAATTTCGAGAAGATCGTGCAGCACGGCATACGCGCCGATTCGATCGTGAGAAGCATGCTGCTGCACTCGCACGAAGGCTCCGGGGAGCATCACTGCGCCGGCGTGAATGCGATCGTCGAGGAGAGCCTGAACCTCGCATATCACGGTGCCCGGGCGGAGAAGACCGGGTTCGACATCGACGTGGAGCGCCGCTTTGCACCAACCGCAGGGATGGCCGACATGTATCCGCGCGAGATCACGCGGGTGCTGCTCAACCTGATCTCCAACGGCTTCTATGCCGCGCTACGGAGAAAGTCCGAGACGGGCGACGGCTTCACCCCGGCCTTGAGCGCCGCGACGGCGGACCTCGGCGATGCGGTCGAAATCCGTATCTGCGACAACGGGGCGCGAATTCCGGACGACGTCCGGGCAAAGATGTTCGTGCCTTTCTTCACCACAAAGCCGGCGGGCGAAGGGACCGGACTGGGGCTGTCGATCAGCCACGACATCGTCGTCAAGCAGCATGGCGGCAGCATCGACGTGGAGACCGAGCTTGGGTCCTTCACGGAGTTCATCATCCGGCTGCCACGGAAGCTCGCTGCGTAGATTGGAGTGCCCCCATGAGTGCGTTCATACTGGTCGTCGACGACGAGACCGACGTCGAGACCCTGTTCCGCCAGCACTTCCGGAGAGACCTCCGGTCCGGCCGCTTCGAAATGGAGTTCGCGCAGTCTGCCTCCGAGGCGTTGGCACGCGCCGCTGAGGCCTGCGATCCCTCGCTCGTCCTCGTACTTCCCGACATCAACATGCCGGGCATGAGCGGACTGGAGATGCTTCCCGAGCTCCGGGCCCGCCGGCCGGATGTGCCCGTGATCATGATCACCGCCTACGGCGATGCCCAGACCCGGCAGAGCGCCCTGGACCGCGGAGCGGACGGGTTGCTGACCAAGCCGATCGACTTCGCCAAGCTGCGGCAAGAGATCGATAGCCGGCTCGGAGAAGCCGCCTGACGCCGCTCGTCCTCGTCGTCGATGACGCCAGACCTCGACGCACGGCTGATGACGGAGCGCACGGCCTGACCGGCCAGGCCGAGACCCGCCCAGTTCGTGAGTGTAAGCGCTGCGGCTGCGCCCGTCTGGGCTGGCCAGGATCCCCTCGGAGCCAAAATGCGATACCGGGCCGTCCCGGGCGTCGCATCCTCGCTGGTGCGCCTAAAATGAACGGCTGAGCTATGTCGGTCCGATCATCACGGCACGCCCGTTTTCGGCGGAGGTTTCCGGCTGGTCCACCTTGTTCCGTACGCTTGTGCAGAAGCCTAAGCGGCAGACCCGGGATCTTCCTTTACGCCGCGGGCGACGATCCGGAGCGCCCCGTCCGGAAGCGGCCGCTCCAGCTTAAGCGCCTCGTCGGCCGTCGCAGTCATCCAGGTCTCCACCTCGTCCGGCGCCGGGACACGTTCTCGGCCTTCAGCGAGCCGTCGGAGCCCATCTCGGCCGAGATCACAGGGCTTACCGGAATCACTCACCCATGGTGGCCGGCCACAGAATCGACCAGGCCGCCGTGTCGACCGTGATCGTCCGAGGGTGAGTGCGAATTAGTAGGTCCGTAGCGCAGTCAGCTCTCCGGCGTCCGCCCGGTTCTTCGCCGCCAGCAAGATTTCTCTCATTTTCTTGACGATAGGCGGCTCAAGCGCCTCGATTTTCGCGGCGATTTGCGGATCGAGAACCCCCTTGCGACCGTAGCGACCGCGGACATCATTGGCGTGGCCAAGGATTCGGTCGCGTGTCCGTTGCGCGATCGCTTCGTTGTCGAGCCAGTCCGCCATCAAGTGCCTGGTGCTATAAAGGGTCAGGTCTGCCCGGCTCAGCTTGAGCAGCTTCTTAACGTATTGCCAGGACTTACTGAGAGGCTGTGACCAGCGCACGTTCCCGTCTTTTCGGACATAGCCTTCCCATTCGGGAAAAAGCCGCTCTTCTTTCTTTTCAATGAGATCCTGCATGCGATCGAGCAGGCCCAGCTCAATAAGAATGGGGTGGATCGGGATTACGCGACCGGCAGCGTTGGTTTTCAGATTACGGAGATCCTTTAGAGCGACGCGCCCACTCCGCGCATCGAATGGCCTGAGGTCGAAATAATAAAACGCCCCATCTGTGCGGATATCGACGCATTTGAGCTGGCCGACCTCGCCCGGCCTCATGCCGGTCAGTATGCAGATCAGAAATCCCCAGTAGATGTGAGACTGAACAAAATAGCTACCGGTCTGCCACACGTGAAGCCGATTTTTGCAGCCAGTGAAGAGAGGCTGCTGCAAAAGTGCGAGGAGCTCCGTGTCGTCGAATGCGTCTCGCGGGAGCGGGGCGAGATTTTCGGGATCGATACATTCGAATTTGGGTCGGGGCCCGTCGTAAAGTTTCTGCTCGATGGCGAAATCGACGAACTTATAGAGGCCGCCCCAGTAGCGGCTTTGGATCGTCGTGGTGGTGACCCGCACGAGGTCTTTCCAACCCCGTGTCTCGGCATATTTGAATCGTTGGAATAGCGTTTTGGCGAACTCGCGCGGGATTTTGTCGCGGTTAGGAATGTCCGGGAGAGCTTCGTCGAGTTCCTTCCACCTCTCTTCGGTGAGCTCGCTCATGCGAGGGTCACCGAGGAAGTCGATCGCGAACTGCACGACGGCCTCCGCTTCACCGCGTCCTTTCATGGTGTGCTGACGCTTGCGCCCCGCGGGCCTCAGAAATTCTTGCAGCAGGGCGGACATGCGGTCAGGTGCTTTTGCGGTTAAGCCGTTGGACTTAACCGGCTCATCGGAATCGCCGATTTCCGCTGGGATGATGGTCGGCGCCAGCGGGGCGAGGCCGCTCGGTGCGAGCTGGGCGATGCGCCGGCCTACGGCGTCCTGGACGAGGCGATCGATCATGGCGATCGGGTCGAATGTCCCGGGCCGGTGCAGGGGCGCATTGTTCGGCACCGGCTCCCAGCCTTCCTTGAAGGCCTCTCCGGCCTCACTGCGGCCAGCCTCATAGGAGCGCCGAACCGTCAGGCGGGTGATGGTGCTCTCGGCCGTCTTGTTCTGGTCGACAAAATCGACCCACAGGCCCGGGATTTCCGGGAAACGCTTCTGGTAGGCATATCCCCGCTCTTGCGCCCGGGTAAAATACCGCCTCACCTCGTTTTCGAAGGCGCAACGTTCCGCAAGCAGCCGCTCATCGGCGGGCGAGCCGCGCCCGACATAGGCCCGTAGGCGTACGTCGAGCACGGTTGCCATAGCCTCTAGTGTCCTGAGTCACAAGTTCGCAATCATAGATTCGCAGTAGATTCGCGTCGCCGTGCCAAGGATGGAGGCTG
>NZ_JBVVPC010000088.1:0-12956 GCF_055807355.1 Bradyrhizobium sp. Ken01
ATCGAACGCTTCTGCCGATACAATGCCCCGGCAAAACACGACCCGATGTCCCGAACTTCTGGTTCAGGACACTAGGGCACAAGCAGCGTCCAAATCCGTGACAGAATGGTAACAGCGGCGGATATTAGTATTACGGCGACGACGCAGTCTCGGCTCGACCAAGAGTGCCGGCCCCCGAAGACAGGGCGGACAAGGCCTGCCTTCGTGGGGTAAGCGTATGAGGAGACGCCCTACCCCCTCAGACCGCATCCGCCCGCAGCAGCGTATCCACCGTGATCGTGCCGCGGGCGCGGGAGACGCAGGCGCAGATCTTCTGGTTGCTTTGCTTCTGATGGTCGCTGAAGAAGACGTCGCGATGATCGATCTCGCCATCGACGGCGACCACGTCGATGGCGCACAGGCCGCATTCGCCGCGCTTGCAATCGTACATGACGTCGTGGCCGCTGGCGTTGAGGACATCAAGCATCGAGCGCTCGCGTGGGATCTCCAGCTCGACATCGGAGCCTTTCAGGCGCACGCGAAATGTCTCGGTCGGCAGCGTGCCGCTCGAACCAAAGGTCTCGTAGCGAAGATCGGGAAGCGGGTGCCCGGCGCCGATCCAGGCGTGGCGCGCGGCATCCAGCATCCGCATCGGGCCGC
Source organism: Bradyrhizobium sp. Ken01 (assembly GCF_055807355.1). Lineage (NCBI taxonomy): Bacteria > Pseudomonadati > Pseudomonadota > Alphaproteobacteria > Hyphomicrobiales > Nitrobacteraceae > Bradyrhizobium > Bradyrhizobium sp. Ken01. The sequence continues at coordinate 640 of NZ_JBVVPC010000088.1, forward strand.
AGAATAGCGCCAGCGCATCCTTGGGCACCGAGGCGAACAGGGCGTCGAGATCGATCCGCTTGCCCTCATCGCTGGCGTGAACGACCAGGCGATCACCCAGCGTTGCGGCGAGATCGTCGAGATAGGCGGCCTCAGCGCGCGAGCGCACCGCGTAATGCAGCGTGACATCGACGCCGCGCCGCGCCAGCGCCTGCGCCGCACCGAGGATCGGGGTGATGCCGATGCCGCCAGCGATCAGGCAGTAGCTTGGACGCGCCCAATCGACCGCGAGCAGCGAGGCGGGCGTCGTGATGTCGAGCCGCGCGCCCGGCTGCAACGACCACATATAGCGCGAGCCGCCACGCGAATCCTCGGCGCGGCGCACCGCGATCCTTAAACCCTGCGACGACGCTTCCCCGACCAGCGAATAGGATCGCGTCTCGGGCTGCCCGTCAATGGTAACGCTGATATTGATGTGGCTGCCGACCGGATAGGCAGCGCCATCGAACTGGTCCGGCCGGATCAGGAATTCGCGGATGCCCGCCGAAAGATCGCGCGTCGAGACGAGCGTCGCGGGACTCCAGGTTTCGATGAAGCGCATGGCACTCCCCTCAATCGGTTGCGGACTTGATCAGCGCGAGCGCCGGCAGCAGGTCGAGATGGGTCCGGTTGCGCAGCGCGAGCCGCAGATTGCGCACCGCGAGCCGCGCATGCTCGCGCATGACCGCTTCGGCGCGCGCGCCTTCGCGGTTCTCGATCGCGTCGATCACGACGCGGTGGTGCTCCTGCCCGATGATCAGGATCTGCTGTGCCTCGGGCAGCGCCGATTGCGCCATCACGAAGCCGCTCGGGGATGCAAACGGCAGCGCCGAGGCGCGGTCGATCTGCCGGATCAGCGGCGGGCTGCGCGACAATTCGGTGAGCAGGGCGTGGAAGCGCGCGTTCAGCGTGACATAGGACGAGAACGCATCCACCGAGATCGGGACCTGGCGCAACAACTCGTCGATCGCGGCGAGGCACTCCTTCAGCGGCTCGAGCTCGCGCGCGGACACGCCACGCTCGGCGGCAAAGCGCGCGGCGAGCCCCTCCAGCGTGCCGCGCAGCTCGATGGAATCAGAGATGTCGCGCTCGGAGAACGCCTTCACCATGAAGCCGCCGGAAGGAATCGCCTCCAAGAGGCCCTCCTCCTCCAGCCGCACCAGCGCCATGCGCACCGGGGTGCGCGAGGCGCCGGTGGTCTCCACCGCCTGGAGCTCGGAGATGCGCTCGCCCGGGCGCAACGAGCCCGAGAGGAGCTGGTCGCGCAGCGCCAGCTGCGCCTTCACGGTCTGCGAGACGGAGCGGTCGACCTCACGCTCGGCCATGTCGGCTTACTCCGCGGCCTGGAGGTGCTGCGGCGGGTTTTCCTTTGCCACCATCTTGTCGATCAGCTTGCGCGTCCACATCGCGCCGGCGTCGATGTTGAGATTGTAGAAGATGCGATCCGGGTTCTCGTCCATCGCGCGCTGCTGCGCCTCGAGGATCAGCTCGTCCTCGTGGAAGATGCCGGAGACGCCCTCGCGGATCTCGGAGGTGATGCGCTGCTCGCCGAGCTGATAGTTGCGCACGAAGGCCCAGAAATAGTGGCAGGTCTTCTCGGTCTCCGGCGTGATGGTGTTGAGCACAAAGCCGTTGACGCCCTGCGAGCGGTCGCCTTCGGGCGCGCCGGTGCCGGTTGGCGCCACGCCGACGTCGATGGCAATGGTGCACGGCGCCTCGAAGCGAATGATCTGCCAGCGGTCGACGAGACCGGATTTGCCGAGCTGTTTCGCCCAGAACGGAGGCGCCTCGATGCCGCGCATCCAGCGCGTCACCGTCACAGTCTTCTCGCCATGGGTGACGTCGAACGGCGCCTCTGCGACCGCCTCGTTGCCGATGGACGAGCCGTGCACGAACGTCTCGTGGGTGAGGTCCATGAGATTGTCGAGCACGAGGCGGTAGTCGCAATTGACGTGAATGGTCTTGCCGTCGCCGGCCCAGGCCGGGTCGTGATTCCAGTGCAGGTCGGGCACCAGCGTGGGATCGGCCAGCGCGGGATCGCCCATCCAGAGCCAGATGTAGCGGTGACGCTCGACCACGGGATAGGCGCGCACGCAGGCCGACGGGTTGATGGTCTCCTGCGATGGCATGAAGGTGCAGCGCCCTTGCGCATTGTACTTCAGGCCGTGATAGCCGCAGACGACGGTGTCGCCTTCGAGCCGGCCCTTGGACAGCGGCACCAGGCGGTGCCAGCAGGCATCCTCGAGCGCGGCGACCGAGCCATCGGCCTTGCGGTACATCACGACGTGCTTGCCGCAGATCGTCCGCGGCAGCAGTGCCGGCTTCACGTCGGCGTCCCAGGCGGCGGCATACCAGGCGTTCATCGGGAAGGGTTTTGTCACCGGTCTCACTCCCAAAGCTTATGGATACTTGATGTATACAATAGCGAAAGGGCGAAATCGTTCAAGGCCGAATATGGCGTACTATAATACCTAAATTTAGCACGATGTATACAAGGCTAGCTCGACTGTCATTCCCCGCGAAAGCGGGGAATCCAGTACTCCGCGGCGGTCATTGGTTCAGACAATTCCGCCGCGGAGTACTGGATCGCCCGCCTGCTGTTTAGACCGGGCAGATCACTGACAGGTGTTCGGAGACATAGCTGACACATCAAAATGGGCTGGTCTGGTCGATTCGGGAGGCCGTCCATGCCCTGGAACGAGGTGTCGGTGATGGATCAACGACGAGAGTTCGTGCGACTTGCCTTGCAGGAGGGAACGAACCGGCGAGAGCTGTGCCGGCGGTTCGGGATCAGTCCTGATGTGGGCTACAAATGGCTGAGGCGCTGGCAGGCTGGCGACCATGAACTGGCGGATCAGCCCCGTCGTCCGAAGCGGATGCCCAAACGCAGCGAGCCTGCTGTGGAGGCGCAGGTTTTGGCTGTGCGTGACCAGCATCCAGCCTGGGGTGCGCGCAAGATTGCCCATTGCCTGAAGCGCGAAGGCCAGGCTGTGCCTGTGCCTTCGACGGTCCATCAGATCCTGTGCCGGAACGAGCGGATCAAGCCAAGTGAGAAGGCCCCGCCGAGCCCTCCAGGCCATCGCTTTGAGAAGGAGGCGCCCAATCAGCTGTGGCAGATGGACTTCAAGGGCCACATGCCCCTTGCCAACGGAACGCGTTGTCATTCGCTGACCATGGTCGACGATCACTCGCGCTATGCCGTGTGTCTGGAGGCATGCGCCAATGAGCAGCGTCCCGCCGTGCAGAAGCATCTGGTCGATACCTTCCGCCGTTATGGCCTGCCGGAGGCCTTCTACATCGACAATGGCTCCCCTTGGGGTGACACGTCTGGCGTTCGCTGGACCGCGCTGAAGGTCTGGCTGCTCAAGCTTGGCATCAGGGTGGTGCATGCCAGGCCGCGCCATCCCCAGGGCCGGGGCAAGAATGAACGCTTCCATCGCAGCCTGAACGCGGAAGTGTTTGCTCTGCGCGCGTTCCGCACTTTGGCGGAAGTCCAAGACGCCCTCGATAGCTGGCGCATGCTCTACAATCTGGAACGGCCTCATGAAAGTCTCGGCATGGGGGTCCCCGCCGATCGCTACCGGCCAAGTTCTCGCGCCATGCCGGAACGAGTTCCGCAGGTCCAATACGATGCCGGAGAGATCGTTCGCACCGTCTCCTCGACTCGGAGCTACATCTCCTTCCGGGGACAAATGTGGAAAGTCCCACAAGCCTTCTGCGGCGAGCGGCTCGCCATCAGACCGCTCGACCGCGACGGCCATTACGGAATCTTCTTCGCCAGTTGGCAGGTCGCATCAATCGACTTGACCAATGGCCAACCTGTCAGTGATGTGTCCGAACAAGCGTCAGCTATGTCTCCGGTCTAAACACTGCGCGGGCGATGACACCGTGTGATACGGCGAGGCCTTCCCTTGGTCGGAAAGGCGGCACGCGCTTCGGCTTGACGCCTTACGCCCCGAACACCTTCGCCAATCCTGCCTGAGCCTCCTGTTGAATCCGCTTCAGGTGCTCGGGGCTGCGAAAACTCTCCGCGTAGATCTTGTAGACGTCCTCGGTGCCTGACGGCCTCGCGGCGAACCAGCCGAAATCGGTTTCGACCTTGATGCCGCCGAACGGCTGGCCGTTGCCGGGTGCCTTGCTCAGCGTGGCGCGGACGGGATCGCCGGCGAGATCCTTCAGGCCGAGCTGCTCGGGCGTGACGGACTTCAGGATGTTCTTCTGCGGCGTGGTGGCGGCGACGTCGATGCGCGCGTAATGGGGCACGCCGAACTCGGCGGTGAGGTCGTTGAAAAGCTGGCTCGGATCGCGGCCGGTCTTCGCCATGATCTCGGCGGCGAGCAGGCCGAGGATGATGCCGTCCTTGTCGGTGGTCCACACGGTGCCGTCGCGGCGCAGGAACGAGGCCCCTGCACTCTCCTCGCCGCCGAAGCCGAAGCCGCCCGTGAGGAGACCGTCGACGAACCATTTGAAGCCGACCGGCGTCTCGACCAGCTTGCGGCCGAGTTTTTTCGCGACGCGGTCGATGATCGAGCTCGACACCACGGTCTTGCCGATCGCGGCGTCCTTGCCCCAATTCGGGCGATGCGCGAACAGGTAAGAAATCGCGGTCGCAAGATAATGGTTCGGATTCATCAGGCCGCCGGTGCGCGTCACGATGCCGTGGCGGTCCGCGTCGGTGTCGTTGGCGAAGGCGACGTCGAAGCGGTCGCGCATCGCGATCAGACTCGCCATCGCATAGGGCGAGGAGCAGTCCATGCGGATCTTGCCGTCCCAGTCCACCGTCATGAAGCGGAACGTCGGGTCGATCGCTTCGTTCACGACCGTGGCTTTCAGGCCGTAGCGCTCGATGATCGGATGCCAGTAGTGCACGGCGGCACCGCCGAGAGGATCGATGCCGATATTGATGCCGGCGGATTTGACGAGGTCGAGATCGACCACGTTGCCGAGATCGGCGACGTAGGGTGTGACGTAGTCATAAGCGTGGACGTTCGCCGATTTGCGTGCCCTGGCGTAGTCGATGCGGTTCACGCCCTTGAGGCCGTCGGCGAGATAGGCGTTGGCGCGCTTCTCGATCACGGAGGTCGCGTCGGTGTCGGCCGGTCCACCATGCGGCGGATTGTATTTGTAGCCGCCGTCCTCGGGCGGATTGTGCGAGGGCGTGACGACGACGCCGTCGGCAAGGCCCGAGGTGCGGCCCTTGTTGAAGGTCAGGATCGCATGCGAGATCACCGGCGTCGGCGTATAGCCGCCGTCCTTGTCGATCATGATGTCGACGCCGTTGGCCGCGAACACCTCGACGGCGCTGACCAGCGCGGGCTCGGCCAGCGCATGGGTGTCGATGCCGATAAAGAGCGGACCGGTCAGCCCCTTTTCACGTCGGTAATCACAGATTGCCTGCGTCGTCGCCAGGATATGGCCCTCGTTGAAGCTGGTCTTGAACGAGGTGCCGCGATGGCCGGAGGTGCCGAACGCCACCCGTTGCGCGGGATCGGCGACATCGGGCTTGCCGGCGAAATAGGCCGTCACCAGCCGCGGAACGTTGGTGAGCGCGTCCGGCGAGGCCTGCTTGCCCGCCGCGGGATGAACATCAGCCACTGGATATACCTCGTCCTGTCGTAGAATTGCGCGATACCATAGCATCGGCCAAGCCCCCGCCAAGGGCACAACACCCGCGATGGGGCGGCCGTTCCTGAGATCATGCTATGGTCTTTCGATCGGGGCTTTTCGAGTCGGGGCATGACGCTGTTTCAGAGGCTGTTGGTTGTTCTGATGGCCCGGCTTGCGACGGCTGGCATCGCGCCCGATGCGGTCGCCGCGGAGTTCTACACCGAGGATTTGCGTATCCCGATGGCCGAGGCCGGACCGCAGGGGCTGGAGGCGTTCCTGGTCCGGCCGGCCGGGACCAGGCGCTATCCGCTCGCGCTGCTCAGCCACGGCTCGCCGCGCAGTTTCGACGATCGCGCGACGATGTCCGCGCACAAATATTACGGCATCGCTCTCGAATATGCCCGGCGCGGCTTTGCCGCGCTGATCGTGATGCGGCGCGGCTACGGCACCTCGCCCGGCGGGCGCGTCGACAGCGTCGGCGGCTGCGCCAATGCCGCTTATCTGCCGGCGGCGGCGGTCGCGGTTGCGGATTTGCGCACGGCGATCGAGGCGATGGCGCGCAGGGCCGACGTCACCACCTCGGGCATGATCGCGGCCGGCCATTCAGCGGGCGGGTTCGCCACCGTCGCGTTGACCGCGCAGGCGCCAGCGGGTCTCGCCGCCGCGATCAGCTTTGCCGGCGGGCGCGGCTCGCGCGACGGTGACGACGTCTGCGATCCGAACGGGCTGGTGCAGGCCTTCGCCACGTTCGGCAAAACCTCGCGCGCGCCGATGCTGTGGGTCTATGCCAGCAACGATTCCTACTTCGGTCCCGACCTCGCGCGCCGCCTCCATGACGGATTTCGCGCCAATGGCGGCAACGCGAAATTCGTCGCAGCGCCGCCTTACGGCGACGATGGCCACTATCTCTATTCGGTGGTGAGCCGTCCCCAATGGACGCCGTATCTCGACGCCTTCCTGCGCGAACGAGGTCTCGGCCACGACGTCCTGAGCCCGCCCGATCCGCTCCCGCCGCCGGGCCAGCTCAGCGAGGCCGCGCGGGCCGAGTTCGCGCGCTATCTCGCCAGCACGATGCAGCACAAGGCTTTTGCGGTGTCGCCGAACGGCGGTTACGGCTGGCGTTCGGGGCGCGCGACCGCCGACGACGCCCAGCGCGATTCACTTGCCGCCTGCACAAAATGGTCGCCCACCTGCACGCTCTATGCGGTCGACGACAAATTGGCCGGGGCTGCGCCAAGCACATCAACCGACCAGAGCTCGCGGTCGCGATAACCTCGCTGCGCCGCCGGTCGCTCGCGCCGTCCGAGCCGGGCGGCCCCCCGGGCCGTCAGAAAATCGGTTGTTAACTCGAAAGATATAATACGTGGTCCATGCTGCGGGATCGAACACACATCAATGCCCGCGCGACGTGGACACACGTTGCGATCGCTGTGCTTTGGTTGGCGTCCCCCTTCGTGCACGCTCAGGACGGCGTGGAACCGGCGTTGGCGGCCGGCGGTCACGATGCAGATCTCGGCGCTGGAGAGACGCCGGCATCGCGGGCAGCGATTCGAAAAATCATCGAAAGAGAAACGGCCAAGACCGATCTGCCCGCCGACATCGCCGAGGCCGTCGTCTTCGTTGAAAGCGGATACAATCCGGCCACCATCGGCACCGTCGGCGAGATCGGCCTGATGCAGGTTCGGCCCGAAACGGCAGCGATGCTCGGATTCCGGGGGAATAACGCAGAGCTCGCAGAGCCCGACATCAACATCCACTACGGCGTTCTCTATCTGAGCCGCGCATGGCGCCTGGCGGGCGGGGACCTTTGCCGTGCCCTGATGAAATATCGAGCCGGTCATGACGAGGAGTCCATGACTCCGCGCTCGCAGGTCTATTGTCATCGCGCCCGCAACCGTCTCGTCTCCATGAACTCGACGAGCGTGGGAAACCAGGCTGCGGCCGTCCCAGATGTGGCACCGGCACCAACTACGCCGCCCGCCGTCTCGAAGTCAGCGGACCATCAGAAGTCAGTGCACAATCAAAAGGGACCGGCACGGCCGAAGGACGTTTACGCGCGTTACCGTCAAGGCACGGCCGCAGCGAGCAGGGCATACTGGGCAGCACAGGAAGCCCGGGTCCGCCTCATCAAGGCTCGCGTCGAAGCCAAGTGGAAACGGGTCGCATCACGCCAATAGAATTAGAGTTGCTGCCTCGAGACGAGCAGCGGTTGGACGAACGACATTTTTGAAACCGAACTTTGAAACCGAACCTGAATAGAGATCATGCACAATAGTTTGAGAGTTTTGTTTGCAATCGTCGCGACCGGCGCCGTGGCCTTGTCGGCCTTTCTCGCGATTCGGTTCCTGGTCGGCTTCAGTGGCTGAACCCGATGGCGCCGCCGGCACCATTTCGTGCTGCGCCCGAGTCTAGAGCCGCTCGCTCAGCGCGAGCTTGTAGCCGACGCCGGTGACGGTGGTGATGACGGGCGTGCCGCTGCCGACCAGCTTGCGCCGCAGTCTCGCCACCAGGGCATCGACAGTGCGGATGTCGACCTCGGCCTGGCGGTTGCTGACGACCTCGATCAGATAGTCGCGGCTGAGCGGCCTGCCGTCGGCTCCGACGAGCGCCGCGAGCAGGTCGAACTCGGCGCGCGTCAGCGCCACCGGCTTGCCGTCGCTGCCGAGCAGCTCGCGCCGCGTCAGGTCGATGATCCAGTCGCCAAAGGCGATCGAATTGTGGGTGCGCGCCGCCTTGCGGTCGATCGAGCGCCGCCGCAGCACGCTTCGCGCGCGTGCGAGCAGGTCGCGCAAATTGATCGGCTTGGTAACGTAGTGGTCGCCCGCGATCTCGAGGCCGAGGATACGATCGACGTCGGTGTCACGGCGGGTCACGAAGATGATGCCCGCATTGCTGGTCGCCTGGATCTCCTTGGCGAGATCGAAGCCATCGCCGTCGGGCAGCTGCAGGTCGAGGAAGACGAGATCGGTCCGCGTCCGCAGCGCCTGGCGGCATTCGGCGCAGGAGCCGGCGCCGACCACGTCGAAATTGTTCTCGCTGAAATAACCGACCAGCATCGTCCGCGTCACCGGATCGTCCTCGACGACGATCAGCCGCTCGCGGCCAGCGACACGCAATTCCTGACCTGAGGAATCAGCCACGATGTTGGATGTCCTGTGTGCTTGCGGGCCGACCTGGAAGCTCAGGTCGCCGAGCGCGCCGTCCTGTGAACGTACATTCACGACTTGTTCGAGCCCCCTCGAATTGCCTGCTGCAATACTAGGCGCGTTAGCGCGCCCAAACAACATTGGTCACGATCCAGCTGGATTAAGTATGAATTGGCCCACACTTCTCATCTCGCACAGCATGTTCGGGGGCCTCGTACGAGCGGCTGTTGTGCGGGCTGAAGCCCATCCCGCGGCCGCTTGCCACGCCAAGAGCTTCAAATCTACTGTAACGCCCCGAAAAGTCTGCCCCAGGAGGTAGCGCCATGGAAGTCATCCTGCTCGGCACCGGCGGCCCGCGCCCGGACCCGCGCCGCATGGCGACGACCACGCTGATCAGGCTCGGCGAGGAAAACATCCTGATCGACGCAGGCCGCGGCGTCATGGTGCAGCTCAGCAAGGCTGGCGTGCCGCTCGGCTCCATCAATACGGTCTTTCTCACCCATCACCATTTCGACCACATCGGCGACCTCTACGACGTGATGCTCAATTCATGGTTGCACGGGCGCAAGGACGATCTGCGCATCTATGGTCCGCCGGATACTGAACGGCTCGTCAATACGCTGGTCACGCAGGTCTACGACAAGGACATCGCCTGGCGCGATCAGGGCGAGCCGAGCTTCGGCGGCTGGAAACCAGTCGTCGCGACCGACATTATACCGGGCCCCGTTCTCGACACCGGGCGCTGGAAGATCAGCGCCGAACTCGTCTCGCATGGCGACGGCCTCGACATGTCGCCGGCCTTCCTCGCACGCTGGATGTGTCTCGGCTACCGCTTCGAGGCCGAGGGCAAGGTCATCGCAATTTCGGGCGACACGGTGCCCTGCCCTGGTCTCGAGCGACTGGCCGAGGGAGCTGACCTGCTGGTCCAGTGCTGCTTCCTCGCCACGCCGGAGATCGACAACGAGCACTTGCGCCGGCTTGCGAAATTCACGATCGCCTGCGGCGATACAGTCGGCAAGGTGGCGGCCAACGCCGGCGTCAAGAAGCTCGCGCTGACCCATCACCGGCCTCGCACCGACGATTCCATGCTCAATGCGCTGCTTGCGGATGTCAGGCGGGACTATTCGGGTCCTGTCGTGCTCTGCGAGGACCTCACGCGGATCGAGATCTGAGAACTTCAGATGCGCGAAGACCGTCCGGCCTCAGGACGATCCAACCTCAACCCGAAATGACAATTGCTCTTCCGTCCCGGGCGCGATGTGCATCAGGCCCGGCTTGTCAGTGAATTCGCCGTCGAAGCCGACCGGACTGGCATAGCCGCGCCAGGGCTCGATGCAGAGGAACGGCGCGCCCGATGGTTTCGACCAGACGCCAAGCTCGCGAAAGCCGCGCCATGACATTTTCAACCACGGCCCGGTGGAGGCGCCCTGCTCCACGGCATAGCGGACTGAATTGCTCGCGATCCGATCGAAGATGATTGCGTCGTCAACGAACAGGGATTCGGACAGAGGCAACACGGAGCCTTTGACCGGGCTCGGCTCCGTTGCCGGGCGCAGCAAGCCGCCATCGAGACGGCGGACGGGCGATGGCTCTGCGTTCGCGAAGCTCAGCGCGTAGCTCTGCTTCGCCAACCCCGGTTGGAGCGGCCAGTTGAAAGCGGGATGCCCGCCGAGCGAGGCCGGCAATATCTCCTTGCCGGTGTTCGCGATCACGAGTGAAAGATCGAGACCGGATTCGTCGAGCGCATAGGTTGCCGTCAGGCGGAACGCGAAGGGGTAGAGCGCGCGCGTCGTCTCGCTGTCTTCGAGCACCAGGACACAGCGACTTGCGCCACGTTCCGCCCACGCAAAGCGGCTGTCACGCGCGAAGCCGTGCTGGGTCATCCGGTAGGTCCTGCCCCGGTGCCGCAATTCGTCATTGGCGAGGCGCCCGACGATCGGAAACAGCAGCGGCGCATGGCGCGGCCAGGCCGGCTCCGCCTGCCAGACGAACTCGATGCCGGCATCGCTCGCCAGCGAACACATCTCCGCGCCTTGCGCCTTGATGGTCGCGGTGAGCCCGCCGCTGCGGATCATGTGCGTGGCGTCGGTCATAACAGCCTGTTCCGATCATCGCAGTTCACAGGACAGTATCCAAATGTTCGCGGAATGTTGGAGCGAAACTCTGCTCACGAGCGCTGATAGTCGTCCTCAATCCGGATGATGTCGTCTTCCCCGAGATAGCTTCCCGTCTGGACCTCGATCAGCTCCAGCATGATTTTACCGGGGTTCTCCATCCGGTGCACCGCGCCCATCGGGATGTAGATCGACTCGTTCTCGTGCACGCTTTTGACGGTCTCGTTGACGGTGACGCGGGCGGTGCCGCGAACCACGATCCAGTGCTCGGCGCGGTGATGGTGCTTCTGCAGCGACAGACGCCCGCCCGGCTTGACCACGATGCGCTTGACCTGGTGCCGCTCGCCATTGTCGACCGACTGGTAGCTGCCCCAGGGCCGATGCACTTTGAGGTGCTCCTCGGTGACCTTCGGCGCGACCGCCTTGAGTTTTGTGACCAGCCGCTTGAGCCCGTTGGCATCTTTTTGGCGCGAGACGAGCACCGCATCGGCAGTCGCAACCACGATGAGATCGTCGACGCCTTCGAGTGCGACCAGCGCGGCATCGGTGGTGACGTTGCAATTGCGGCTATCTTCGAACACGGCGGCGCCATGCGAAGCATTGCCTTGCGCGTCCTTGTCCGACAATTCCCACACCGCGTGCCAGGAGCCGACGTCGGACCAGCCGCACGACACCGGCACCACCGCGGCGCGCGCGGTCTTCTCCATCACCGCATAGTCGATCGAGATCGCCTTGGCCGCGCCGAACGCCTCCGGCTCCAGCGTCACGAAGCCGAGATCGCGGCCGGCGTTGCTAACAGCATTGGAAATCGCCTCCACGCTCGCCGGATCGACCTTGCGGTATTCGTCGAGCAGCACGCTGGCCGGAAACATGAAATTGCCGCTGTTCCAGAGATAGCCGGAATTGACGTAGTCGGCCGCCTTCACCGCATCCGGCTTCTCGACGAAACGCGCAACCGCGTGCACCTCGCCGGAGATGACCTCGCCCGGGCTGATATAGCCGTATTCGGTCGCCGGCCGCTCCGGCTTGACGCCGAAGGTGACGATGCGCCCGGCACTCGCGGCGGTGAGGCCCTGGCGGCACGCCGCGACAAAGGCGGCATTGTCCTGCACCACGTGGTCGGCGGCGAGCGCGAGCACGATCGCTTCACTGGCGCGGTTCTGCGCGAACACCGCGCCGGCTGCGATCGCCGGGCCGGAATCGCGCCGCATCGGCTCCAGGATCACGTCGGCCTCGATGCCGATTTCGGCGAGCTCCTCCAGCACCATGAAGCGGTAGGACGCGTTGGTGATGACGATCGGGCGATCGAACAGCGAAGCCTCCGAGACGCGCAACAGCGTGTCCTGGAAGGTCGAGCGCGTGCCGAACAACGGCAGGAACTGCTTGGGGCGCACCTCGCGCGAAGCCGGCCACAGCCGCGTTCCGGCACCGC